>NZ_JBFTIM010000005.1:0-414355 GCF_056394765.1 Mycoplana sp. 10N416 | reverse complement strand
CGGGCCTGCCGCAAACACTACTCTTGGTCGACGAGAACGATGTGCTGCGCGATGAAGGCGAGGCGTATGGCCGCAAGCTGGCAGCGGCTGGCGTTCCGGTCACATCGGTCCGCTACAATGGCACGATCCACGACTTCATGCTGCTCAACCCGATCGCGAACACACCTCCGGTGCGTGGTGCCGTTGAACAGGCGTCGCAATATCTGCGTGAGGTCTTCGCGGCCTGATAGCCGCGAGGCCCACACGAGCAACAACCAGCCGCCCGACATCCCGAGCGACACGGTCGCTGACGGCGGAAGTGCAGCAGCCGCGGCGCCTGCGGCAAAGGAGGATAAACCGTGAAGATCGTTGTCATCGGCGGCACCGGCCTGATCGGGTCGAAGACCGTTGCCATTTTGCGCAAAGGCGGCCACGAGGTCGTCGCCGCCTCGCCCAACAGCGGCGTTGACACGATCACCGGCGAGGGTCTCAAAGAGGCCATGGCGGACACACAGGTGGTGATCGACCTTGCCAACTCACCCTCATTTGAAGACAAGGCGGTGCTTCAGTTCTTCGAGACCTCCGGCCGCAACCTTCTCGCTGCTGACGCCGCAGCGAACGTCCGGCACCACGTCGCGCTATCGATCGTCGCAGTCGACCGGACGGACAATGGCTATTTCCGCGCCAAGGTCGCCCAGGAAAAACTGATCAGGACATCCGGCATCCCATACACCATCGTTCGCGCGACCCAGTTCCTGGAATTCCTCGGCGCCATCGCCAATTCCAGTGCGGACGGAAACGTAGTCAGGCTCCCGCCCGTCCTGTTCCAGCCCATTGCGGCGGACGACGTTGCCGCCGTCGTTGCCGATGTCGCAATCGCGGCGCCGCGTAGCGGCATCGTCGAGATCGCCGGTCCGGAACGGGCGCCGTTCAACGAATTCGTCGCCCGCTATCTGAAGGCGGTTGGCGACCCGCGTGCGGTCGTGAGCGACCCCGGGGCCCAATACTACGGCGGCCGGGTCGAGGAGCACTCGCTCGTGCCCTTGGGTGAGGCGCGCCTCGGCCGCATCGGTTTCGATGAGTGGCTCCGCCGCTCACAGGCACCCTGATCCCGCTTCGGAGTACGCCCCGGTCTGTCCGAACTGGTGCCTAACAAACGAGAGGCGACCATGACGATCAAACTTGTTGCGTTGATTCCTCTGTGCCTCATGATCGGCACGGCGGTGGCTCAGGAGCCTAAGGTCACGGCACTCATGTCCAAGGATCTTCCGGAGAGCCCCGGCAGGGAAGCTCTGATGATCACCGTCGAGCATGCGCCCGGCGGGTCGAGCGCTATCCACCGGCACAATGCGCATGCGTTTGTCTATGTGCTGGAGGGCTCCGTCGTGATGCAACTGAAGGGCGGACAACAGGTGACACTGACACCAGGACAGTCCTTCTATGAAGGCCCTGACGACATTCACATCGTCGACCGGAACGCGAGCGACACCCAGCCGGCGAAATTCCTGGTGCTCCTGATCAAGGACAAGGGCGCCCCGGCGCTCATGCCCGCACAGTGACGTTTACCGCAGGAGGCAGACATAAGCTTGGGCAGTACCTCACACCCAGGTGGACCGGGTCCGGACGAGTTGAGCCGTCGCGCTACGCGCTGCGGGTGGGAGGCGTGAAAGCATCCGGCCGCGCACGCGAGGGGGGAGCGTGGGGAATCGAGGAGTTCCTAGAAGCGAAGGTGATATCCGGCTGGGCCGAAGACTGACTGGCGAGTGAGGGGATGGTGCCAGTGAGATCAAATGCACTGGCAACTTACTGGATTGGCCCGATCCTGATTTCGGTGGCCCCCACGATCGCGGGCTCGATGAGCTTCAGCGTTTAGAAAGAACAAAGCTGTGACTGGGCTTTGGAAAAGCGTCATGACGCTGCCAAAGGCAAAGCCCATCCTCTTCTTTTCCTCCATTAGTCGGCTGACAAAGCCCATACTTCAACCTCGGTTTACCTATTTGAGATAAGAGGAGATTCGCCTTGGCTCCGTTAAACATCAAAAACGTCGAGTAACCATGTCAGAGAGCTTCGATTCCGATATCTTCAATCTCGCCCCCACGGCGATGTGGGTCGAGGATTTTAGCGGAGTCAAAGCGCTTTTCGACCTATGGCGCTCGCAAGGCGTCACGGACATCAGAACGTTTCTACGGGAGGATCAAGACCGCGTCGCGCAGTGCTCCCGGTGTATTCGGGTGCTCGACGTGAACAGGAAAACGTTGGAGCTCTTCGAGGCTGAAGACATTCACCATCTGCGCGCCAACCTCTCGACGATCTTTCGCGACGATATGCTTGAAACCCATGTGATCGAGCTCGCCAAACTGTTCGATGGTGAGCTTGTGTTCGAGAGCACCACGTCGAACTATACGATCTCAGGCCGTCGTCTCGACATCCAGCTCCGCGGCGCAGTCATGCCCGGCTACGAAACGTCGCTCAGCAAGCTGCTTCTAACGACGGAGGACATCACGGCGCGCGAAGATGCACGACGGGCGGAGACTGCCCAGAGGCGTCACGCAGAGGGCATTTTTGAGCACTCACCTGTTTCCTTGTGGGTCGAGGATTTCAGCCGGATCAAGGTGCTGCTCGAAGACATCCGGGATCGCGGCATCAGCGACTTCCGCACCTTCATGGACGTCCATCCTGAATTCGTGCGCCAATGCATGAGCGAAATTCACGTCATCAAGGTCAATCGCGCAACGCTGGACCTCTTTTGCGCGGGCGAGCCAGATGAGTTGCTGCGTCGCCTGAACGAGGTCTTCCGGGACGACATGGAAAAGCCGTTCCGTGAGCAGCTCATCGAACTGTGGAACGGAAACCTCTATCATCATCGCGAAGTGGTGAACTACGCACTCGACGGCACCGTACGCCACATCCTGCTACATTTCTCAGTGTTTCCGGGGTATGAACTCGATTGGTCTCGTGTGCAGGTGGCCCTTACCGACATAACGGCGCGCAAGAAGGCTGAAGCCTATCTCGAATATCTTGGCAAACACGATGTGCTGACTAAGCTCTACAATCGAGCCTTCTACGCCGAAGAAATCAACCGCCTGGAACGGAAGTCAATACTGCCGGTGTCGGCGATCATCTTCGACCTCAATGGCCTGAAGGAGGCCAATGACCAGCTTGGCCACGATGCAGGCGACGCTTTGCTGCGTCGCTTCGGTGAGATTTTGAATGGTGCGGTATCGCAACCCAATCACGCCTGCCGCATCGGCGGCGACGAGTTTGCTGTCCTGATGCCGGGTGCGGACGCAAAGGCGGCGGCAACAATGACGGAGACCATCAAAGAGCTGCTCAAGATCAACAATCAGTTCTACTCGAGTGCTCCGCTGCGCATGTCATTCGGAGCGGCAACGGGCGAGCCGGGGGAAACGGTCGAAAGCATTATCAGGCGAGCAGATGCACAGATGTATGAGCACAAGAGGGCGTATTATGAGGCCGATGGCGCCGGCGATATTGCCATAGGGGGTTTAGCGCGGCGCGCCTTGTGATTGCCTCATGGGCCTCCACATTCCCTGATGGGCCAGAAGCGGAAGCGTCGGAAACGGCTGCGTTGTGAGCCGAACCGATTTCCGACATCCGTCTTAAAGGCGAACGATAGCGGGCTGCTTGCAGCCCTCGAGCGGCCGCGTCAGCTCAGTTTCGACAAATGCTCGTGCACCGCAAGCCATGCACCATCGGCGGCCTTCTCGAACACGATCGTTTCGCGTTCCTCGGTTTCCGTCGGTTCTCCGTTGAACTCCACCTTCGTTTCGACGCGATGGGTGAAGATGGCGGTGTCGCCGGCAAGATGGACGCGCTGGTCGCTGGAGCGGCATCCGACGACGCGAAAGCCATCGCGCTCCTCCCACAGACGCCACTCCGCTTGATATTCTTCCCGGTTCGTCAGCATGCGATCGAGATTGTGGAAGATGAAGGTCGCGTTCGGCGCGAACGCGGCAAAGTACGCCTTAGCATCATGGCGACCGAATGCTTCGACCAGCCGATTGGCGGCAGAGATCACGCTCTCCAGCGTCGAGTTCATGTTTCCTCCCAGTCTTTGGATTATTGTTGTGGCGCGCTGATAAGCGCCGCCAAAGGCTTGTTCTGACGGGCGACGTCGCCCTTTAACTGCTCGAGAGACATGGTCTCGTCGCGCACGAATTCCGTGAACATCATGTTGAGGTTGTTGAAGAACATTGAGCCGACAGCAGTCGTATCGATGCCCATCAGGACAGCGCCCCGTTGCTGCAATTTGTGCACAAGCGTGGAGACCTGCCGGCAGAGCGCTCGATCCAGCTCGGTGTAGCGCTTGGAGAAGCGCGTATCCGGCTGCTGGATGGAGATCGCCATCGCCGTTCGCCACATCTCCTTGCTCAGATAGACGAGCGAGTGGTCGTAATACTGGTTGATCAGCGCCGACAGGGCTTCCAGCACGTTGGATGGAGGGTTCGCGACGATCGGCTCTCCGGCTTCGAGCACCTCTTCCACTTCCATCGCGACAGAGGCAACCAGCATGTCACCCTTGTTTTCATAGTAGTTGTAGAAGGTTCCGACCGAGACTTCCGCCCGCTCGGCGATGTCCTCGATGCGCGCGGCATCATAGCCGACCTCGCGGAAGAGCTTGGTCGCGGCTTCCAGGATGCGCCTGTTCTTGTCGGCCTTCTGTTTTGCGCGAAGTCCCGTCACCCGCGATTTCCTTAATTGAATACCTTCAAATTTGATATTGACTTAAAAAATGAACTCATTCAATCTTTTTGTAAAGGCACCGCAACGAGTGCCGAAACCAGAGGGTAGAACGATGAACAGAACCAATTCGCGCGCCGCAGCGCGCCGGCTTTTCACCTCCGTCGCGGCGATCACCCTGTCGGCGCTCGCAGTCAATCACGCGCACGCGACCGATGAGCTCAACGCACTGGTCTGGTGCGATCACACCGATCCGGCGCTGATCGAGCCGTTCGAGCAGGCCAACGACGTCAAGGTCAATCTGAAGGAATACGAAGGGACCGGCGCCGGCCTCTCCATCCTCGAGCAGTCCCGGCCGGGCGACTGGGATGTGATGGTCGTGGACGCCGTGGACGTGCACCGCGTGATCGATATGGGCCTGCTTGGCGAGATGCCGGCCGACGCCCTTCCCACATCCGACATGTTCCCCGAACTTCGCATGGAAGCCAACAATACCAAGGACGGCAAAACCTACGCCGTGACCGAGAAGTTCGGCTACAACACGATCTCCTACGACAAGACCAAGGTCGATCCGAAGGACATGGAAGATCTCTCGGTGATCTGGTCGGACAAGTACAAGGGCCGCATCGCCCTCTACGACTACTACCTGCCGATGATCGGCCTGGTACAGCTCGGCCTCGGCAAGAAGACTGCGGATCTCTCCGACGCCGATATGCCGGCGATCGAGGAAAAATTGTCGGCGATGAAGACCGTATCGAAGCAAGTCAGCGACGTGGTTTCATCCCAGACCGCGCTTGCGACGGGTGAGGTTGACATCCTCGTCGGCGGCGGCGAATGGATCACGGCGTCGCTTGCCAAGGACAAGCCGAACCTCGACTGGATCGTGCCCAAGCAGGGCGCGGTGCGCTGGGCACAGTCGATCGGCGTCATGAAGGACTCCAAGAAGCCCGATCTGGCGCTTAAATTCGTCCAGTACATCCTGAGCCCGGAAGGCCAGGCACGGCTCGCAACGTCTTCCTGCTACTGGGGCATGCCGACCAACCAGAAGGCCGGTGAGCATCTGGCGGACAACCAGAAGAAGGCGCTGCGCTGGGACGATCAGGCCGGCTACCTGAAGAACACCCAGCTCTATCCGATCCCGACTGCCGAGCTGGACCAGAAGATGCAGGATGCCTGGACCAACATGATGCAGCAGTGAGCTTAACGCTCCTCGCACACGATTGAAGCTAATGGGCCAATTACGGATGAGGGTCACAACGTCCTCATCCCAGTCGCGCGCGGCAGGATTGCCGCGCCAACAACAAACCAAGTTGATCGATCATGACCGCCGCCACACTTGAAGTCAGGGAACGCCGGAAAGCCTGGGGCTTCGTCGCCCCCGCGCTGCTATGGACCGTTGCCTTCTTCGTCGTGCCATTTCTCTATATGACCGCCATGAGCCTGTGGTCGCGTCAGGGGCGCGATATCGTTCGCGTCTGGAACCTCGACAACTATGCCCGGTTCTTCACCGAGAGCGCGCTACTCAGGGGCCTGACGAACTCGCTCGAAATCACGCTGACGGTGACGATCCTGTCTGTGCTCCTGGCCTATCCGCTGGCGTGGATCATCGCCGAGCGCGTGCCGAAGCGTTGGCAGCGGATGGCATTGATACTCGCGATCCTGCCGTTCTGGACATCCTACGTCGTCCGCTCCTATTCCTGGTTGCTTGTGCTGTCGAAAGGTGGCGTCATCAATCAGGCGCTTCTCGGCATTGGGCTGATCTCAGAACCACTGGAGATTGCCAGCAACCGCATCGCGACCGTCATCGGCTTTGTCCACTTCTTCGTCATGCTCCTGACGCTGACGATCTACTCGAACCTCATCCAGCTTTCGCCGAACTATCGGCGCGCTGCGGCCGATCTCGGCGCCAATACCTTCCAGACCTTCTGGCACGTCATCCTGCCGCTCACGCTTCCCGGCATCATGACGGGCGCCTTCCTCACCTTTGTGCTCTGTATCGGCGACTACATCACCCCACAGATCCTCGGGGGCAACAACGAACTCGTCCTGCCGCAGATCATCATGCTGCAGATCGGTCGACGCGCAGACTTTCCGATGGCGGCAGCCCTCTCCATCATCCTGATGCTGGCTGTCACCGCGGCCTATGTTCTCTGCGCCCGCTGGCTGAAGATCGAGAGGGCGTAAAGATGGCGCAGGCACAAATCTCCGGCACTGTCGTCCGTTCGAGCCGATTGCACGACCTACTCGCCTCGTCGCTGAGCTGGCTCTATCTCGCGGCCATCTACGCCTTCATATTCCTGCCCGTCGCCGTGCTGGTGCTGTTCTCGTTCCAGGATGGGCGTCTGCCGGTTCCGCCCTTCAATGGGTTTTCGCTCCAATGGTACGATGCCGTCTTCGCCGACCGCAAACTGATGGCGGCGCTGGCAAACTCGTTCTTCGTTGCGGTCTTCTCGTCGACGCTAGCCTGTATTCTGGGCTTTCTCGCCGCCTATGCGCTGGCGCGCTACAGGTTGCCGGGATCGGTATTGCAGCGCGGCCTGCTGATTGCGCCGATGACGGTCAGCTACCTGATCATTGCCCTCGGTCTGCTCACGCTCCTGAACACATTGCAGATCCCGCTTTCGCTCTGGACCGTCGGGATCGGGCATGTGGTGATCAACCTGCCGCTTTGCTTTGCCATCATCTATGCGTCGATGGGCGACCATCACATCAACATCGAGCGCGCAGCGCGCGATCTTGGCGCGAACGACTTTAAGGTTATGGCGCTCGTCACCGCCCCCATGCTGATGCCGTCGATCATGGCCGCATTCTTCCTCTCGATCACCTTCAGCTGGGACGAATTCATCATCGCCTTCCTCCTGTCGCGCTTCGATGTGACGCTTCCGGTGGAAATCTGGAGCATGCTGCGTTCGGGCCTGAACCCGAAGACAAACGCGATCGGCTCGCTTGTCTTCCTGGTGTCCGTCTTCGTGCTGCTGGTGCTCGAACTCGCTCTCTTCGGCAGGAGCCGCAAGCCATGACCGCATCCGTGTCCATCCGCAACGCGATCAAAACCTTTGGCGCGTTCAAGGCGCTCGACAATGTCTCGCTGGAGATAGAAGCAGGCGAGTTCATCGTCCTGCTGGGCCCGTCCGGCTGCGGCAAGACGACCTTGCTGTCCATCCTCGGCGGCTTCGTCACCGCCACCAGTGGAACGATCTCGATCGGCGGGAAGGATATGACCGGCGTCGCGCCTGCGAAGCGCCCGACTACGACGATGTTCCAGGACTATGCCCTCTTTCCGCACATGCGGCTGGTCGACAATGTCGGCTTCGGCCTCAGGATGCGTGGAATGGACAAGGGCAAGCGTGACGAGAAGGCATTGGCCTTTCTCGATCTCGTCGGGTTGAAGTCGGCCGCGGGCAAGAAGCCGCATGAGCTTTCCGGTGGGCAGCGGCAGCGCGTCGCGCTCGCGCGGGCGCTCGCTGTCGATCCCGATGTCCTCCTGCTCGATGAACCGCTGGGTGCGCTGGACCTCAAACTTAGACGACAGATGCAGGACGAGCTGAAGGCGATCCAGAAGCGGGTCGGCACGACCTTCGTCCATGTGACCCATGACCAGGAAGAGGCAATGGCGATCGCCGATCGCATCGTCGTGATGAACCAGGGCAAGGTCGAGGACTGCGGCGCGCCTTCCGACATTTACATGCGGCCGAAGTCGCTGTTCTCAGCCGGCTTCATGGGCGAAGTCAATTTCCTGCAGGGCAAGGTTCGAGATGCGGCGAACGACAGCGCGCAGGTCGAAACGCCTGTCGGTCAGATCTCGCTGCCAGCATCCAATTTCACGAACCGGAAGCCTGCCGCCGGCGACAAGGTTACGCTGTGCATCAGGCCGGAGCACTTCTGCGACAGCGGCGAGCACGCGGCCATTCGTTTGGGAGAGGCGCAGATCACGGGAAGCGCATTCTTCGGCACGCACTTCCGATGCCATCTCGCGCCCGCTGCGGCCAACGACCTGAACCTCGTGGCCCACATGCCGCAATCGGCGAAGATCGCGACCGGCGAGCGGATTACCCTTGCCGTCGATCCGGCGGGCGTGACGGCTCTGCCGGCCGCCTGAGGAGAAGTCGATGCGGCGGATGGCCCCTGAGAACTGGTATTCGGTCAGACGTCTCGACGATGACGTCACCTATATCTGCGAGCCGCATATCAAGGAATTCTACCGTTGCAACATCTGGCACGTGCGCGGACGCGACGCCGACATGCTGGTCGACAGCGGCATGGGGGTCGTTTCGCTTCGGGAATGGGTGCCGCTTGTCTCCGAGCGGCCACTGACGGCCGTTGCGAGCCACACCCATTTCGACCACATCGGTTGCCATCACGAATTCGAATGTCGGGCTGTCCATGAAGCGGAGGCCGACCTTCTCGCATACCCGACCCGGGCCAACACGCTCGCTGACCCGTATGTCACAGACGAGATTTTCGACGCGCTACCGCCGGAGCCCTATTGCTCGAAATGTTATGCGGTGAAGGCGGCACCAGCCACGCGCATTCTCCATGACGGCGACGTGATCGATCTCGGCGATCGTCATTTCGAGGTCATTCACACGCCCGGCCACTCGCCTGGCGGGATCGCTCTTTTCGAGAAGGCCAGCGGCATCCTCTTCTCCGGCGACATCCTCTACGACGGCCCGCTGATCGAAGACACGTACCACTCGCACGGCGGCGACTACACAGCCTCGATGAAGCGGCTGCTCGACTATCCCGTCCGCATTGTCCACGGTGGTCATTTCCCGAGCTTCGACGGAGAACGCTATCGTCAATTGATCCGTGATTGGCTGGACGGGAAAGAAGGCGCCTGAAGGCTCTGGCGACGACGGAAAAACAGCGACCCGCGCGTCTCGGTCAATGCCCTCACCGCGACGGCAGGAGTTCAGGACCGGACGCCGCAAGGCCCTGCAGGGAAAGCTGACTACATTGGAAGGCTTCACGAAGCCGAGAATTTCACCGTCACGCCGCGCTGCCGAAAGTACGCCTGCATTAGCTTCCTGCCAGAACGATTGTTCTGCACGAGCCTAGCCGGGTCGAATACAGCCTCTTTCAAACCCGCTCGCGCCATCGCTGCCTTGAGGGTCGCGATATGCACGTCGATGTCGGCATTGTCTGCCTGGAGCGATTCATAAATGCGGTTTGTTGCATCTGCTACGGTCGGGTCGCTCACTATTACACTCCTGTTGATACTTGGTTGGCGCTTAGCACATTTTTTAGCTTGACCCTATTGTGGTGAAAAATGCGCTCGTCAATGGGGAGCGATGGATTGGTACATTGCGCCCACTCTCGAAGAGACTCCGCACCGGAAGAAGACCAGTGCGAAGCGCCCGTTACGATGGAGACGCCACGGCCGCTTTGCGTCCGTTTCTCGGACATTCACCGCAGCGGTTCGGGGTCCTGAAAGCGCACGCTCATGGGTACTCGGTTTCGGCCGTACTAGACGAGCCTATAGAATCTCTGCGATGGCCGACCAGTAAGTTGAACAAGTCACAGAACAACGCAGTAGCGCCCCTTGGCGCTTCCCCGGTCGAGACTCTCCAAGGCGCGGGTTACATCCTCAAGCGCTATTTCGGTCACATCAGCGGCGAAGGGGTCCTGCTCATGCAATGCGACCAACTCGGCCATCTGCGCTCTGGTGCCCACGCTGGTGCCGGTGATTTTGACGCCGCTTCCGGTCAGCCATTCCTGGTTGAGGCCGACCGGCTGCGAAACCATGGCGGCGGCTACCATGCGGCCGCGTGGGCGGATGGCCGCGATCATCGCGTCCCAGGTTGCTGGTGTCGGCGCAAAATTGATGCAGACATGCGCCTGGTCGGCGACGTCCCATCGGTTTGCGAGCTTGGAGGAGGCTTTCAGCGTTTTGTGTGCCCCGAAAGCCGCGGCGGTAGCAAGTTTTTCATCGGACGCGTCCACTGCGATCACCCTGGCGCCGGCACGTGCGGCAAGCTGCACAGCATAGAGGCCGAGGCCGCCGCAGCCAAAGATGGCGCAGGTTTCGCCCTTCACCAGTTCCGCCCGCCGAAGCGCACCGTAGGCGGTCAGGCCGGCGCACATAAGCGGCGCGAGCGCGGACGCCTTGCCGCTGGCCGGCAGGCGTGCGGCAAAGCGCGCATCTGCGACGACATACTCGGCGAAAGTGCCCGGCACGTTGAAGCCGTGCGCGCGATGTGACTGGCAGAAGCTCTCCTCGCCATCATGACATTCGGCACAATGGCCGCACGTGTCGTGGATCCACGCCGCCCCAGCGCGGTCGCCCATGGACCAGCCTTCGACTTCAGGGCCGATCGCGGCGACGATGCCGACACCTTCATGCCCGAGTATAAAAGGATCGGGCTTGACAGCTGGCATTACATCTCCACGCCAGACGTGCACATCTGTGTGGCAGACACCCGAAGCCTCGAGTCGGATCAGTATTTGACCGGGGCCAGGCTGCGGGATGGCGACATGGGCTATTTCAAGCGGTTTGCCGGGGGCGGACAGCACTGCCGCGCGCATCGTTCCGTGCTTCATGCGATCAGTTCCCGAGAGCGGACTGTAGTGCGGGGAGAGCTGGTTGGTCGTCAAATGTGGTCACGCCCTCCAGCCACGTTTCGAGTTTCTCCGGGTGCGCGCGCATCATTTCGCGCGCGACGTCGGCGACTTCCTTGCCCTGATTCATGATCATGTCCATGCCGACATTCTCGTATTTGAGATCGAAGACCAGATTCGAAAAGAAGCGCGCCACGTTGGGGCAGGCCTCCGCATATCCCTTGCGGCTGATCGTGCGCACGGTGGCGCCGCCGTAGTTCGGGCCGAATTCGATGTCGCCGCCTGCAAGATATTCCATCTCTATGTTCATGTTCATGGGATGTGGTTCCCAGCCGAGAAACACGATCCATTTCTTGCTTGGGATGCTTCTACTAACCTCCGACAGCATGGCCGCCTCGCTCGACTCCACAATCTCCCACTCCCCTAGGCCGTGGCGATCCACGGTAACCATGTCGAGCAGCGGCTGGTTCGAACCGGGCTCGATTGCGTAGATCTTGCTCTCGAACTTGTCGGCATGGGCCGCCAGGTCGGCGAACGACTTCACGCCCGCATCGGCCACATATTTCGGCACCGCCAGCGTGTATTTCGCGCCATCCAGATTGGTTGCCAGCGGAACGACCGAGCCTTCATCATAGTAGGACTTGAACTGCTCGTCCTGGATCGGCCGCCAGTTGCCCATGAAGACATCAATGTTGCCGTTCTTGAGCATCTCGTAGGTGACGTTCAGCCCCAGAAGCGACTGATCGGGCTGGTAGCCTAGCGCCTCCAGGGTGATGGCCGCCGTGTTGTTGGTCAGGGCAATATCAGTCCATCCCAGGTCTGACATCCGAACCTTCCTGCACCCTTCAGGGTCGGCGGCGTGGCCGGGCGCGGCAAGCGCGAGCGTGGATACAAATATGGTGGCAGCGATTCTGTTCATTCAGCGTGTTCCCGATTGTTGTTTTGAGTTTTGGGTAAGATGCTATCCGCGCTTTTTTGATGTCAATATGAAAAATTGTTAGAGCGTTCAAAAATTAATTGGGCTATGCAACGGACATGGAAGTTCGCGAGCAGCACAAACGCACAAGGATTGAAGACATCCGTCGTATCGAGCTGATCGAGGCGGCGTATCGCGTGTTCATCGAGGGCGGCCTGAACGGGCTCACCACGACGCGGATCTGCCATGAGGCCGGCATGTCCCAGGGCATTTTGACCTATTATTTCAAGAGCAAGGACGAGGTGCTGTTCGAGATGGTCCGCTACGCCAACCGCGTGCTGATGGACGAGGTGGTAGAGCGCCTGCGAAACGCCGCAACCCGATGGGAACGCCTGACCGCAATTGTCGAAGGCAATTTCCCGCAGCGGCACTACGAGCCGAACATCGCCAATGCATGGGTGTCATTCTATGCCGCGACGGCGTCTAACGAGCGCTACGCCAGGCTGCAGCAGCTTTTCTATCGACGGCTCAGATCGAATCTGGCTTCAGCGCTGGATGGCACCCTGAGCGCGGCCGAGCTGGATCATTTCGCGCGCGGCTTCGCGGCCATGATCGACGGGCTCTGGCTCAGGCGTGGGCAGGCCAGGGAGCTCCTGTTCGACGAGGCGATTCGGCTTCTGACCGAATATGCACAAAAGATGCTGGGGGTCGAGACGGTCGCCGCGCTCCGACGGATGCCGGCGGAGCGGTAATTGAGGCGCGCACGACAATTCGAGAGGGGAGGACGTTTCGTGACGGATCAGGATCTTTGCTACCTTACGGCGACGGAGGCTGTCGCACTTTTCAAGGCGCGGAAACTCTCGCCGGTCGAGCTGCTGGAAGCCATGATCCGCCGCGCGGAAGCGGTGGAGTCTTCCATCAACGCCTTCACTGATACCTATTTCGAAGAAGCGCTGGACCAGGCCAGATTTGCCGAGCAACGCTATATGCGCGGCGACGAGACGGAACAGCGCCCCCTGGAAGGCGTGGCGGTGGCGGTGAAGGATGCGCAACGCCTCGCCGGCAAGCGCACCACCTATGGCTCTTGCGTGTTGGCCGACAATGCCGACGCCGTGTCCGATCCCATGATAGAGCGCCTGCAAAATGCCGGCGCGATCATCCATGCCCGCACGACGACGCCGGAATTCTGCCTTTCCGGCACCTGCACGTCTCGCCTTTGGGGCACTACGCGCAACCCGTTCAACAGGCATTACGGCCCCGGCGGCTCATCGGGTGGTTCGGCGGCGTCGCTTGCGGCCGGCACCACGACGCTCGCGACGGGCACCGATATCGGCGGGTCGATCCGCATTCCGGCGAGCTGTTGCGGTGTGGTCGGCTACAAGCCCCCGAAGGGCCGCAACCCGGATGGGTTCCCCGCCAATGTCGACCCCTACAATCATTGCGGGCCGCTGGCGCGATCGGTTGCAGACGCGGCACTTGTGCAGAATATCGTCTCTGGGCCACATTCGCATGACCACAGTTCGCTTCGCGACAGGGTGGTGATACCAAGGGTTCTGCCTGGGGCTGCGGGCCTGCGCGTCGCGTGGTCGATGGATTTCGGCTACATGGCGGTCGACCGGGAAGTTCGCCAGAACACGCTGGCCGCGCTGGAGGTCTTCCGGGAGCTTGGCTGTGTCGTCGAAGAAGTCGAGATCGGCTGGACAGCCGAATGCGACAAGGCCGCGCTGGCCTGGTACAGCGCCATGCACTTCGGGCGCCAGCCCCTCTGGCATTCGCGCGCAAACGAGGCTTTGCTAACCGACTATGCGCTGGCCGCCGCGAAGGCTGCCAGCCAGCTGGGCCCCGACGATGTGGCCAGATCGTGGGAAACCCAGCACGCCATGCACCAGGTGCTGGCCCGGATTATGGAGGACCACGACATTCTGGTTTGTCCCACCACCACGGTTCCTGCGATAGCGGCCGAACAGGACATGCTGGACCAGGACTTCACCGTCGACGGGCGGAAGGTGGATGCCGAATATGGGTGGATTCTGACCCACCATTTCAACATGTTGCATAACTGTCCGGTGATGTCCGTTCCTTCCGGCCGTTCGGCAAGCGGCGTTCCTACCGGCATCCAGATCGTCGGTCGCACTTTCGACGACCTGACCGTATTCCGCGCGGCGTCGGCCTATGAAGCCGCGGTCGGCGGATGGTTCGAAGCCGAGGACAGGCCGGATTTCTAAAGCGGCGTGGGCAGATTATGACGAAGCCGCCCCTCAATTGCAGGCCGTCCGCTGAAAGCAGATGTCGCCAGCGACGGACGGCTGGATTGCGCCGCCAAAGCGGACTCCACGACAAATGCGCCAAGATCCGTCATTCGTCGCTGGGCCGGGGAGCGGGGAACATCCAACTTGAGTCCAGTATCTGTTGACGCGGACGATATAGGCGAACCGTGTAGTTCCAGCCAGTTACGATCGGCAGGCAGTTGGCAGTCTTCCCATCGCAGCCGCCGAACTGAACGGCGACTGAACCGTCTGTGCCCTTCGCGGCCGTTATGCTGTTTAAGGAGTACGCGTTGAGTTCGTTCTTTTCGAAATATCCCTCGGCGTTGTAGAGGCTGATCGACCAGAACGCGTCCACCGGCACGTCGCCGACGTTGAGCTTATAGACGGTTTTGCCGTCGTTCTTTGGCGGTGTGACGTTTAGGTAGAATGCGTCCTTTTCCGGGTTGCCTCCCCAGCCGAGCGCGGTGCCGATAAGATGGCGGATCGGATCAACTGTCTCCCGCGTGCCGAAGGCTCCCTTAAAGTCCGGAATGGTCGAGCCGAGGACCAGTAGTGCATCGCGAACCTTTTTCTGGCTCGCCTGATCCCAATCCGGAATCTGGAACACGCCGGGACCTCCCGGTTGCTCGACCTTTATCTCGTCCTGCAACCTGTGGACCTCGTCGACGTCCTTTTTGTCTTCGGGATTCACCAAGGTGCGGATGCCGAGCATCATGTACCGCGTACCCGCCTTCTCCCTGTCAAAGGTATAGGTCCCAGCGCCATACTGGATGTCGCCAACGACATAGTGATCCTCGTTGATAGCCATCAGCGACATGAATCGATCGCCGGCATTGGGCAGCGCGACCGTCACCGGGCCAGCGTCGAGGTCGAAGACGGCGGAGGAATAGAGCGTGTCGCGGTTGGCGCGGATAACAACCTGATGATCGATCTGCATCGGCTCACGGCGATGATGGAAATTACCTGGGCCGTTGGCGTCCTTGATGGAGTTACCAAAATAGAGATCGGATTCGGCGCGTTGGAAGTTATCGACCGTCACTGGTTCGGCAGCATTGCCGTGACAGACCGACAATCCGACGAAGCCAATTCCTAAAATCACCAGCCCGGTCTTCATTCTCGCCTCCCTCCCAGATCAGTTCACGCGCTGAAGCGGTGGTGCCTTCCATTTTCCGTCCAGCGCCTCCGGTTTCGGCCAATACAATCGCATCGCCATGAAGAACGGACCCTCAGGCGCAGGAAGCCAATTGGCTTCCCTGCCATCGCCGGGCGAGTCGTTTTGAACGTAGAGCGTCAAGCCACCGTCCGCATCCTTTGTGAGGTTTGGCAGCATCGGCGAGTTGATCAGGTAGCGATTGAGCGCATTGGCCGACAGCAGGCTCTCAGGCAACTTGTAGAGCGTTAGCGACCAGAACGCGTTGACCGGAGGCAATGCGCCTGGCGCGAAACGCAGCGTGTAGCGGTTGGCCCCCGTCATTGGCTTCATGTCCGCGTCGGTGAAATAGACCGGATACATCGCCTCATCTTTCGAATTGCCATAGATGCCGAGGACGGCGGCAGACATGCGGTAGAGGTAGTTGTTCTTCAGGTATTGGCGGGAGCCTGCCATTTCCCCGCTTGAGACGTCTCCGGTGTCGATTTTGGTCTTCTTGAACTCTTCGAACGTGGCCCAAGCGTCCGCAATGCCCTGTTCCAGCGCCGTCTTGATTTCGGCGGGAAGTGCATCGACGGCGAACGGTTTGCCGTCTCCAATTCCGAGCGACGCGAAGCGCGCCCTGACATCCGTTTCGGTGGGGTTCACCGGGCAGAATTGCAGAACGAAATTCAATAGGTCGAAGAACTTCGGTGAGGTCTTCTGCTCGTCCCTGCCAAGCGGCTCGGCGAACTCGATTGCTGGGGCTTTGGCGGCCGCCGGTTGGCCCAGGAAGGCTGAAAGTGGTTCAACCTTGTAGCCGGCCTGAATTTTCTCGACATTTCCAATGTCATCGGGACCGAAAAGTTGCGTCCGATAGATCAAGAAGGCGAGTTCGGTCTCACTCCGGATCACCTCTTTGATGCTTGCAGGTTTTTCGCCTTTCCAGCCAGGTCCCGCAAGCAGGAAGCTGCCGGCCCCGTTGCCGGTCGCACGGCTTCCGACATATGCGAAATTGAAGGTGTACATGTCGATGAACTGGATCGAGTAGTAGCGCCCCTCCTCGATCGCCGGCACCGTCAGCACCAGTGGCTCGGCCCGCAGGTCGACGCCCACAAACGAATAGGGCGTATCGGAGTTTGGTGACTGGATCGCCTTGTCTTCTGGGGTATAGACACGTGCGGTGTTGTGAATTTCGTTCCAGCCGCCTTTGTATTCGGGGCCCTTGGTATCCACGAAATAGGAATGCTGGATGCGGTAGCTGTCCACAAGCGGAAACCCGTAGATGTAAGCTTCCTTGGCAATCGCGCGCGCCTGTTCGGCCGACAATCCTTGAGCACGTGCCGGGGTCAACGCCAATCCCACGGGAAGTGTGGCGAGTGCCGCGGCCCCTTGTAGCGTCTCACGGCGGGTCAGCCATGCTCTTGCAGAATGCTTTTCAGGACCCTTCATAGACATGCCGACCTCCATCCGCAGAGTGCCACGGCAGCGTACCCGAAAAAACGGTCTTGGCTATGCCCGGACCAGCGCGGCAACTGGTTTCATAGAGCTGTTCGGCTTGGGGCTGGCGGATCGTTCGAGCATCGCCGCAGCGTCCGCAATGCGCCCTCATGTCGGCCGTAACGATTAGCTTCGCTGCATCCTAAAAACAGACTTCGTTGACGCCCACGTGGGAGGTCGTGGCGTCATGACCTGCCACCAGGCCCCGGCAATTGAATGGCGAAAAAGTTCGAATCCAATGTGGTGTGTCAAACCACCCTCCATTCAGAACAAATCTGCGAACTATTCGACAACCTAGGTCTCCTTCCGTCCCAACGCCGGCATTGCCTCAGCGCGGTTGGAGTGTCATGGTTACACGTCGGAAGCGGACACTAACGGCTCGGCGCTGTTTCGCGGTTGTCGTACCAGAGCGCTCCGCTTAGTGGCAGTTTGATGTGGCGCGATTCTCTCCTCGGCGCGTTGCCGTGGTTTCAGCCAGGACTGCTTGCCGCCGCGTGTACGAGCGTTCTCCGAGATCTTCTCCGCGGCCGGGGAGAGCAGACTGCAAAGAAGCGTCGCTAGCCTTAAGCGGAGAAACGCCATGCGGGCCTTGCGCGAGCGGTTGGAGGTGCAGCCGCAGGATCTGAGGCGGCGGCTCGACCCGGCCGCGCTACCATTTCAGACAACGGCTGAGGTGTCGCCCGTCAAGACGACGATCGGGCAGCCGCGCGCGGCCGAAGCAATCGCTTTTGCACTCGAGGTAAGCGCGCGTGGGTTCCACCTCTACGCCTCCGGTTCTCCCGGCACCGGGCGCGAGAGCACAGTCCTGGCAGCCGTGCGCGCCTTCGCAGCGGCGCGGCCGACACCGCCGGACTGGGTCTACGTCCACAACTTCGCCGAGCCGGACCGCCCACGCGCCTTCCCGATGCCGACCGGCGACGGTCGCAAGCTGGCAAAGGCGATGACGTCGTTTGTGGAGGCGGCCCAGCACGAGATTCCTCGCGCTTTCGAGGGCGAAGATTACGCGCGACGACGGGAACAGTCCCTCGCCGAGGTGAGGACGCGCCGCGGCGAGCTGACCGCAGACCTGCGCGCCTTTGCGCAGGAACGCGAGTTCGCGCTGGAAATGGGGCCGACCGGGATTGCCAAAATCCCTCTGCTGAACGGTGAGCCGATGCCACAAGAGGCGTTCGAGCAGTTGCCGGCCGAGGCGAGGGCGGAGCTCGAGCAGCGGGGCGCTCAGATCCAGGCCGAGCTCGGCGCCTACGTGCGCCAGATGCGGCAGATCGACAAGGAAGCCCACGAACGCGTCACGGCGATCGATCGAGAGGTGGCGCTCGTTGCCGTAGGCCCACTTATCGCGGAGCTGCGTGACGAGTACGGCGACCAGCCGGACGTCCTAGCCTTCATCGAGCAGATAGAGAAAGACCTGCCGGAGCATCTGCACGACTTCCTGCCGATGGCCGGCCCCGGGCAAGCCGACGGCGCGAATGGGGTGCGAAGACATCAGGGGCCGCCGGCGCGGTACGAGGTCAACGTGTTGATCGACAATAGTGGGATCACGGGTGCGCCGGTCATCCTCGAACGGAATCCGACCTACTACAACCTGAACGGTCGGCTCGACTACCGGGCCGTGATGGGGACGTTGGTGACCGACTTCCGCCAGATCAGGGCGGGGGCCCTGCATCGCGCCAACGGCGGCTTCCTCGTCCTGCACGCCCTCGACATCATGCACAACCCATTTGCCTGGGAGGGATTGAAGCGCGCGCTGATGTCCGGCGAAGTGGTGATCGAGAACCCGGGCGAGCAGGGGGCGCCGGTGCCGACGAGCCGACCGCGGCCGGAGCCTATTCCGCTCGACCTGAAGGTGATCCTGATAGGACCGGCCGCACTCTATCGGACCCTTCATCAGGTCGACGTCGAGTTCCCGGAGTTGTTCGGGGTGAAAGCGGAATTCGCACCGGACATGGATTGGAACGACGAGAACCTCGCAAGCTACTCCGCCTTCCTGAGCCTCATCGTACATGACCGCCGACTGCTCCACTTCGACCGTTCTGCCGTCGCCCGGATCGTGGAGCACGGAGCGCGGCTGCGCGACCACCAGCGAAAGCTGACCACGCGGTTCCTCGACGTTGCCAGGCTGGCCGTCGAGGCCAGCCACCGGGCAGGCAAGGCGGGGCACAAGTTCGTGCTGGCGCAGGACGTCGACGCGGCGATCGCACAGCAGGAGCGACGGCGCAATCTGGCCGAGGAGCGGATGCGGGAGGCGATCGCCGACGGCACGGTCATGATCGACACAGACGGCGCTCGGGTGGGGCAGGTGAACGGCGTGTCAGTGTTCGACGTCGGGGACTACAGCTTCGGGCAGCCGTCACGGGTGACCGCACGGGTTTCGGTCGGACGGGGGACGGTTCAGAGCATCGAGCGGGAGATCGAGCTCTCCGGCCCGATCCATGCGAAGGGGTTCTTGATCCTGACCGGCTATCTGCAAGCGCAGTACGCCCAGGATTGGCCGCTCTCGCTGGGGGCGACGATCACCTTCGAGCAGTCCTATGGAGGGATCGACGGCGACTCGGCCTCAACGACCGAACTCTACGCCTTGCTGTCGGCCCTCTCCGGTCTTCCGCTGAACCAGGGAATTGCCGTGACCGGCGCGGTGAACCAGCACGGCCAGGTGCAGGCGGTCGGCGGGGTGACGCGCAAGATCGAAGGTTTCTACGATGTCTGCCGCGATCGGGGACTGACCGGCGGGCAAGGGGTGATGGTGCCGACGGCCAACCTCAAGAACCTGATGCTGAAGGAGGAGGTCGTGGAGGCGGTGCGGGCGGGCCGTTTCCACGTCTGGGCGGTCAGCCACGTCGACGAGGGAATCGAATTGCTGATGGAGCAGATGGCCGGCGAACCATCAGCGGACGGGACGTTTCCAGAAGGGACGGTGCACCGGCTCGTCCACGATCGGCTGCGGCAGTATGCCGAACACATGCGCGCGTTTGGCAACGCCTGGCCCGGTGGGCCGAATTTCGGAAATGACGGACACCAGCAACTCACCTGATGCGTCGGCACAGGTCACGACGGCGGAGCGCGGCTCGATGCAGATGCTCGGCGTAGGAGGCGGTCATTACGGATCTTTTGATCGTTCTCACGCTTCTCGGTGCTGCAATCGTGATGTTCGCGATCAACAGGCCGCGCCTCGATGCGGTCGCCCTGATCATGCTGGTGGCGCTGCCGTTTACCGGAGTTCTTACGATCGGGGAGGCCCTGGCCGGGTTCAGCGATCCGAACATCGTTCTGATCGCTGCGCTGTTCGTGCTCGGCGATGGGCTGGTTCGCACCGGGGTCGCCCAGCGGGTGGGCGACTGGTTGATCGCCAGGGCGGGCAAGAGCGAAGTGCGCCTGCTTGTCCTGCTGATGATGGTCGTGGGCGCGCTGGGGGCGACGATGAGCTCGACTGCGGTCACGGCGATCTTCATACCGGTCGCGTTGCGCATCTCCCAGACAACCGGCATCGGTCCGGGCAGGCTGATGATGCCGCTCAGCGTGGCCGCGTTGATCAGCGGAATGATGACCCTGGTTGCGACCGCGCCCAATTTGATCGTTAACGGCGAGCTCGAGCGCCATGGTGTAGAAGGCTTCGGGTTCTTCAGCTTCACGCCGTTCGGGCTGCCGATTCTGCTGCTCGGCATCCTCTATATGAGCGTCGCCCGGCGCTGGCTTCAGGATGCCGCCACGCCGGCAACAAGTTCCGGCCGGCCGAACCTTGCGGCCTGGATCGACGAATACAAGCTGGCCGATCGTGAACACCGGCTGCGGATAACGGCGCAGTCGCCGCTGGCCGGAAGGCCCTGGAAGGGGTCGACCTGAAAGCATGGCCCGGTGCCACTATCGTCGCGATCGAGCGCGGCCACCGGTTCGCCCGCGAGGTCATGCAGCCGTTGGCAAGGACGGAACTGCAAGCGGATGACGTCATGCTCATCGATTATGCCGAGTCAAATTCGGACATTCGATCCATTTGTAAGCGCTTCGCGCTTGAAGAAATATCGCTGCGCGGCGCCGATTTCGCCGACCGGTCGCAGGAAATCGGCCTGGCCCAGGTCGTCGTGCCGGCGACATCCGATCTCGCCGGCCACACGATTGCCAATGCGGATTTCTCCACGCGGTTCAATTTGACCGTGATCGGCCTGCGCCGGGGTACCGTCGCTTACGGCCGCGAGTTTCTGCATCAGCCGCTGGCGATCGGCGACACGTTGTTGTTGATCGGGCCTTGGCGGGAGCTCGACAAGCTCCGATCGGACGGCAGCCCGTTGGTTGTTCTCAACATGGTCGTCGAGCGTGACGAGGCGCTGCCAGCGCGCGAAAAAGCCGTCTATGCTCTGGCCTGTCTCGCGCTTGTCGTCGGGTTGATGGTCAGCGGCGTCATGCCCAATGTCCAGGCAGCCCTCATCGCTTGCCTGCTGATGGGGGTACTGCGCTGCATCGACTTCAACAGCGCCTATCGTGCGATCGATTGGAAGACGATCGTGCTGATCGTCGGCATGTTGCCGTTTTCGATTGCGCTCGAGCGCACCGGCGGGGTGGAGCTGGCCGCGGACAGCTTGCGGGCGCTGACGGCCGACGCGGGCCCGCGTGTCGTGCTGGGGACACTTTTTGCCATCACGGCCCTGCTCGGAATGTTCATCTCCAACACCGCAACGGCTGTGCTGATGGCGCCGGTGGCTCTCGCGGTCGCACAGGAATTGGGCGCCTCGCCCTATCCGTTTGCGATGATCGTGGCCCTTGCGGCCTCGACCGCGTTCATGACTCCGGTGTCCTCGCCGGTGAACGCGCTCGTGGTCGCGCCTGGACACTACACCTTTAGCGACTTCGTCCGGATCGGCGTACCGTTCTCGCTGATTGTGCTGATCGTCAGCGTGCTGCTGGTGCCGTGGCTGCTGCCGCTGTGAGGGCGGCCCGCTGCGGCGCGAAAGCGAAACTCGTCGCCGCGCTTGCGGCCCCGGAACACAGAAAGGATTGTTCAATGTTGTACGTTGATATCCCCACGCGATCCGAATTCAAGGCGCTCTACGACATCAGAAGCGACGCCTGTGTGTCGATCTATTTGAGGACCACGCCACTCACGCAGGAGAGTGATGCTTCGCGGATCCAGTTGGGCAACTTCGCCCGGGAGGCGCGTGAGCGACTCGAGACGGCGGAGCTCGACAAGAAGCGGCTCCTGTCGCTGACGGAAGAGTTCGATGCCCTGGCTGATGATGAAGAGTTCTGGCGCTTTCAGGCCAACAGCCTCGCAGTCCTCGCCACCCCGGACAGTCTGAGGACATTTCGGCTTGCCAACCATCTGGCCCCGATGGTCGAAGTTGCAGACAGATTCCATCTGAAGCCGCTCATCCGGGCCATCACCTTTCCGCACTCCGCCTTCATTCTCGCGCTCTCCGAAAACGCGGTGCGGCTGGTGGAAATGCATGCTGACATGCCGGCCACCACGCTGAAGGTCGACAACATGCCGAAGGATGCAGCGAGCGCGGCCGGCAAATCCACGCTCAACGACCGCACTTCGGACGGGCGCACGGGCGGACTGGAGAGCCAGAACGTCCGTTTCCTGCAATATGCACGCAAGATCGACGCTGCGTTGCGGCCAGTCCTGAGTGGGCACGAAACGCCGTTGATCCTGGCGGCGACCGGGCGGCTCGCATCCGTGTTTCGCGCCGTGAACAGCTATCCAAACCTATTGCCGGACGATATCAAGACCAGTCCTGACCGTGTACCGGATGCCGAACTCGCACAGGCCGCGCGTGCCATTCTCGATGCCGCCTACGCGAGAGAGATCGACGAACTGAAGACGCTGTACGACCAGCGCGCGAGTAGCGGCCGCGCGACGACCGATATCTCCGATGCCGCGCGCGCGGCCACGTTTGGCGCGGTCGAAACGCTGCTGGTTGACATAGACGGCGTCATCCCGGGGACGGTCGATGCGGAGACCGGCGCCATTTCTTTCACCGATGGAGACGCCACGACTTATGGCGTCGTCGATGAGATCGCTAGCCGCGCCTTCACCAGTGGAGCGCGCGTGCTCGGTGTGCGTCGATCGGAACTGCCGGGTCAGATGGAGCTGGCCGCCATCCTGCGCTTTCCGATCTAGCCGTTAGGCGGGCATTGAACCTTCAGAGTGGATCACATGACAACACCACCGGATCCGACTGCCGACTCCGTCGAAACACACCAGCACGCTGGCCGGGCGCCCTGGCTGCCATTGATCGTCATCGTCCTCGCTCAACTTCAGATGGCCATCAACATCAGCGCCCTGCCGGTTTCGCTCGGGCCGCTCTCCAAGGATCTTGGCGCGCCGGCGACCGCCGCGGCAACTGCACTTCTCCTCTACTCGATGTTCGTTGCTGCGTTCGTCATGCCGGGCGCAAAGATCGGCAAGCTCGTGGGTGAACGCCGCGTACTGCAGGTCAGCCTCGTCGCTCATGGCGTGGCGATGGCGTTGATGGCGACCAGCACCAATGCAAGTATCATGAATTCCGCCCAGTCGATCGCGGGAGTCGCCGCAGCCGCTGCCGTGCCGACCCTGGTGGTGTTGATCGCCGCCAACTATCACGGCCGGCAGCAGGAAACGGCGCTCGGCGTGCTGGCTGGCATCCCCGCGGTCGCCAGCGCGGTTACCTTCGTCATCGCCGGATTGCTGGCTACGGTGCTGAGTTGGCGCTACTCGTATTGGCTGATCGTCTTGCTGGCGGTCATCGTCCAGATCCTGAGCTTCCGCCTGGCCCCGATCCCGCGCCAGCCCGGCACGAGGATCGACATGTTCGGGCTCGTCCTCTCGGCGGCCGCTGTCGCGCTTATCCTGCTTGGCTTCAACAGCCTTCAGGCTTGGGGGATTCTGACGGCGGAGAGCGCGGCGCCGTTTTCGCTGTTGGGTTTGTCGCCGGCGCCGATACTCATTCTTTTCGGAGTAGTGCTTGGTCAGGCGTTCTTCGCCTGGTCCAATAGGCGCGTCGCAGCCCACAAGGAACCCCTGCTCGCGATGGAGGTTTTGGACAGCAGGGAAGAAAAGGCAGCGGTCATCGCGTTTCTTGCCGCAGGGAGCCTCGGCCTCGCGGTGGGATTTCTCATCCCGCTCTATGTGCAGATTATACAGGGCCTCACGCCCCTGTTCTCTGCGGTCGCCATCCTGCCATATACCGGGGCGATCGCGGCAGCGGGTGTTCTCTCGGTGCGGCTCTATGACCGCTTCCCCCCACGCAGCCTCGGCATCGCCTCGTTTGTCCTGATCGCGGTCGGTCTGGTGGTGGTCGCCTTCACCGTCGGCAACGACTGGAGCACCGTAACGGTCATTCTCGGCCTGATCCTCGTCGGAATCGGCGAGGGCACGCTGCTGACCCTGCTTTTCAACGTGCTCGTATCGTCCTCTCCCAAGCGCCTCGCCGGCGACGTGGCTGCGTTGCGCGGCGTGGCGAACAACGTCTCGAACGCGCTGGGTGCGGCCTTCGCCAGCGTTGTGGCGGTGGCGCTGCTAAGCTTGTTTCTCGGCTCGGCCTTCAGCCAGTCCGAACTGCCGCCCGAACTCAGTAATCACATGCTTTTCGACAATGTCGACTTCGTGACCAATGACGAACTGAGGAGCGTGCTCGGCGCGACCTCCGGGACGCCGGACCAGGTGGAGACGGCGGTGGCGATCAACGCGGACGCCCGGCTCCGTGCGTTGCGGGGGGCGTTCCTGGTCGTGGCGGGTATTTCATTGTTGTCGATCTTCCCAGCCGCGAGATTGCCGAAATACGTGCCGGCCGAGTTGTCGGCAGAGGACATCATGAGCGAGGTGAGCCTGGAGCCGCAAGATTCGCAATCACTTGTCGATTTTGGGAACAACAGACGGCGCCACGGCACTGAATCCGTGGACGCTGGGACGGACGAGAACGCACCCTAGCTGTTTAGTCTGCCGAGCAGGGACCAGACGATCGCCTCGCTGACCGGAATGGGCAAAACGGGCCGAGTCGTGTCATTCTTGGGTTTCGAAGCTCTGGCAGCGTCCCCGAAGCGTGACCGGTTCCTGCCCGGCGTTCAGAAAGTCTGTCAAAACACTGTATTGCAAGGAGCGGTTCCGCGTTTCTAGGAAAAGCGGCATAGATTCAGTTGTCGCCGTTTCCATTGATCTCCCGCGCGGCGGCCTGGATCGCCGCGACGATGCCCATATAGCCGGTGCACCGGCAGATTTGGCCGCTCAGCTCGGAGCGCACCTGGTTCTCGCTGGGGACACCGTAGCGGCTGATGATGTCGACCGACATCATCAGCATTCCAGGCGTGCAGAAGCCGCATTGCAGTGCGTGCTTTTCATGGAAATGTCGGCGCACGATGTCCATCATCGCGTCGTTGCGGGTACCTTCGATCGTGCGGATCTTGCTGCCGTCGCACCTTGCTGCCAGCACGATGCAGGACCGAACCGGCGTCCCATCGAGGTGGACGGTGCAGGCGCCGCAAGCGCCGTGATCGCAGCCGACATGCGTGCCGGTCAGTTGCAGCTTCTCGCGCAGCAGATCGGAGAGGCTGTCCCGTGCATCGACGAAGACGGCTTCCTCCCTGTCGTTGACGGTCAGTTTCACCTCGACCATGATCTGGCCTCCGCAATGGCGCATGTGACGGTGTGGATGTGGCAGCGCAGCTGATAGGGCGTGGCCTCTTCATGGGCTGCGGCGACGTCGGTGGCTATAGCGCTCGACAGCGCGTCTGCGCCGATGTCTGGGTGCTGACCTAGCAATGCGGATGTCGCGGTGAGCAGTTGGGCGCAGCTCGCAGTACCGCCCAGCGCGACGCGCGCCGGCTGACTGTCGGTTCCGAGAACTGCAATCGCCAGAGAATCCGCGAAGGCTCCGCTTTTGCGGTTTACCTTGCTGACACCCCAGGCGCAGTTGCCTTGTTTCGGGATATCAATTCGTACGAGCAGTTCGCCCTGTTCCAGCGCGGTCGTATAGGCGTCGACGAGGTAGTCTTCCATGGGGAGACATCGCTCGCCCTCGCGCGAGGCAATGGCGACATTGGCACCGAGGGCCAGCAGGCATACGGGCCAGTCTGCGGATGGGTCGCAGAGGGAGAGGCTTCCGCCGATCGTCCCCATGTTTCGCACGGCCCGGTAGGCAATCTTCGAGGCGATCTTCTGCAACAGGCCGTTGAACGCGTCGAGTCCCAGCCCGTCCTCGATCGCCGCATGGGTGACGAGGGCTCCGAACGAAAGGGTGGTTTCGGTTTCGCTCAGCGTTTTCAGTTCGCGAAGACGGCTGATGTCGACGAGCGTTTCGGCCGATGCAATTCTGAGGTTCAGCATCGGCAACAGGGATTGCCCGCCGGCTATGACGGTCGCCTCGTCGCTTGCGGAAAGCACCTTGAGCGTCTCTTCCAGGCTTTCGGGCCTGGCATAATCGAACGGGGCAGGTTTCATTCGGCATTCTCGCGAGCAAGAGCATCGGCGACGGTGTCCGAGACGCGTCGCGGCGTCATGGGGGTCACGAGGAACTTGGCCTTGCAGTCCCGATGGGCGTCGTTCAACGCGTTGGCGATGGCTGCCGGCGGCGCGATTGCGCCGCCTTCGCCCATGCCCTTGACGCCGAACTCCGTGCTTTCGGCCGGCGTAACCATGTGGTGGATGCGAAAGTTCGGTATCTCCGGGGCGCACGGGATCATGTAATCCCCGTACGTGGTGGCGGTCGGCTGCCCGTTCTCGTCGTAGGGCAGTTCCTCATACAGGGCCGTCCCGATGCCCTGCGCTACGCCGCCGATGATCTGCCCGTCCACAATCATGGGATTGATGAGGGTCCCACAGTCTTCCACGATCACGTAGTCGATGATCTCGGTTACGCCGGTGACCGGGTGGGACAACAGGGTCACCGCGTGCACGCCGTAGGAGAAGACGCCGCCGGATTCGGGCGGTTCATAGGTTTCCGTGGCCTCAAGGCCGGGCGCTGTGCCGGCAGGCAGGAGCTCCGGCCGGATATTGGCTGCACGCGCGATGTCGGCGATCGGGATCTGACCCGAACTGCTTCGGACGGCCCCGTCGCGCAGCCTCACGTCCCCAGCGGGCACTTGAAGAAGCTGGGCGCCGATTGCCTTGATCTTGGTTGCGAGTGCGCGGCTCGCCTTCGCCACCGCCCCGCCGGAAAACACGATGCTGCGCGAGGCGAAGGTGCCGAACCCTTGCGGTGACAGGCCCGTGTCGCCATGGCGGACCAGGATGGCGGATGGGTCAACGCCAAGTTCCTGTGCGGCGATCTGGGATAGCGAGGTTTCTAGCCCCTGTCCGTGGCTCTGGATCCCGACCAGCAGATTTATCGTTCCGTCAGGCAGCATCCGTATCGTTGCGGATTCGAAGCCGGGCACCACGCGCGACTTTCGCTTGACCCATTCCAGCGTTCCGTGGCCGCTCTGCTCCGTATAGACGGCAAAGCCGACGCCCAGCTTGCGTCCATCGGGCTCGCCCTTGCGCTGCCGTTCGCGAAGCTTGGGAAGATCGATCATTTCAAGCGCATGTGCGAGCGCTTTTGGATAGTCGCCGTTGTCCAGCCTCAGGCCGCCAGCCGTCCGATAAGGCATCATCGTCGGCTGGACGAGGTTCCCCCGGCGGATTTCGACGGGACAGCATCCAAGTTCGTCTGCGAGTTCATCGATCATGCGCTCGATCGCAAAACAGGCGCCCGGCCGTGCAACCCCGCGATAGGGTCCGATGGGCGCCTTGTTGGTTGCGACGGTATGAGTCCTGATGTGAAGATGCTCGACGGTGTAGGAGCCCGGCAGGTTGCGGGCCGCCATGCCGGTTTCCATGAACGGGCCGGATGGCCATAGCGCAAAAGCGCCGGCATCCACGTGTACGCTGCCCTCGATACCGAGCACCCGGCCTTCCGCCGTGGAGTAGAGCGTCAGGTCATAATGATGCTCGCGCGCCTGGATGGACGCGACCAGATGCTCGTTGCGATCCTCGATCCAGCGGACAGGATGATCCACCTTCATTGCCAGTGCGGCGACGGCGATCTCTTCCGGCATCAGGCGGTTCTTGCCGCCGAAGCCGCCGCCGACATCGGGTGCCACCACCCTGATCTTGTGTTCCGGCAGGCCAAGCGCCAATGCGAGCCCGTGCCGCATCACATGCGGGCCTTGCGTCGAGGAATAGACGACGAGCTCACCGAGCCGATGGTCTTGATAAGCGACGACGCCCCGAGTTTCCAGCGGGTTCGTCGCCTGGCGGTTCATCTTCAGCTGGCGGCGGATCTTTACGGGCGCATCACGGACGGCGGCGATGTCGCCCTCCGTGATTGTCGCGTCGATGAAGGAATTGTCGGGCCAGTCTTCATGCAGCAACGGGGCTTCATCAGTCAGGGCGTCGACCGCGTCGACGACGGCCGCCAACTCGTCGATCTCGACAACGACGTCCGCGGCAAGGTCCTCGGCGCTGGCACGGTTCGTTCCGATGCACATGGCAATCGTCTGGCCGACGAACAGCACTTTTCCATCCGCAAGCGGAGGATAGGTGGCGTTCCGAAACGTCGCGATTTCCGGGCCGCCTGAAATCGGGTTGAGCGGTTGCAGGTCCTCGAGGGTGAATACGGAATTCTCGCGTCCCGTCGGCTTTTCGATCGAAACGATGCGGCCGTGCGCGGCGGGGCTGCGGACAAAGGCAATATCGCGCATGCGCGGCAGGCGGAGGTCGGCCACGAAGGTGCTCGCACCGGCAAGATGCCGCCGGTCTTCCTTGCGGAGCATGGATCTTCCGACCCATGTCCCCTTGCTTTCAGGCTCGCCAGCGTCCGCCATACTACCCCGCACTCTCTAAACCCGACCACCTTGCGATGCTTTGTGAGCGTGCAGACTAGCGTTCAGGGTTGGCGATGCAAATCATAAAAACGCTCGTATTAATCGTTTTCGATGATATGTTCCGATCGGCGTTAGGATCTTCGCACCGGCAATGCATCGTCCGCGCCAATGGAGAGCAGAATATGGGAACGCAGATTTCACTCCGGCACTTGCGCTGCTTTTCGGCCGTCGCGCGAACGGGATCCTTCACAGTGGCCGCACAGCAGTTGTTCAAGACGCAGTCCTCGCTGACGGCGACGATCAAGCAACTGGAGGATCTCGCCGGTGTCCAGCTCTTCGATCGTACGACGAGGCGTGTGGAATTGACGAAAGATGCGGTCTGGTTCCAGGAGGTGGCCGAACGCATCATCCGTGACTTCGACAACGCGGTTTCCGATCTTCAAGCCACCGCGCGCAGCGAGCATGGCAACATAAGAATATCTGTCGTGCCGTCGATGATGCCACACATTCTGGCGCCGGCACTGGAGGCGTTCCGCAAGTCCTATCCCGACGTCAAGATCTCGGTTCGGGACGAGGGGTCCGAAAAGACCGAGCGCGCCGTTCTCGAGGGCACCACAGACTTCGGGCTTTCGTCGCCGCTGAATCATTTCGCGGATCTCGACTATCGGCCGGTTCTGGCCGACCCGTTCGGCGCGGTGTTTCCGAAGGGTCATCCATTGGCGAGCCACAAGGGCGACCTGACGTGGGCAGACCTGCGCGACCATAACTACGTGGCGCTGACGAAGGACACGGGCATCGGTGCGCTTATCCGGCATTTCCCGGATCTTGAGCCAAAGCATCGTGGAACCGAGGTCGACTATGCCTCGAGCACGACGTCGCTCTATGCCCTCCTGAAGCTCGGTGACCGCATTACCGTCCTTCCGTCGCTCGCCGCCCACACCGGGCAGATGGCGGAATTCGAATTCCGCGAATTGCACGAGCCCAAGGTCGAGCGAGAGGTGTGCATCATAACCCGCCACATGCGCTCGTCGTCGCCGACGACACGCAGGGTTCTGGAAATCCTCCTGAAGACGATTCGAGAGACAAAACCGGTCCACGGCGTGCGAATACTCGACACCGCCTTCAACTGAGACAAAGCGCTGGAAAGGGCGGATGACGCCAGCATCCGGATCATCCGGCCCGATGCTCAGCTGGAGCTTACCGTTTCGTTGAATTTCCCGAAGAACTCGCCGGCAAGCTTCTTGGATGTCGATTGAATCAGGCGGCTGCCGAGTTGGGCCAGCTTGCCGCCGATGTCGACCTTGGCGGCATAGATCAGCAACGTCGTTCCCGGACCTTCTTCATGCAGGGTCACGTCCGCCCCGCCCTTGGCAAAGCCGGCCACGCCGCCCTTGCCCTCGCCCGAAATGGTGCAGGACCGCGGTGCATCGATATTGGAGAGTTCGACCTCGCCGGCGAAGCGGGCCTTGATGGGGCCGATCTTGATCGTGACGATGGCGCTGAACGCATTTTCGCTTTCGGCCACCAGCCGTTCGCAGCCGGGAATGCACCGTTCCAGAACCGCGGGGTCGTTCAAGGCCTGCCAGACTCGGTCGATCGGCGCGGAGATACGTTCTTCGCCGGACATGTCGATGGCCATGGAAGGTGTCCTTTCAGATATAGAAGGTGGAAGGGTCGGGGCTGGCGCGCGCCGGGCCTCGTCAGGCCTCTTTGGATTTGGAGCCGGCTTCGGAGGTTTGCGTTGTCTGGAAGCTGCCCCGACCACTTGCGATCAGCCGCCCTTCACCATCGAAAATCTGGGCCTCGCTGGTCCCGATCGTGCGGCCGAATTTGATGACCTTGCCACGCGCGATCAGGTTGCCCTTTTTGGCGACGCGGTGATAGTCGACCCTCAGATCGATCGTCAGGACCGGGCCGCCGATCTTGTTTATCATCGCCAGATTCGCCGCGAAATCGATCAAAGCCGCATGAATGCCACCTTGCGTCTGCCCGACAACCGGGTTTGCGACCCATTCAGGCCGCCAGGAAGCCTCGACCTCGATCGTATCCTCGCCGAGCGACAGGACCTTCAAGCCGAGCCACGATAGAAAGGCACTCCGGTCGATGATCGCCTGGACATCGCCGACGGTCTTGTTGAGGGTTTGCAGGGTCATGCGTTTTCTCCGAGCTTTTCTTCTTCCGTGAGCCGTCGCGCTTCCGCTTCCAGGGCGCGCCGGTCGATCTTGCCGACATTGGTCATGGGGAGCTTTTCGAGGAAGACCACCTTTCGCGGATATTGATAGGGTGGTGCATTGCGCAGGACGTGGTCCTGAATGTCCCGCTGGCTGACCAGGGATCCGATCCGCTTCACGACAAATGCGTAGGGAACCGTGTGTTTCAGTTCGTGCGGCGCGGGAACAACGACGGCCTGTTCGATGTCGGCGTGCCGCTCCAGCACGAGCTCGACTTCCGCGGGATAGATGTTGTGTCCGCTGGACGTGAACATGTCGTCCGACCGGCCGACGAAGTAGTACCAGCCCTGTTCGTCCCGTCGAAGGATGTCGCCGGTATTGTACCATCCGTCCGCATCGATGCGCTTGGCGGTCTCCTCGGGATTGTTGAGATAGCCGCTCATCAGGCCGGGACTGCGAACGAGCAGCGTTCCAAACGCGTTGCTGTCGCCGCCGACGAGACGGAATTCGTTTCCGGCGACGGGGTAGCCGATCGAGTGGCGGGGGCGCGCCAATCCTCCGCGGTGATTGCCGAACAGGGCGGCGCTGGTTTCCGTGATGCCGAAGATGAGGTTGATCTTGGCATTCGGGAACAGTTCGGCGACGGAATCGATCAACTGGTCCGAGGCCGGGGCACCGCCCATTGTCGCGAGGCGGACGAAGGAATAGTCGTTCCCTTCCAACAGCTCGCGTTGCTGGAGAATCATCGCGAAGATGGTCGGCACACCGGAGACGATGGTCGGCCTGTAGCGGTTGACGGCTGATACGTAGGTCTTCGCTTCGAACTTGCGCAGAAGCACCACCGTCGAACCGCCGTACAAGACGCACTTGATCGAGTTCATCGCATGCTTGTGATAGAGCGGTGCGGCGACGATCATCGTATCGGCCGGCGAAAAGTCCCGGTCTTGCGAGATGGTCTTGGCGACCCAGCTGTGGGCGCGATGCGACAGCAGGGCGCCTTTCGGGCGACCGGTCGAGCCGGAGGTGTAGGCGATGAACGCCGTCGAGTCGTATTCCGGCACGAAGGGTTCGAAAGGCCCCGGGCGCTTGAGTGCGGCGAGGCCGTCGGCACCGTTGCTGTCGACAATGACCGCAGGTGTGTCGCTGGGCAGGTTCACCGCCAATGCGCGTTCACAGAACACCAGTCGAAGGTCGGACTGTTGCACGATCCAATCGATCGTGTCCCTGGGTTGGAGAATTCCCATCATCACCGGCACGATGCCGGCCCGCATCGCGCCATAGAAGACTTCGAGGAATTCGAGCCGGTTGGAACAGTAGACGCCGATCCGGTCGCCGGAGCGCAGCCCCCTTTCGAGCAGGCCGCGCGCCACGGAATCGCAGGATGCATTGTAGGTCGGATAGTCGATGACACGCGGGTTTTCCGGATCCCAAAGGTCGATGACGGCGAGTTGGCCGCTTGTTTGAAAGTTGCGACCGATACAGCCGAGATTGGGGATGGTTTCGGTCATGGTGTGACGATCACCTTTCCGAAGATTTGGCGGTCTTCCAGCAGACGTACCCCTTCGGCCGCACGCTCGAGCGGCAGGCGGACCTCGACGACGGGCTTCAGTTTGCCGGAGGCGACATAATCAAGGCAGGCGACGATATCCTCGGGAACATAGGCCCGGCTTCCGATGATTTCGGTCTCGCGGTGCCAGAGGAAGCGGACATCGATATCGCAGAGATGCCCTGCCGTGGAGCCACAGGTCAGGATACGCCCGCCGGTCGCCATGCTTCGCTGCGTCTGGATCCACGTGTCGCCGCCGGTAAAGTTGATGGCGACGTCGACGCCGGTTTTTCCGGTGGCGGTCCAAACCGCCCGCGAAAACTCCGGCGTCTCGACATAGTTGATGATGTGGTCTGCACCCAGCGCCTTGAGCTTCTCGCCCTTCTCCTCGCTCGACGTACAGGCGTAGACCTCGCAGCCGACCATTTTTGCGAACTGCAGGCACGAAACGCCGACGCCGCCGCTTGCGCCAAGGATCAGGACCTTTTCACCGGCCTTTATATGGCCTCTCGTGAACAGCATGCGGTGGGATGTGCCATAGGCGATCGGAAGCGCTGCCGCGTCCTCGAAACTCACATTGTCCGGGATCTCGATCAACTGGCGTCCGTCGACGGCGATGTACTCGCACAGGCCGCCATTGCCGTTTTCGCCGAGCACCCCTCCCGTGGGGAAGCGGGGGAAAAGGACGACGCGCTTGCCGACCCACTCGTCCGAAACGCCGGCGCCGACAGCGCGGACGATGCCAGCGATATCACCGCCCGGAATGCGCGGCATGGTCGTCGGCATGTCAGGCATGCCGCGGATCACAAAGACATCCATATAGTTGAGGCCGCACGCCTTGATCTCCACGAGGGCCTGGCCGTCGCTCGCCTGGGGGACAGGCCACTCTTCCAGATTGAGTTGGTCGACGTCGCCATGAGCGCGAATGGCCATTGCTCTCATGGTTGTACTGTTCGCCATGATTGAAACACTCCGTTGCTGATCGAGGGGGAGAATAGGTGTGCGGTGCCGTCGCCACAAATGATTAGAAAATCGATATTAATCAGTTTTGATTATTAATGCCGGGGACGCGGACAGTTTTGTTGTGGCGCCCAGATGTGGGTTCTCTCAAAGCCGCGAACGCGATCAGGACCCTTGCCGGCGGTCCTCCTCTGTCGGTCATGATTTATCTGTAAAAGCGAATAATAAGTGCAAAATAATCATTTGCGCTTCTAGCTGCCCGCAATTAGCGTTTTCATATCGAGGCTGGCAGCGGCCAAACTGAAATTGCTGTCAGCCGGCTTGTTGAGCCGAATAACAATAAATCCGAGGTGAATTCAGTGGCATCGGACAGTTTTTCTGATGAATGGGCAAGCACGTTTGTTCGTGTCCTCAAGGACAATAATGTAGATCTCGTTACCTACATTCCGGACAACGTTCTGCGCCCGCTTATCGATGCAATCGAGGCAGACCCGTACTTTACGGTGGTCGTTCCGACCCGTGAGGAAGAGGCCGTCGCCATTGTAGCGGGCGCCTACATGGCCGGACGCCGCGGCATCACCCTGATGCAGACGAGCGGGTTTGCCACCATTCCCAACGCACTGGCGTCGTTGGCCTGTCCGTTCCAGCTGCCGGTGGTGATGGTGATTTCGGAGCGGGGCACGCTTGGCGAGTTCCAGCTCGGCCAATCCATGGTCTGCCGGACGATGCGCCCTGTCCTTCAGAGCCTCGGTATCGAAAACTTCGCCATCCAGGACAAGTCGCAGGTCGAGTTCATCGCGGGCAACATGATCCGCCAGGCGTTCGCCACCAAGACCCCCGCCGCGATCATCCTGTCGCCCCTGTTAACCAAGCGGCCGCATTGAGGAGACGGGCAAAGATGTCTGTTATCGAAAGCACCACATCCCGCCATACGGCCAAGGTCATGAACCGGAGCGCGCTAACGCGGCGCCTGGTGGCGAAGCTGAGCAACGAGGAAGCCGTCATTGGCGGCATCGGCAACAGCAATTTCGATCTCTGGGCAAGCGGACAGCGCCCCCAGAACTTCTACATGCTGGGCAGCATGGGGCTGGCAAGTTCGATCGCGCTCGGCGTTGCAATAGCGCAGCCGCAGCGCAAGGTCTTCGCGCTCGACGGCGACGGCTCGATCCTGATGCAGCTCGGTTCGCTGGGAACCGTCGCCGCGGTCAATCCCGCCAACCTCTGCATCATCCTGTGGGACAATGGCCTGTACCAGATCACCGGTTCCCAGAAGACGCTGACATCGCGGGGAGTGGATCTGGTCGCCATTGCGCGGGGCGCCGGCCTTGCCCAATCCGAGTGGGCTCAGGACGAAGAGCATTTCGAGACGCTCGTCGATGCTGCACTCAATCAGGATGGTCCCAGACTGATCAGCGTCCGTATCGACGGCGAAAAGCCTGCCGGAACCACCGACCGCGACCCGGCCAGGATCCGTATCAACTTCATGCGCGGCCTCGCAGAGTCATCAAATCCTGTCTGAACCCGGGAAGGGCACGTCATGTCTAAGCTCCTGATTGCCGGGAGATGGTGTGAAGGCGAAAGCATCGACACCCTCCGCGACAGTTTCTCCGGAACGGCGTACGGCGAGATGCATGTCGCATCGGTCGAACAGGTGGAGGAAGCCATCACCGGGGCGGTCGAGGCGGTCGCTGAATCCGCTCTTGGTCCCTACGATCGCTATTGCATTCTCATGGACGCTGCGCGGTTGCTCGGCTCCCGGCGGGAGCAGTTGATCGCCACGATGCGGAAGGAGGCCGGTTTCACGCGGGCCGATGGCGAGAACGAGGTCAATCGCTGCATTCAGACGCTCCAGTTGTCAGCCGAGGAGGCCAAGCGTCTGAATGGCGAGCTCGTGCCAATGCTGGCTGCTTCGGGGGCGCGGGATCGAATGGGGTTCACCATCCGCGCGCCGCGCGGTGTGATCTGCGCGATTACCCCGTTCAATTCGCCCTTGAATACCCTTGCTCATAAGGTCGGCCCGGCAATTGCAGCGGGAAATGCGGTCGTCATAAAGCCGTCCAGCTACACCCCTCTGTCGGCGGTAGCGCTGTGCGAGGTCCTGCTGGAGGCCGGCCTGCCGCCGCGCCTGCTTTCGCTTCTTCACGGGCCAGGCGGCCGCATCGGGCGCCAGCTGCTTTCGGACCAGCGTATCGCCTACTACGCCTTTACCGGCAGCACGCAGGTGGGTCGGGAAATCCAGCAGGCCGCTGGCCTGCGCGGCACGCAGCTCGAACTCGGCAGCATCGCGAGCACGATTGTCTGTGACGACGCCGATATCGATCTGGCGATTCCGAAGATACTGAACGCCGGTTTCAGGAAGGCAGGCCAGGTCTGCACGTCGGTCCAGCGATTGTTGGTCGACCGCCGCATTCACGACGTGTTCGTCAGGCGACTGGTTGAAGCGGTTCGCACGGTCAAGGCCGGTGATCCCGCCGATCCGGATGTGCTGGTCGGGCCAATGATCAGTCTCGCTCATGCAGAGCGCGCCGAGAGTTGGGTATCGGAAGCTGTGGCAGCGGGGGCCAAGGTGCTCGTCGGCGGAACGCGCGAGGGTGCTGTCATGGCGCCGACCGTTCTTGCCAATGTCAACCAGCGCATGAAGGTGGTTTGCGAGGAGATCTTCGCGCCTGTCCTGAGCATCATTCCTTTCGACACGGTCGAGGAGGCGGTCGAGCGGGCCAATGCAAGCCCGTACGGGCTTGCGGCCGGCTTATTCACATCCAACCTGCACCGAGCCCTTCGAATGGCCCAGTCTCTCCGTTTCGGAGGCGTGCATGTCAACGAAGCTTCGAGTGCGCGGGTGGATGTGATGCCATTCGGCGGCGTGAAGGACAGTGGTTTTGGCCGTGAAGGCCCCGCCTACGCCGTTCGGGAAATGTCCGAAGAACGATTGATAACGATTTCCTATTGAAGCCTAGAACAGGTTGCGACAAATGAGTGAAACACCCAATCAAGAAAGCCGGCTGCGGGTAGCAGTCGACATCGGCGGCACTTTTACTGATGGTGTCGCCACGATGGAGCCCGCCGGGCGGATATGGGTCGCCAAATCGCCCACCACGCCAGCTGATCCGGGGCAAGCGGTTTCGACGGTGCTGGAGGACCTGCTACGTCAGGTGGACACGACGCTCGGGGAGGGGGCGGCCAATCTGCGGGAAGTCGTGCACGGCACAACGCTGATTACCAATACTCTCATCGAACGAAAGGGCGTGAAAACGGCCCTGGTGACCACGAAGGGGATGAAGGACGTCCTCAACATCGGTCGCGAGTGGCGCTACGATATCTATGACCTCGACATCGAGCTGCCCAAGCCGCTGATCGACGACGAGTGCCGGGTCGAGGTGGATGCCCGCATGGACGCGCGCGGCGAGGAACTCGACGCCCTCACGGACGAGGACCTGGACGGGCTCATTCGCGAACTTTCGCAGATCGACACGGATTCCATCGCGGTCTCGCTGCTGCACTCGTATACCAACACGGACCACGAAAAGCGTATCGGCGAAAAGCTGCGGGCTGCGTTGCCGGGCAAGTCGATCTCTCTTTCCTCCGATCTGGCGCGCGAGATCAAGGAATTCGAGCGGACGTCCACCGTTGCGGCAAACGCCTATGTGAAGCCGATCGTCGAGGATTACCTCGAGGAACTCGATTCGCGCATCGCCAGCGTAAAACCTGGCACGCCGCTTCGCGTCATGGTCTCCAGCGGCGGCTTCTGTTCGGCAAAGACGGGCGCGGATTCGCCCATTCTCCTCCTAGAGTCCGGCCCTGCTGCCGGCGTGCTGTCGGCATTGAACACCGCCCAACAGGTGGGCGTCGACAAGGTGCTCGCCTTCGACATGGGCGGCACCACCGCAAAGGCTTGTGTCGCGGTCGATGGGGACGCGCCGGTGACCCATAGCTTCGAATGCGCTCGCGTCGAGCGCTTCAAGCGCGGGTCCGGTCTTCCCATCCTCATTCCGAGCATCGAACTTATAGAGATCGGTGCGGGCGGCGGCTCGATCGCTCATTGCAACCGCCTCGGCTTGCTCAACGTTGGACCGGAATCGTCGGGATCCGTGCCCGGACCGGCCTGCTACGGGCGGGGAGGAACGGATGTCACTGTTACCGATGCTGACCTCCTGCTCGGCTATCTGAACGGTGAAAACTTTCTCGGCGGCTCGATGATGCTGAACAAGGCAGCCGCGCAGGCGGCGGTGACGCGTCTGGCCGATCAACTGGGCGTGTCCCCGCTCGACGCGACCTGGGGCATCTGCAACATGGTGAACGAGAACATGGCGAGCGCCGCGCGGATCCATATCGCCGAAAACGGCCACGATCCACGGGACTTCACCATGATCGCTACCGGCGGTGCCGGTCCTGTCCACGCCGTCGACGTGGCGCGAAAGCTGCGCATTCCCCGTGTGGTCGTGCCGATCGCTGCCGGTGCCGGATCCTGCCTCGGCATGCTTGCCGCGCCGCCGCGTATCGACCGCGCCTGGTCGCGTCCGCAGCTGCTTGCGGACATCGATTGGTCCGACGTCGCCGACAATCTCGAAGCGCTGCGCAAGGACGCATTGGGCGAGCTGGAGGCAGCGGGCGCGACCACCGTCGAATGGACCGTCGGCGCCGAGATGCGCTACGAAGGGCAAGGCGCGGAAATATCCGTGATGGTGCCCTACGAGGACCTGGCCGGCGAACCCGCTCGGACATTGCTGAACGCCTTTGAGGCCCAGTACGAGAAGTTGTACGGTCGATTGGTCCCGAATGCGGCTGCCCAGGTAATGACCTGGCGGCTGGTGGGACGCGCACCAAACAAGGCACATGCCTTCGAATGGGGTGACGACCGGATCAAGGCCGTCCCGTCCGGCCGGCGCGAGATCTTCCTTCCGCTGCTCAAGCAGTTTGCCGAGGTGCCGGTCTACAACCGCTACTCGACCCCGCCGGGCGCGGTCCTGCAAGGGCCGCTCATTCTCGAAGAGCGGGAATCGACCATCGTCGTCGCCGTCGCCGCTGATGTGGCCATCCTGAGCGATCTGACCGTCTCTGTAACAATCAAGGAATTCGATTGACATGAACACGATCGAACGCATCAGGACGCCAGCGCCTGAACAGAAGCCGACAGCAGCATCGAAGTTCGACCCGATTGAACTGGAGATCCTCTGGAAACGTCTCATCAGCATCGTCGATGAAGCATCGGCCGCCTTCGTGCGCACCTGCTTTTCGACCCTGGTTCGCGACGGCAACGATTTCGCGATCGTTCTCACCGACGCCAAGGGCCGGTCGCTGGCGCAGTCGACGATGAGCCTTCCGGGTTTCATCGGCTGCCTGCCGAACACCGTCCGGCATTTCCTCGAGAAATATCCGGCCGATACCATTCGCCAGGGCGATGTTTTCATCACGAACGACCCATGGAAAGGCTCGGGCCACGTACACGATGTGACGACTGTGACGCCCCTGTTCTACAAGGACAAGCTCGTGGGGTTCGCTGCGGTCGTCTCCCACCTGCCCGACATTGGCGGCAAACTGCGCAGCAACAGCAGCCGTGAGATCTACGAGGAAGGCCTCCAGATCCCGATGATGAAGCTGCTGGACGAGGGCAAGCCCAACGACGTCCTCATCGAGATGATTACCGAGAACATCCGCGTTCCGGAGCAGGGAATGGGTGACATCTGGGCGCAGGTTGCCGGCTGCCGCACCATGGGCGAGCGCCTGAAGGGTCTACTCGACGTTGTCGATCTCGACGAACTCGGCGCAGAGGTCCGCCGCCGGTCGGAAATGGCCATGCGGGAGGCCATCCGCAAGATTCCGGATGGCGTCTACCACTCGCAGGTCCAACATGACGGTTTCGAGGAACCCGTCATCATCAAGTGCGCGCTGACCGTCAAAGGCGACGAGATCACGATCGATTATTCCGGGACGAGCCCGCAGCTTCCCTACGCACTAAATGTCGTGCCAATCTACACGTTCGCCTATACGGTCTACGGCATCAAGGCTGTCCTTTGCCCCGACATCCCTAACAACGAAGGCAGTTTTGTTCCGATTTCCACAAGCGCACCGCAAGGATCCCTGCTCAATCCCTCCTATCCTGCTGCTTCCGGTGGCCGCAGCGCGATCGGCCACTTGCTGCCGCACGCGGTCTTCCAGGCCTGGGCGGATGTCATGCCCGAACGCATCTGGGCCGCAGGTTCGCCGAATTCGTCGCTGACGATGTCGGGTGAGTACCGCTCCAAACGCTTTGCCGTCGTCAACTTCCTCAATGCGGGACAGGGCGCCAATGCCAAGCGGGCGGGCTTCTCGGCAACAAGCTTTCCGGCCAACCTCGGCAACACGCCGGTGGAAATGATGGAAAGCCTGGCGCCCATCCGTGTCCTGCGTCGCGAATTGAGAACGGGCAGCGGCGGCGCAGGAAAGAACAACGGCGGCAACGGCCTCAGCTTCGAGTTCGAAGTTCTTCAAGATGCGTCCGACGTGATGACGTCCTTCCTGATGACGCAGTGCAAGTCCCCCACCAACGGCTTGAATGGTGGCGGAAAAGGCGAGCCCGGCCAACTGCTTGTGAACGGTGAACGGGTCGATCCGACCCTACCCCGCGTGCTCAGGGCAGGGGACCGTGTGCTGATGCAAACCGCTGGCGGCGGCGGCTACGGCGCGGCGTAAGGAGGAAACGACGACATGACGAAGAACGCTGACATTTCCCACATCGACCAGAACCAGCGGCGCAGCCGCGCGATCGTTCACAATGGGCTCGTCTACACCGCTGGCCAGGTGCCGGACGATCTTTCGCTGGATATCGACGGACAGGCACGGCAAGTGCTCGACAAGATCGACGCGCTTCTTGCGGAGGCCGGAACGGACAAGTCGCGCGCGCTCACCGCCCAGGTCTGGCTGAGCAGTCGCGATGACCTGGCGGCCTTCAACGCGATTTGGGACAGCTGGGTTGTCCCGGGCCACACGCCGACCCGAATTTGTGGCCGTGTAGACATGAACAATCCGGCTTGCAGGGTGGAGATACAGGTCACGGCGGCTGTCTGAAAAACCCGAAGGTAGATATCTCCAGGCGAATCGAAAAAAATAAGAAAAATACGAAACTAGGGAACGATCAAAAAATTGGGAGCATACGATGCTGAATCGCAGATCATTTCTTGTGAAATCCGCCCAATTGTCGGCACTGGCCGCTGTCGGGCTTCCCTCCGTGGCCTCGGCTCAGGAGAAAACTGTCCCATTCTCACTCGATTTCCGCATCTATGGCGGAAATAGCCCATTCTTTCTCGGGAATGCAGCGGGAATATACCAGAAGCTCGGCTTCTCGGCCAATCTGGAGGGCGCCTCCGGATCGGCAGAATCCATCCGCCGGGTTGCAACCGGAACGCACCAGTTCGGCTATGCCGATATTCAGACGTTGATCGAATTTGCCGTCGCCAATCCGGAGGCGACGCCCAAGCTGATCCTGCCGATCCTGGATCACTCACCCGCCAGCATCATGACGATCGGCGGGGAGTCGATAAAGTCGCTCGCAGACCTCAAGGGCAAGAAGATCGGCGTTGCTGCAAATTCGGCGGCGACGAAGATCATGCCGGTCGTGCTCAAGCTCAACGACATTGCGCCGGACGAGATCGAATTCACGGCCGTCGATGTCCGCATCCGCGACACCATGCTGATGCAGGGGGAGGTCGATGGGGTCGTGGGCTACGACTACACCTCGGTCTTCAATTTCATCGAGAACGGGGTCAAGCGCGAGAACATCAATATCCTGTACTTCGATCAGTTTGGCTTCGACTTCCCGGGCAACGCGTTGATTGCCAGCCAGAAGATGATCGCCGAAGAGCCCGAATTGTGCCGTGCCGTCGCTCTTGGCACGGCCCGGGCATGGGGGGCGACGTACAAGGACACGGAAGCGGCAATCAATGCCACCGTCGCCCGCGAACCTCTGCTCAAACCGGATGTCGAACTGCAGCGCATGAAGTTCATTCTGGAAACGCATGTCCAGACTGAATCGGTCAAGCAGAACGGTCTTGGTTATCTGGATCCCGCGCGTGTTTCGAAGGGACTCGGGCTGATGGCCGAGGGCTTCGGATGGGAGAAAGCCCCAGAACTTGCGGACTTCTACGACGCCTCCTTCCTGCCCAGCGCCGAAGAACTGAAAATCCTTGGCTGACGGCGCGCTTTTATGACTGCGTCGGCCCCGTCCTGGCGGGGCGGCGCTCACTGTTTTTTGAATGATGCAGGTGTTGGTCGTGGGTCGCAGAGGACGGGCTCACGACACCTTATCCCCAGTTGCGGGAGATCAGGCCGCCGGTGTCGTGTGGTGCATGGAGCCGAAGAATGAGCAATTTTGTGAAACTGGAGGGTGTTGACCTCCGGTACGGCGGCAGCAGAGGCGTTCTTGCGCTCAACGGAACGGATATCGAGATCAAACGCGGCGAGTTCGCTGCGGTCGTCGGCCCGTCCGGTTGTGGCAAGTCGTCTTTGATGAAGCTGGTGACCGGGCTCACTCCCCCCACGGCAGGTAAGATCACGGTCGCGGGTCAGGAAGTCACCGGGCCGCTCAAATGCGTTGGCATGGCATTTCAGAATCCGACGCTGCTGCCGTGGCGAAAGCTTCTGGACAACGTGATGCTTCCGCTTGAGATCGTGCAACCGCATCGCCGCCGTCTTCCGCTCCACCGCCAGGAATATGTCGAGAAGGCGAAGGGCCTGCTGAAGATGGTAGGCCTGAACGGATTCGAGGAGCGGCATCCCTGGGAGCTGTCAGGGGGCATGCAACAGAGGGCGAACCTGTGTCGTGCGCTGATCCATGAGCCGGATCTGCTGATGCTCGACGAGCCGTTCGGCGCCTTGGACGCATTCACCCGTGAAGAACTGTGGGGCGTCCTTCAAGACATATGGATGGAGAAGAAGTTCACGACGATCCTGGTCACCCACGACCTTCGCGAAGCCGCCTACCTGGCCGATGTGATCTACGTGATGAGTGCCCGGCCGGGACGGGTGATCGCGACCCATCGAGTGGACCTTCCGAGGCCGAGGACGATCGAAACGACGTTCGAGCCTGCGTTCCTGGAAATCGTTCACTCTATACGAAATCAGATCGCGCAGATCCGCGATGAGATCAAGGCCGCCTGACATGACGACGCCCAAGAATTATGTCCTCCATCTCGCCATGCCCTGGCTGGTGATCGTCGTCCTCCTTCTCGTGTGGGAAGCGGCCGTTTTCCTCTTCGACGTACCGTCGTTCATCATGCCGTCTCCGACGGCGATCGTGCATGCCTTCGCGGAATATCAACCCATCATCCTGCATCACGCCGCGCTGACCATGACAAACACCATGATCGGCTTCGGGCTGGGTGTGGTTGTCGGGCTGCTGCTGGGTATTCTCATCGGTACGGTGCCGTTGGCCTATTCCGGGCTCTATCCGGTGCTGATCGGCTTCAATTCCGTCCCGAAGGTCGCGCTGGTGCCGATCATCGTCCTGTGGCTGGGTATCGGCCAGCCCACGGCCATCGCGACAGCATTCGTCCTGTGCTTCTTCCCGATCGCGGTGAATGTGGCGACCGGTCTTTCGACGGTCGAGCCCGAGGTGGAGGACGTGCTGCGGTCTCTCGGGGCCAGCAAGCTTGATCTCATCAGGAAGATCGGCCTCCCGCGGGCGATGCCTTACTTCTTCGCGTCGCTCAAGATCTCCATCACCCTGGCGTTTGTCGGCACCGTTATTGCCGAGACCATCGCCTCGAACGATGGCATCGGCTACCTGATGATGCAGGCGTCCTCCCAGTTTCGTGTTCCGCTGATGTTTGCGGGCGTTGCCGTCATCGCAGCGCTTGGGATCATAACCTATGTCATCTTCGCGCTGATCGAGCGGAGGATGACCAGGTGGGCTGTTCGCGGGAAGCACTGAGCACGATTTTATAGGCAGCAGTAGAAGTCATGGAACCCGTATCGACGGCGATGGTCTTCGTAGCCATCGCAATCGGGGCCTTTCTGAAGGGGATCACCGGGCTGGGGCTACCTGTCGTGGCTCTCCCGGTGCTCAGCTACTTCCTGGGGCTCCCACATGCAATCAGCGTGCTGATGCTTCCGATCCTGATCACGAACCTTCATCAGTCTGTTCAGACGCGTGATGCATGGCGTGAGGCCGAATTTCTCTGGCCGGGGCTCCTGACGGGCGCTGTCGGCCTGAGTGCCGGCACGTGGATCCTCAATGTCATGGACCCGAACAGGCTCAATCTTGGCCTTGGCCTGATGCTGTTTCTGTACATCGGCCTGCGGCTCTTTAGTCCGCAGTTTGCCTTCGCGGACAAAACCGCGGGTCGGTTCGCGCCTCTTGCCGGCTTCCTCGGTGGTTTTGCACAAGGCTCAACCGGGCTTTGTGCCGCCGTCATCGTGCCCTTCCTGCAATCGACCCGCATGAGCCGAACGGCTATCGTTTTTACGATTTCGACCGTGTTCCTGATCTTTTCGATCTTCCAGTTTGTCACCTTTCTTGTTGCGGGTCTCATCAAGCCCAGCTTTCTGGTGGAAAGTGCCCTTGCCCTGATCCCCGTGGCGATTTTCATGCCGCTTGGCGGCTGGCTGAGCCCCAGACTGCCAAAGAAAATATTCGACCGCATCTTTCTTGTCGTTCTTACAGTCGTTGCGACGGGGCTGATCGAAAAGGCGATCTGGTGATTGTATAGACGGTGCCTACATGTTGATTTGCTTCGCGGCCTGTTCGCGAGCCTCGCATAAGGTCGAGAGTGCACAGGTTGTCCGTGGCCGGTCCTGCCATCGAAGCTGAATGGAGTAGGCATGGAGTTGCGGCAGCTCAGGTATCTGCTAACGGCGGTCGAATGTGGAAGCCTCGGCAAGGCCGCCGCCCAGCTTGGAATGGCGACGTCGGCGCTCAGCCAGCAGATCAGCCGTCTTGAAAGTGAGCTGTCGACGCGCCTGCTGGTTCGCGGGGCATCGGGCGTGACGCCGACCGAGGCCGGCGCCGTGTTCTGCGGGCACGCGACGCTCGCCCTCAGGCATCTGGACGCGGCGGTCGAGTCCGCGCAGGGGGCACGCCTGTCTGGTGTTGTATCACTGGGCCTCGCCCCCACCACCTCCTCGGTTCTTGCGCTGCCTCTCATCGAGGCGATGGCCCGCCGCTATCCTGCCATCCGTCTGCAACTCGTGGAAGGGATGTCCGGGCACCTCGAGAACATGCTGAAGGCACGCCAGATAGATCTGGCGATCCTGTTCAATTCCGAATCAGTCAGCTTCGCAGGAAGTGAAGCCATTCCCCTGCTTGAAGAAAGCCTGTTCCTGATCGGTCGCCCTCCGGAAACGCTGGAGGGCGATCCTTCACCTCAGGAACTAAGCGCGGTGCGGCTTGCGGAGGTCGCATCTTTGCCGCTCATCCTCCCGAGCCGGGGGCATGGCCTGCGGGCCAGCCTGGACCGATCTTTCGCAACGGCGAAGACAAGTCCGAACATCGTGATGGAGATCGATTCCCTTGCCGTCATCATGGACGCAGTCGCCGCCGGGTTGGGCTATACGATCCAACCCGGCGCGGCCTTGACGCGCACCACCATGAAGGGGCTGGCAGTTCGCGCCATTGCGGATTCCAGTGCCTACCGCACCAATCTCCTGGCGAGCCTCCCGGACCACGAGCTATCACCTGCAGCGCTTGCCCTGCGTGCTCAACTGCGAAAAGTGGTGGGCCGTCTCGTTCGCGGGGGCAAGTGGTTCGGTGCAACTCTTCACGAAGAGTGAAGCCTCCTTCATCTGAGCTTGATGGTCGCGGCAGCGGGACTTTCCTAGAGGTGTGACAAGTTACCTCTGGGGGAGTTGCGGTCTTGATCGATGTGTTGGTCATTGGAGGCGGAAACGCGGCCTTGTGCGCGGCTCTCATGGCAAGGGAGGCGGGTGCTTCCGTCCTGATGCTCGAGGCATCGCCGAAGGAGTGGCGAGGGGGCAACTCCCAGCACACCAGGAACCTGAGATGCATGCATGATGCACCGCAGGACGTGCTTGTCGACGCCTATCCCGAGGAAGAATTCTGGCAGGACCTGCTCAAGGTTACGGGCGGCGAGACGAACGAGCACCTCGCGCGTCTTGCAATCCGAGCCTCGTCGACCTGTCGCGACTGGATGCGCAAGCATGGCGTGAGATTTCAGCCGCCGCTCTCGGGAGCGCTGCACGTCGCCCGCACCAACGCGTTCTTCATGGGTGGGGGCAAGGCGCTGGTCAACGCGTATTACCGCAGCGCGGAAGCTCTCGGCGTCAAGGTGCGGTATGACACACCGGTCGCCGAACTCATCCTCGATGGCGACAGGTTTGTCGGGGCAATTACGGAAACCGGCGAAAAGATCACGGCCAAGACAGCAGTTCTCGCCGCGGGAGGGTTCGAATCCAACCGGGAATGGCTGCGCGAGGCCTGGGGACGCAACGACAGAGGCGAGTGGCCGGCCGACAACTTCCTTATCCGTGGCACCCGATTCAACCAAGGGGTGCTTCTGAAGTACATGATGAAAGCCGGGGCCGACATCATCGGCGATCCCTCGCAGGGACATTGCGTCGCGATCGACGCGCGCGCTCCGCTCTATGACGGAGGCATCTGCACGCGCATCGACTGCGTCTCCCTCGGCGTCGTCGTCAATCGGGAAGGCGAACGCTTCTACGATGAAGGCGAGGACTTCTGGCCAAAGCGCTACGCCATCTGGGGTCGCCTTGTTGCACAGCAGCCCGGGCAGATAGGCTATTCGATCATCGACAGGAAAGTAATCGGACGCTTCATGCCGCCAGTCTTTCCAGGCGTCACGGCGGAGAGCCTTCCCGAACTGGCGGAAAAGCTGGCCTTGCCGGTCGGCACATTCATGCAGACGGTCAACGCGTATAACGCGGCGTGTCAGCCCGGAACCTTCGACCATACGATCCTCGATGACTGCAGAACCGATGGTGTGTCTCCGCCCAAGACGCACTGGGCGCAGCGGATCGATAAGCCGCCATTCTACGCCTATGCGCTCCGTCCCGGGATCACGTTCACCTACCTGTCCCTGAAGGTCGACGAAACGGCTGCGGTGCGGTTCGCCGATCGTCCCAGCCCGAACCTCTTCGTCGCCGGTGAAATGATGGCCGGCAACGTGCTCGGCAAGGGCTACACCGCTGGCGTCGGCATGAGCATCGGCACGGCCTTCGGCCGGATCGCCGGAACGCAAGCGGCCGCAGCGGCGCGCGGCGAACAACAGATCAGGAGACAGTAGAAATGGCCGTCATCGACAATCTGATGGACCTTGCCGGCAAGGCCGAACGGGAGCTCGATGCCAACGTCGCCGAGGTCGACCGCATCCTGCACATCTGCAACGCCTGCCGATACTGCGAAAGCTTCTGCGCCGTCTTCTCCGCGATGACGCGAAGGCTCGACTTCAATGTGGCCGACGCGCATTACATGGCCAACCTGTGTCACAATTGCTCCGCATGCCTCTATGCGTGTCAGTATGCGCCTCCGCACGAGTTTGGGGTCAACCTGCCCAAGACGTTGTCGCGCGTGCGCCGCGACACCTATATGGAATACGCGTTTCCCAAGGCCTTCGGAGAATTGTACCGCCAAAATGGTCTTGCCGTCGCAATGGCAGTCAGTCTCGGCGTGGCGTTGTTCCTGATTGCCACGATCTTGAGCCAAGGCGGTCTCTTCATCGACGGCCTGGAGGCCGACTTCTATGCGATCTTCCCCCACAACGTTCTCGCCGTCACGTTTGGCGCAGCCTTCGGCTGGTCGGCCATCGCGCTCGCAGTCGGCGTTAGCCGCTTCTGGCGGCAGGTCTCGGAACCGGGACATTCCGTGCTGGTGCCGGACGCCATCGGAGAGGCCGCAAAGTCCGCTCTGACGCTGAAGTATCTCGGGGGCGGCCACGGTGACGGGTGCAACAACGAGGACGACGCATTCACGCTGTGGCGCCGGCGTTTCCATCACCTTACGTTCTACGGGTTCATGCTCTGCTTCGCGTCCACGTCGGTGGCGACGCTCTATCACTATCTGTGGGGCGTGGAAGCTCCGTATCCAGTCTTCAGCCTGCCGGTGTTGCTCGGCACCGCTGGCGGCATAGGCCTGATCATCGGCCCGGCGGGTCTCTTTTGGCTGAGCATGCGCCGCAATGACATGCAGATAGACGAAAGGCAGAAGACCATGGATCGCGGCTTTATCGCGCTCCTCTTCTTCATCAGCCTCACCGGACTGGCGCTGCTCGCATGGCGCGAAACCACATGGATGCCACTCCTATTGGCGATCCACCTGGGATTCGTGATGGGGCTTTTCCTCACCCTCCCTTATGGCAAGTTCGCCCACGGCATCTTCCGTTCCGCGGCGCTTTTGAAGCATGCAATAGAGAAAAGAAGACCAAACCCGGTTCAGGCCGGAAGCGAATGAACCAAGCGTCCTGAGCGCCGTCGTCTCCGGACATTTGGTCCCGCGGGCGCTCGATCGGTTTTTTCCGGTCGGCGGAAGTAGGTGCCGGCAGCGGGACAGTTTCCACCTTCAGCTGCCGTATGCGGGGTGAGGCAGCAGTAGCCGCTGCCTCTGCCAATTCAGGCAGGATCAGCCGAGAACGGACTTCACCGCGTCGGCTGTCGCCTTCACGACGATATCGGCCTCGTCCCTGGTCAGGCACAGCGGCGGGGCGAAGCCGAGAATATCGCCCTGCGGCATGGCGCGGCCGATGACGCCGCGTTCGACCAACGCGGTTGCGATCTGCGGGCCGATCTTCTTCGACGGGTCGAAGAAGGCGCGGTCGTCCTTGTCCTCGACGAATTCCACCGCGGCCATCAGGCCGTCGCCGCGCACCTCGCCGACATTCTTATGGTCGCCGACGGCCCTGGCGAGCTCCGCGCGGAAATAGGCGCCGGTGGTGCCGGCATTCTCCACGAGGCCGAGCTCGTCGATGAGTTCGAGATTGGCGACACCTGCCGCGGCGCAGATCGGGTGGGAGGAATAGGTCCAGCCGTGGCCGATGGCGCCGAGTTCGTCTGAGCCCTTGACCAGGACGTCCCAGACCCTGTCGGAGACGATCGTGCCGGACAGTGGCGCATAGGCGGAGGTGAGGCCCTTGGCGATGGTGATCAGCGCCGGCTTCATGCCGTAATGGTCCGAGCCGAACATCGTGCCGAGGCGGCCGAAGCCGGTGACCACCTCGTCTGCGACGAGCAGGATGTCGTATTTGTCGAGCACCGCCTGGATCTTCGGCCAGTAGCCCATCGGCGGCGGCACGATGCCGCCGGTGCCGAGGATCGGCTCACCGATGAAGGCAGCGACCGTCTCCGGTCCTTCGGCAAGGATCATCTCCTCCAGCTTGTCGGCGCAATACTGCGAAAACTGCTCCTCATCCATCGAGCGGTCCGGACGGCGGAAGAAATAGGGGGCTTCCGTGTGGAGAATTGGCGCCCGCGGCAGGTCGAAGGCATTGTGGAACAGGTGGAGGCCGGTCAGCGAGCCGGTCATGACGCCAGAGCCGTGATAACCGCGCCAGCGCGAGATGATCTTCTTCTTTTCCGGTCGGCCGAGGATGTTGTTGTAGTACCAGATCAGCTTGATGTTCGTCTCGTTGGCATCGGAACCGGAGAGGCCGAAATAGACACGGGTCATGCCTTGTGGTGCGCGATCGATGATCATCTTGGACAGCGTTATCGAAGCTTCCGTGCCATGGCCGACATAGGCATGGTAGTAGGCGAGGTTCTTCGCCTGCTCGGCGATCGCGTCGGCGATCTTTTGGCGGCCGTAGCCGACATTGACGCAGTAGAGGCCGGCAAAGGCGTCGAGGCTGGTTTTGCCGTTGGTGTCGGTGATGTAGACGCCTTCACCGCCGCCGATGACGCGCGTCGGCGTCTCGCCCCGGGCATGCATGCCCATATGGGTGGAGGGATGGAAGAAGTGGTCGCGGTCCCAGGCGGTGAGTTCGTTGCGTCTGTCGAGCATGGTCTTTCCTTTCAGTTGGGTTCGGCGCCAGGGTCAGGCGGCCGTGTCGATGCAGAGATATTTGAGTTCGGTGAAGGCCTCCGTGCCGTGGCGCGAGCCTTCGCGGCCGAGGCCGGATTGTTTCCAGCCGCCGAAGGGGATCGGGCTGCCGGTGATTTTCACGCGGTTGATCGCCACCATCGCGTATTCCAGAGCCCGGCCAAGGCGCATCTGGCGGGCGCCGTTTTCGGTGACGACATAGGCGGCGAGGCCGTATTCGCTGTTATTGGCGCGCGCGATCACTTCCGCTTCGCTGTCGAAGGCAGTGACGGCGGCGACGGGGCCGAAGGTTTCCTCGCGCATGATCAGCGCGTCGTCGGAAACGTCCGCCAGCAAAGTCGGTTCATAAAACAGCGGACCGGCCGTGTGGCGTTTTCCGCCCGTCAGGAGTTTTGCACCGTGGCTGAGCGCATCTGCCACCTGCTCTTCCACCTTGGCGATGGCACGCTCATGCATCAGCGGACCGATCTCGGTGCCGGCCTCCAGCCCGGGGCCAACCTTCAGCGCTTCGATCCGCGCTTTGAATGCCTTGGTGAAGGCGGCCAGGGCGGGACGCTCGACATAGATGCGGTTGGCGGCGAGGCAATCCTGGCCCGAGGTCGCGAACTTGGCGTTGATGGCGATGTCGGCAGCCTTGTCGATATTGGCATCGGCAAAGATGATCAGCGGCGCATGGCCGCCAAGTTCCATCACGAGCCGCTTCATGGTCGGCGCACATTGGCTGGCGATCAGCTTGCCGATCTCGGTGGAGCCGGTAAAGCTCATGGCCCGCACGCGGGTGTCTGCGTTCAGTCGGCCAACGATCGTCGCCGCATCCCCCGTAACCACATTGAAGACGCCGGCAGGCAGACCTGCCCGTTCGCCGAGTTCGGCAAGCGCGAGCGCGGAAAGCGGGGTCTCGCTGGAGGGATGTGCGACGACGGTGCAGCCGGCGGCAAGGGCGGCCGCTGCCTTTCGGGTGATCATGGCGGAGGGGAAGTTCCATGGCGTTACGATGCCGACGACGCCAAGTGCCTCGCGGCGCACGATCATCTCTGCACCGGCCAAGTGGCTCGTGACGCCTTCGGCGTTGAGGCGTTTTCCTTCCTCGGCATACCACTCGATGAAGGAGGCAGCGTAGTCGATCTCGCCACGGGATTCCGAAAGCGGTTTGCCCTGCTCCAATGTCATCAGCAACGCAAGGTCCTCACGGGCTTCCAGCATAAGTCCATGCCAGTTGCGCAATATGGCGGCGCGCTCCTGCGGCAGCATGTCCCGCCACACGGGGAATGCCTTGGCCGCGGCGGAAACCGCCTCGGATGTCTGCTCGCCATCGAGCGAGGCGACCCAGGCGAGGGGGATGGCCGACGCGGGATCCGTGACCTTGAAGCTGTCGCCGCCGCTGCCGGCAACCCAGCGTCCACCGACATAGCAGAGCTCCCGCAACAGGTGTGGATCACCGAGGCGGGCAAGCGCGTCGTGAAAGGGCGTGCGGGCGAATGCGGCGGTCATGGCGGCCTCCTCTGGATTTGTGGGAGGAGTGTGCCAGAGGCGGGGCGACAGATTGTCTATTGCCGGGCCAAGAGTAGAGACTTTGGCCAATGGTGGAGGCTGAGATAGACAATCTCTCTATTCGGAGGCGGGAAGCAGGGTCGTGAGTGGCAGCACGGTCTCCTCCTTCACCGTCTTGGTGACGATGTAGGTGAAATAGCGGTCGATGCCGAGTTCGCGATCGAGCAGGCTGTCGACGAGGCGCTGATAGGCGTCGATGTTCGCCGCCATGATCTTCAGGATGTAATCAACTCCGCCGCCGACCGACCAGCAGGCGACGATTTCCGGCGTTGCCGCAACAGCTCGCTCGAAGCGTTCGAAATCGGACTGGCGATGATTGGCGAGCGTCACCTCCATCATCACGCTGGCGACTGGCGCGACGCGCCGCACCGCGAGGCGGGCATGGTAGCCGGTGACGATGCCCGCCTTCTCCAGCCTGCGCAGGCGCAGCCAGCAGGGCGTGGGCGAAAGGCCCGCCTTTTCGGCCAGCGCCAGCTTGGTGATCCGCCCGTTTTCCTGGATGGACTCCAGGATGCGCAGGTCGATGGCGTCGAGTTTCATGCAGTTCCCTTCGCGCCAGGAATAAAAGCGTTTTGACACTGGTGCCAAGCGCACCGGCCGGTAACGCCGTGGCAAACCCGCCGTCAGTTATTTTTCCGTTTTCGCCAAGCCGATCGACGGTCACGATCGTAGGATGAAACCAGGCCTACCAGCCCGCAAAATCGACCAGTAAGCTTTCGTCGACCCGTCCCGCGACGACATCGGCGAGTGCCTGGCTGAGGATGGCGGTGCCTTCAAGCGCCTGGCCTTGCGTGAGCGTCAGGGGCGGGGTGAACTCCAGCACATTGGAACGCACACCAACATAATAGAGCACGAGGCCGAGCTGAAAGGCGCGGAAAACCGTAAGCGCTGTTTGCCGCGCAGCCGGCTCGCGGGTGGTGCGATCCGTCACAAGCTCGACGCCGAGCGCAAGGCCGTGGCCACGGACATCGCCGATCAGAGCATGACGCGCGGCAAGACCGTGAAGCGCTTCCCGCAGGGCGCGCCCGGTTCGTTCGGCATTCTCGATGAGATGGTCGCGCTCGATCGTCTCCAGAACGGCGAGCGCCGCCGCGGCGCAGACCGGGTTGCCATGCACGGTCTGCAGGGAGAACGCCACCGCGTGGTTGAGGATCGCTTCGGGGCCGACCACGGCGGAAATCGGCAGGCCGCCGCCCAGGCCCTTGCCGAACACGACGATATCCGGCTCGATGCCGGCATGTTCGAAGGCGTTGAACCGGCCGCTGCGGCCGAGGCCGACCTTCACCTCGTCCGAGACGAGGAGGATGCCGTGGCGGCGGCAAAGCGCCTCGATCGCCAGGAAGAAGCCGTCGGGCGGCACCAGCATGCCGCCGTCCGACTGGATCGGCTCGATGAAAAAGGCGGCGACCTCTTCCGGTGGCACCTCGGTTGCGAAAAGTCGTTCGAGATGGGCGAGGGCCGCGTCCCTTGCCGCCTCGGGACTGCCGGCGGCATAGCTGTTCGGATAGGGCACGAGCGTCAGACCCTTTGCCCGCGTGCCTTGCTGCGCCGGATGGCCGGAGACGGCCATGGAGCCGACGGTGCCGCCATGATAGGCGCCGTCGAAGGCGAGAATGCGCGGCCGGCCGGTGGCGGCAACCACCATGCGGGCGACGGTTTCGTTGGCATCCGAGCCGGAATGGCCGAACCAGACACGGCCGCGGGCGCGCTCCGGCACAAGCGACAGCAGCTTTTCGGCGAGGAGGACGCAGGGTTCGTTTGCGGCGGAAAGGTAGCTTGCTCCCGCCTGATCGGAGAGCGCGCGGTTAACAGCCTCGCGGAGGGCTGGGTGTGAGTGACCCAGGCTCGCCGCGCCCCAGGACGCGGCGAAATCGAGAAGCTGCCGGCCGTCGTCGCCGGTAACATACGCGCCACTGCCGCCAACGATCGCCTGCGGGAAGAACCGCAGGTGCGCCATTTTCGAGACGGATCGGCTTTCGCGTGCGTAGAGACCGGACATGCAGCTACCCCCAACTATTTGAAGAAGGTCAGAACCTCGTCGAGCTGGACGACGTGGCAGTAGATCATGTTCATGATCTCCAGTTCCCGCCGGTGCAGCTCATCCGTCGCCGCCGCGCCGCAGTCGTCGACCACCACGACGCCGAAACTTTCGTCGGCGAGGCTGCGCACGGTGGAGGAGACGCACTGGTCGGTGAAGATACCGCAGCAGATGACGTTCTTGATGCCCATGTTATGCAGCACGAGGCGGAGGTTCGTGCCGGTCAGCGCGCTGTCGGTCGTCTTGGAGATAACGATTTCGTCGGAACGCGGCTCGAGTTCCGGCACGATCTGGCCTTCGGGCAGGTCCTGCGGCAAGAGCAGGTAGTTGAAGCCCGGCTTCTTCTGGCTGAGCGAGCGGTCGCGACCATCGGGTTTCAGGCAGGCAATGCGGGCGAAGATGACCTCTACCTTGCGCTTGCGGCATTCTTCGATGAGGCGGGCCGTGTTCGGGATCACCGTTTTCCGCATCCGATCGTAGAAAGGCTGCCAGCGGGCGGTTTCCTCGGGCGTATCCTTCGGGTCGAGATAGGTGTTCTGAATATCGATGACGAGAAGCGCCGTCGTCTCCGGATCGAGCACGATGTCGTCCGGCGCCTCAGCGTTGGCATAGTAAAAGGAACGATAGGCGGTTTTCCAGCTCATGAGGTAGCAATCTCCTTCTCGCGGCGGGTGCGGGTGAGAATGTGGCCGATCTCGCGGTTCGGGAAGAGACCGCCCGGCTTGACGATCATCACGGCGATCATGGCGAGCGCCAGCACGATCTCGGTGAGGCCAACGACCTGGCCGGCGCCCACCGCGGTGGCGTTCAGTGCGCCTTCAGTGCCGCGCAGGCCTTCATAGGCGAAGGTGACGAGGATTGCGCCAGCGACGGCTCCCGTCACCGTATTGGCCCCGCCGATCACCAGCATGGTGATGATGAGGAAGGTTTCCTTCAGGTAGAAGGCCTTCGGTGCGAAGGAAGTGATGAAGTGACCCCACAGCGCCCCGCCGATGCCGGCGATGAAGGCGGCGAGGATGAAGGCCCGCCAGCGCAGATGTGGTATGTCGGCGCCGAGCGCCGCGGCGGCGACCTCGTCCTCACGGGAGGCGCGGAGCAGCTTGCCGGTGCGCGATTCCTTGAAGAACAGCGCCACGACCACCACGACGGCCGCGACGATGGCGGCGATCGGCATGTCCGTGGTTTTCGGCAGGCCGAAGAGCGTGCGCGGGCCGTTGGTGAAGGCGCTCCAGTTGTTCATGACGGTGTAGAGGACGACGAGCAGCGCGAAGGAGGTGATGACGGCCGCAGCATCGGAAAGCCGCATCAGCGGATAGGCGACGACCGCCGCCACGACCGCGGCCACCAGACCGGCCGCAAACATCGCCAGAAGCGGCGAAATCTCCACGGCCTTCATGAACTCGTAGAGATCGGGCAGCGCCATGCCCTTCATCTGGGCCGGGATGGTCAGCACGGCGGACGTATAGGCGCCGAGACCCATGAAGCCGATATGGGCGAAGGAAAGCAGGCCCGAATTGCCCATGAAGGTCTGGAGGCCGACGACGAGCACCAGTGAGATCAGGAGATTGGTGGCGATACGGTCGTAGAGACGGATGCCGAGGACCTGGCTGCCGACCGCAATGACGGCGATGACGGCAATCAGAATGAGCGCAGTGAGGTAGGAATGTTTCATGAGGTCCGCTCCTTCAGGTCCGCTGGCCGCTCGCCGGGCCCTTGATAAGGCCCTGGGGGCGCCAGAGCAGGATCAGGATGACGAGGCTGAAGGTGAAGGCGTCGCGGAATTTCAGGAGATCCTGCGACAGGGTGTAGTTGAGCGTCGTATCGATCAGCGCCAGCAGGAAACCGCCGACGACGGCGCCGGGAAGGCTGCGCATGCCGCCGATGACGGTGGCGATGAATGCGACGAGCAGCGGCTCCAGCCCGACGCCCGGCACGACCGTGCCGATGCGACCGATCCAGAGGATGCCGACAACGCCGGCAAGAAAGCCAGAGAGCGCGAAGGCCGAGGAGATGATGAGGTTTGCCGGCACGCCGAGCATGCGGGCCATGGTGAAGTTCGTCGCAGCGGCGCGCATGGCGATGCCGAGCGTCGTCTTGCGCATGAGGAAGGCGACGGCGGCAAGCAGCACGATGGAGGCGGCGATGGTGATGAGGTTGCGCACCGGCGTGATCGCCCCGCCGATCGAGACCGTCTGCGAGAAGATTTCCGGCAGCGGCACGTTGCGCGGGCGCGGCGAGATGAAGAGCAGCGCCGCGTTCTGCAACAGGTTCGAGAAGGCGAAGGAGGTGATCAGCACCGCCGTCACCGATTTTGCCCGCACCGGACGGAAGGCGGCGTAGTCGGTGAGAATGCCGAACAGTACCGCCATGGCGACGGCAAGCGCGGCCATGACGAGCCAGGGCAGGCCCGAGCCGCTTGAAAGATACATCGTATAGCCGGCAACCATGATGAGTTCGCCATAGGCAAAGTTCACGAGGCGCAGGATGCCGTAGATGATGACGAGGCCGAGGGCCATGAGGGCATAGGCGCCGCCAAGGCTCAGGACGTCGATGACGAACTGGATCGCGAAAGCCATGGATCAGCCCCCCAGATAATGCGCACTGAGATCGCTGCCGGAGCGGATCTCGTCGGCCGTGCCGGATGCGACGATGGCGCCGAGCCGCATGACATAGGCGCGGTCGGCAATGGAAAGCGCCTGGTTCACGTTCTGCTCGACAAGCAGGATGGTCAGGCCCGATTCCTTCAGCGTCGCGATCATCTCGAAGATGCGCTCGACGACGGCCGGCGCGAGGCCGAGCGAAGGCTCGTCGAGGAGCAGGACGCTTGGTCGCGCCATCAGCGCGCGGGCGATGACGAGCATTTGCTGCTCGCCGCCCGAAAGCGTGCCGGCCGGCTGGTTCGAGCGTTCGGCAAGGCGCGGAAAGAGCGCGTGCAGCTTTTCGAGGTTCTGGCGGTTTCCGGCCTGGTCGCGGCGGTGGATGTAGGCGCCGAGCATGAGGTTCTCGGCGACCGTCAGGTCAGGAAACACGTCGCGGGTTTCCGGTACGGTGGCAAGGCCCGCGCGGATGACCTGCTCGGGATTGGCAGCGGTGATGTCCTTGCCTTCGAGCGTAATCGAGCCGCCCGCCGTCTTCAGCGCGCCGGCGATGCATTTGATGGTCGAGGATTTGCCGGCACCGTTTGCGCCGAGCAGGCTGACCAACTCGCCCTTGCCGACGGTGAAGCTGATGCCGCGTACGGCGCGGATCGTGCCGTAGCTGACGGAAAGATCGGTGACGTCAAGCATGGACCGCCCCCTTGCCGAGATAGGCCTCGATGACGGCCGGATGGCTGCGGACATGGGCGGCATCGCCCTCGGCAATGGTGCGGCCGGAGGCGAGGACGTGCAGCCGGTGGCAGAGGCGCATGATAAGGCCCATGTCGTGGTCGATGATCAGCAGGCCGAGACCGCGCGTCTTCGGCAGTTCGGAAAGCGTGTGCAGCAGGGTCTCGGACTCGGCGTCGTTCATGCCGGCGGCCGGCTCGTCGAGGAGCAGGAAACGCGGCTCGGCGGCGAGCGCCCGGGCGATCTCGACCCGGCGCTTGTCGCCGTAGCTGAGGCTTTCGCCCAACTCGTCCGCCTTCGCCGATAGATTGAGCTCGGCAAGAAGGCCGGCCGCGCGCTCGGCGGCGACAGCGCGGGAGGCGCCCTTCGCGAGTGCCGCGGCCTCGACATTCTCCAATACCGTCATCGTGTTGAAAAGGCGGACGATCTGGAATGAGCGGCTGACGCCGGCAAGGGCGATCTTGCGCGGCGAGAGACCGGACAGAGTGGTGTCGCCGGCGAGGATTGTGCCGGTCGCTAGCTTCACCTGGCCGGTGATAGCATTGATGAGCGTCGTCTTGCCGGAGCCGTTCGGCCCGATCAGGCCGACGACCTCGCCGGTGGCGACGGAGAGCGACACATGGTCGAGGGCGCGGAGGCCGGTGAATTCCACCGACACGTCGTTAACCGCGAGACGCGTTTCAGGCATGGCTTTTCCGAAAGTGGGGGGGCCGGCTTTCACACCGGCCCGTGAACGCGGATCAGGGATTCGGCAGGGATTCCGGCTTGCGCCAGCCGACGAAGCTCGGCTTGCCGCCCTTCAGTTCGATGACGGCCGCGGCCTTGTTCGGCACATGGCCTTCTTCCGCGGTGCCGTAATCGAGGTCGCCGGTCAAGAGCTTGAATTGGCCGTCTTCCAGCGCCTTGGCGAGCGCGCCGCCTTCCGTCGTGCCAGCCGCCTTAATTGCGTCGGCGATCATCATGATCGTGTCCCAGCCGGTCGAGACGAAGGACGTATCCGGCGCACTGCCGTGCATCTGGGTATAGAGCTCGATGAATTTCGGCATGTCCGGATGCGCTTCCGGGCCCATCCAGGTGTGGGTGACGAAAAAGACGTTGTTGCCGAACTTTTCGCCGAGCGACTCGTGCATGGCCGGGTCGTCATAGGCGTCGCCGCCGAGGACCGGCGCATCATAGCCGACTTCCCGCAGCGCGCGGATGATCACGCCGATATCCGTGCCGTAGGACGAAACGAAGATCACGTCCGGTTTCTTGCCGAGCGCCTGGAGACGCGCGAGTTGGGCGGAAAAGTTGTTGTCGCCGTTGGTATAGGTGTCTTCCAGCAGGATCTCGCCGCCGTCGGCCTTGAACTGCTCGACGAAATATTTCGAGAGCGACTTGGTGTAGGCGATGAACTGGTCGGTCACGACATAGGCCGTCTTCCAGCCCTTCTCCTTGACCGCGAAATCGGCTGCCGTCGCCCCCATCGTGGTGTTCCACATGGAGAGCGTGAACTGCTTGTCGCCGAGCGACCAGGACGAATAGAGCGGGTCGGAGGCGCAGGTCGAAATGCCGACGAGGCCGGCCGATTGCGCCTCGCGGCTTGCCGGCGAACCGAAGTCGAAGTCGCACGGCGCGACGATGACCTGAGCACCCTTGTCGATCAGCTCGACGGCGACGTTGCCGACCGTAACCGGATCGGACTTGCCGTCGATGTTGATGAACTCGACCTGCTTGCCGAGCACACCGCCATTGTCGTTGAGATATTTCACCGCCACCTGGGCGCCGTTATAGCCGGGGGTGTCGAGCGGGGCCTGGATGCCCGTCATCGACAGCGCGCCGCCGATCACGATCTTGTCGTCGTCGGCAAGGGCAGCGGAAGAGGCAAGCGCCAGGCTCGCCGCCAGAAGCAGTTTGGAAGTCCTCAATTTCATTATCGTTCCCCTTATGATGCCTTATGGCAGTGGATGGACGCGGGCCGGCCTTTTGTTTTGTTGTAGGCCCGCTTTCGAATGCTCCTTGTTCGTTTCGCCGATCCTTCCCGGCAGTCTTACTGCCCGATTTCCTTCAGGAGATCATCAGTCGAGATCTGGCGGCAATAGCCCTTGATGGCGCTGAGCGAAAAATCGTGCCGCTCCTGCGAGTAGGTGCCGCAGGCGTCCGGCACGAGCGTCACAAGATAGTTGAGATCGCAGGCGTCGCGTACGGCCGATTCCACGCATTGATCGGTCAGGAGGCCGCACAGCACGATCTGCTTCACGCCGAGATTGCGCAAGATATAGTCGATATGGGTGGAGATGAAGACGCTGGAGGAGCTTTTCGGGAAAACGATCTCATCTTCCAGCGGCTCCAGTTCGTCGATGACCTTGCCGTCCCAAGATCCCTTCGGCACGTTGAATCCGGTGATCTTGTAGTCGAGGCTGCGGTCGCGGCCATCCTTGGTCAGGCTCTCGATCGTCGTGTGCAGCACCTCGATGCCCGCCTTGCGAAAACCGTCGAGCAGGCGTTGCATATTGGGGATCGCCACCTCGTGGATGCGCTTGAAATAATAGCCGTATTTGCCTTCGATCTCGGCATCGGAGACGTCCTTGAACTCACCGCCCTCGCGGCGCACGGAAAAGTTCTGCACGTCGATGAAGAGGATGGCGGAGGCGGCCGGGTCGAGCGGCAGGTTCCGCGTGGTCAGATGGTCAGCGGCCATCGGGGGTTCCTTCGAGGTTTTCGGCCGCAAGGCGCAGAGGCATGGCGAGGCGCTCGGCCCATTCCTGTTGGCCGCGGGCGTCGTTGATGAGATCGTTGCGTATTTCGAGAAGCACGTGCGGAATGCCGCGCCGCTCGCCATGCACCGGGATCGTGTAGTCCGAGATATCGTCGACGTGATACGGTGCGTTGAGTTTCACCGTGACGTCCGGATTGGCCGCGCGAAACGCCTCCGCCAACCGCTCGGCCAGACGGGCATCGCGGTTATAGAGAAGGCCGAGTTCGAAATCGCGCACAGCGCCGGTCGCGCGCATGATCGGCGTGAAACTATGCACCGAGACAAGGCAGGATGGCTTGCCAGCCGCCTGCCGCTGGTCTAGCGCCGTGGCGATGGCCTCGTGCAGCGGTTGGTGGATTTCCACGTAGCGGGCGCGGCGTTCCGTGTCGGAGATATCCGCGTTGGCCGGGATTGTCGTGCCATCGCTTTGCAGGACGACGCAGTCCGTCGCATCGAAGGGGCGGTTGCAGTCTACGACAAGGCGGCTGTAGCGCTGGAGAATGAGCGCGGCATCGAGGCGTTCGGCAAGGCCGCGGGCAACACCCTCGGCGCCGACGTCGTAGGCGATATGGCGATCCATCTCCTCCGGGGCGATGCCGAGGTCGCCGAGTGCCAGAGGCACGCTGCGACCCGCATGTTCGCAGGTGAGAAAGATCGTCGAGGCGCCGCCGGCGTTGATCCGCACCACGGGATCGGGGTCGCCTGCACTCAGCACTCTGGTCGTGTCGCGATCAGTAAACCTGAGCATGCAAACAAATCCGTCAAACGGTCCGGCAGGGCCGGAAGCACGGGCTTCGATGACGGACAGTCAAAGAAATTTTTCAATCATAGTCAATCTTATTTTTTCCGTTTGACTAAATTTTTTCATGGCGCAAGTATCCGCCCCAACAAGGGAACGAACGCCAATGAGCGATGGAAAATCATCGACGACGGTCCGCACGAGAATTCGCGAGGCCGCCGCGCAGCTGACCGCCAGCGAGCGGAAGATCGCAAACGCGATCCTCGCGGACTATCCTTTCACCGGCCTTGAAAGCATCCAGGAACTGGCAGCAAAGACCGGCGTCAGCGCGCCCTCCATTACCCGTTTCGTCAGCAAGATCGGCTGCGGTGGCTTCCATGATTTGCAACGCCACTTGATTGCCGAGCTGAAGGAGGGGCAGCGTTCGCCGCTCGACCTGAAGTCCACCCAGAAGCCGGTTGGTCAATCGGAGTTTCTGCCGGAATACATCGAGCGGGTTTCTTCCGTCCTGCAGGAAATGACAGCGACCGTCTCGCTGGCGCAGTTCGATATTCTTGCCGCTCTCCTCGCGGATTCCTCGCGCAACATCTATTTGCTTGGCGGCCGCATCAGCGACAATGTCGCTTCCTTCCTGTCGATCCATCTGCGGCAGATCCGCAGCGGCATCTACCACATGGCCGACAATCCGGAGTTCTGGCCGGAGTATGTGCTGCGCATGCGCAAGAAGGACGTGGTCGTGCTGTTCGACTTCCGGCGGTACCAGCCCAGCCTCTCGCGCCTTGCCGAGGCAATCGCGGAAAAGCAGGGCGCGACGATCGTCGTCGTTACCGACAAATGGATTTCTCCCGCCGCACGCAGCGCCGATCACATCATCGCGCTGCCGATTGATGCAGGCACGGCCTGGGACACGGTCGCGGCGGCAATCGTTCTCGTCGAGGCGCTGATTGTGCGCGTCTCCGAAGCCGATTGGGAGGCAACGCAGAAGCGCATCGGCGATTGGGACGGCATCCGTTTCTCGCTGCCGGGATATGACCAGAACCAGATCAATGGGGACGCAGATGAAACGTGAAGAAATGATGGTTGCCTGCTGCGGCGATCTCTCGGGGAAGGTGCGCGGCAAGGCCTTTCCGCTGTCGCAGATGGAAAAGCGCCTGAAGCGGGGGGTCGGCTGGACGCCGACCAATGTGCAGATCACCTGCTTCGACGCCATCGCCGAAAGCCCCTTCGGCTCGCTCGGCGATCTCGTGCTCATTCCCGATCCAGCAACCAGCGTCAGCATCGAAAGCGAGGAGGGGGCGCCGAACGAGAATTTCGTTCTCGGCAATATCCGCTATACGGACGGGCGGCCCTGGGAATTCTGCACGCGCTCGATCCTCGAAGCGGCGCTCGAACGCCTGCAAAAGGTGGCGGGCGTCACCCTTTACGGCGCCTTCGAGCATGAGTTCCAGATCAAGCATCTCGTTTCCGAAGTCGGACAGGCCTTCACGCTTGGCGGCTTCCAGGAGGAGCGTCATTTCTGCGAGGCGATCATCGCCGCGATGCGTCAGGCCGGCGTGACGCCGGATACGATCCTGAAGGAATTCGGCGCGGGCCAGTTTGAAGTGACGATGGGGCCGCAGAAGGGCGTCACCGTCGCGGATCATTCGCTGATTACGCGGGAGCTCGTCGGCCTGGTTGCGCGCGAACTCGGCTATGATCCAACCTTCACGCCGATCCGCGATCCAGCCGGCGTCGGCAACGGCGTGCATGTGCACATGAGCATGCTGGATTCGGCAGGCAATCCCGTTACCTACGATCCGAACGGCAAGCACGAGCTTTCCGACGTTGCTGGAAAATTCGTCGCGGGCATCCTGAAATATCTCGATTCGATCGTCGCCATCACTGCGCCGAGCGTGGTTTCCTACCTGCGCCTGACGCCGCATCGCTGGAGCGCTGCATTCAACAATCTCGGTTTTCGTGACCGGGAAGCCTCGGTGCGTATCTGCCCGGTCTCCGACATCAGCGACATCGACCGCGCCTCCCAGTTCAATTTCGAGTTCCGTGCCGCCGATGGTGCGGCAAATCCGCATCTGGCGCTCGCCGCGATCGTCCATGCCGGCGTACAGGGAATCGAGGAAGGCTTGGAGGTGCCCGAGGCGACCCAGGAAGATCTCTCGTTGCTGAGCACCGAAGCTCTGGCCGCCCGCGGTTATGTCCGCCTGCCGCAGACGCTGGAAGCGGCCCTCCAGCGCTTCAGGGAGAATTCGACGGTTTGCGGCTGGTTTCCAGAAGGGTTTGCCGACGTCTACGTGAAGCACAAGGAAGGCGAGATCGCCTTTTTGGCCGACAAGTCCCAGGCGGAGATCTGCGCCGCATATGAGCATGCCTATTGACGGTGTCACCTGGCTTGCTGGGGCGCGTGCGTCACTTCAAGTGAAGATCGGCCGCGCCCGTATCTAAGGCGCGGCCACATCGCCTCATGCAAGCTCCTGGCTCAGAATGATAGCACCCGAGCAGTACTTCGCGATGGGAGCATCATCCAGACGCCCTGGTTTTGCGCCACTTGTTCTCGAATACGGGATCTATGACCAGAAGGAAGGCATGTGCTCTTACCTGCGGAGCCCGGTAAGAGCCGCGAATGAACTCTATCAAGGCATGTCCTTTTTCTATTTCACCGCCTTCTCGGCAGTTCCTAAGCTGAGCGACCTCTCGCATTGGGAGCATCTTGCTTAGGAGACACCGAGAATGAATACAGGCATACAGTCGGGCGACCTGCCCCGGCTCCAGGAAATGCACAATGGGGAGAAGGTCGTCCCCACCTTCAGCGAAGCTGAGATGAAGCGTCGACAGGACGGCCTGCGTCGAGTTCTGGACGATCTGAAACTGGATGCGGCGCTGCTGACGTCCTACCACAACATCAATTATTTCGCCGATTTCATCTATTGCTCCTTCGCCCGCCGCTACGCCCTGATCGTGACGGACAGCAAGGCGACAAGCATTTCCGCCGGCGTGGACGCCGGCCAGCCCTGGCGCCGGACCTTTGGCGACAACATCACCTACACGGACTGGCGCAAGGACAACTATTTTCACGCGCTCCAGCGCCAGTTGAAAGGCATGAAGCGGGTCGGAATCGAGTTCGACCATGTCACGCTGGAGACCCGCGCGCTTCTGCAAGAGGCGTTTCCGGACGTGGAGTTCCGCGACATCGGACAGCCGGTCATGTGGATGCGCACGATCAAATCGCCGGAGGAGATCGCCATCATCACCGAGGGCGCCCGCACGGCGGACGTCGGCGGCGCGGCCATCAAGGCGCTGATCGCCGAAGGCGTGCCCGAATACGATCTCGCGCTTGCCGGAACCCAGGCGATGGTCCGTCACATAGCGCAGGTCTATCCGCACGCGGAGCTGATGGACAGCTGGGTCTGGTTCCAGTCCGGTGTCAACACCGACGGTGCGCACAACCCGGTGACCAGCCGTCGTCTGCAGAAGGGCGACATCCTGTCGATGAACTGCTTCCCGATGATCGCTGGCTACTACACGGCGCTCGAGCGCACCATGTTCCTGGACCACGCCTCCGATGAGCATCTGAGGATCTGGGAGATCAACTGCCAGGTCCACCGCCGCGGCCTCGAGCTGCTGAAGCCCGGTGCACGCTGCGGCGACGTCGCCGCCGAGCTGAACGAGATGTATCGCGAGCATGGCCTGCTGAAGTACAGGTCGTTCGGCTACGGACATTCCTTCGGCGTCATGTGCCACTACTACGGCCGAGAGGGGGGTGTGGAGTTGCGGGAGGACGTCAACACCATCCTGCAACCCAACATGGTCGTTTCGATGGAGCCCATGGTCTCCATCCCGGAAGGAAGACCAGGGGCCGGCGGATACCGCGAGCACGACATTCTGGTGCTCAAGGAGGATGGCAGCAACGAGAACATCACCAAGTTCCCGTTTGGACCAAAACACAACATCATCCTGGCCTGACGCGAAGCCGAAGGGGCCCCAAAAAAAGATCGGGCGCCTTCGATCTTCCAGGATGCATGTTCACGGGTGGCGCGCGCAAGGACGCGGTACCGCTTTGCCGGCGACACGAGTTCGCCTAGAACCGGCGACGGCCGAACAGAGGCCGGCCGTCGCAACTGTCTGCAGTCACGAGACAACGAGGTTCATTCCATGCGGAGTATTCCGACCGATCTGCTGCGAACTTTCGTCACCATCATCGACGTGCGCGGCTACACCCGTGCCGGCGAGCGTCTCGGTCGGACGCAACCCACGATCAGCTCCCAGATAAGGCGGCTTCAGGACCTGCTCGGCGTTCAGCTTTTCAGCCGTGACATCAAGGAAGCCGGCGGCGTCTATCTTACCGAGGAAGGGGAGATCGTGGCGACTTACGCCCGGCGCATGCTGCTTCTGAACGACGAGATGATGCTGCGGATTTCCCGGCGCGACACACGCGGCAAGCTGCGGCTGGGCATCCCCAGCGACTACGCGGATCATTTCATGCCCAAGCTCATGGCTGGCCTGACTTTCGAACAGGCAGGCTTCACCTTCGAGGTTGTCTGCGACCTCTCCTACGTCCTGCTGAAGGGATTGCGCGAAGGCCAGTTCGACATCGTGGTCGCGATGACGGCGGACGGGCCGGCGGAGTCGGCATTCATGACCTGGCGTGAGCCGCTGACTTGGGTGGGCAGCAGTCCCGAGGCTGCGCTTAATGATCCGCTGCGCATCGTCAGCTTCCCGGAAGGCTGCGTTTACCGCCGCAGCATGCTCGGCGCGCTGCAGCGGGAAGGGCGCAACTTCGACCTCGTCTATTCGAGCCCGAGCCAGTCCTGCATCGAATCCGCGATCGCCAACGGCTTTGGTGTCAGCGTCCTGGCGAAGAGGGTCCTGTCCGACAAGGTCTTCCAGATCGGCCTCGACAAGTCGCTGCCGCGTCTGGAGGATGCCGTCGTCGGCATTTATGTCAGCGACCGCGCCCGTTCGGCCACCCAGAGCTTTGCCGCGCGCTTCGCCGACATGTTCGTAAGCCACAACGCCGAGGACTGACTGGCATCGAGCGCACAGTTAGGCAGCGCCGCGCGCTGCCTAACTGGGTAAACATCTAGCGCCAGTTCTCAAATCTTCTCCACCAGAAAGTCGATGAACGCCCGGATCCGTGCGGCAAGATGCTCGTGCCCGGCGAAGACGGCGTGGATGACTTCAGTGTCGCCAGGATTGAAGCCCTCCAGTACGGGCACCAGCGCTCCGGCGACAATGTCCGGCTCGACATGGAAACGTCCGATGCGGCCGAGGCCGAGGCCGTCGAGACAGAGCTGACGCAGGATCGCGCCGTTGGAGACCAGCATGTTGCCTGTGACGTCGTAGGCTTCGACGGTCTGGCCGTCCTCGAGGAGAAACGGCCAATCGTCCATGCTACGGCGGAAATTGAAGCGCAGGCAATTGTGGCTGGATAGCTCCGCTGGGTGTTTTGGCGTGCCGTGTCGTTCGAGATAGGCCGGCGCAGCGATGACGACCTTGCGGCTTTCCAGCAGTTTTCGCGCTTTCAGCGAGGAATCCCGCAAGGGGCCCGATCGGATGGCGACATCGGTGCGTTCGCCGATCACGTCGATGACGCCGTCGGTGAGCGTCAAGTCCAGTTCGATCTCCGGATAAAGTGCCAGAAAGGCCGGCACGAGCGGCAGGATATAGCGCTCGCCGAAGCCGACCGAGGCATTTACCCGCAGCGGCCCGCGCGGCACGATCCGCGCGCCCTCGGCCACGATGCGCTCGGTTTCGGCAATGTCGGAGAGGATGCGCCGCGCCCGCCCCAGATAGACCTCGCCTTCCGGCGTCAGCTCCAGCCGGCGCGTGGTGCGCACGAGAAGCCGTGCGCCGAGCCGGTCCTCTATGCGGGTGACGAGTTTGCTGACGGCGGAAGGCGACAGACGTAGCTTGCGGCCGGCGGCCGAAAAGCTCTTCAGCTCCGCCGCCAGCACGAAGACTTCCATTTCGCCTGCGCGGTTGTCCATTCCTTACCCGTGAATTCAATTCACATATGCTTATCCACTTCCGCGGATTAACGCGCAAGTGGCCGTGCCCCATATTCCGCCCCGAACAAACTTCAACCCAAAAGGACCCGGTCTAGCGCCGGGCGTGGGGACCCGCCATGCCACTTGCCCTCTTTGCCCTTACCGTCGCGGCCTACGCGATCGGCACCACGGAATTCGTGATCGTCGGCCTGCTGCCGACCGTCGCCACCGACCTTAACATCACCCTGCCGCTCGCCGGCCTCATCGTCTCGGTCTATGCGCTCGGCGTCACTTTTGGCGCGCCGGTGCTCACTGCGCTTACCGGAAAGCTCGGGCGCAAGCCGCTGCTGCTCGGTCTCATGGCCCTCTTCATCGCCGGCAATGCGATCGCAGCGCTTTCGCCAAGCTATGAAATGCTGCTCGTCGGCCGCGTGCTTTCGGCCTTCGCGCACGGCGTCTTCTTCTCCGTCGGCGCCACCATCGCGGCCGATCTCGTGGCACCGGACCGCCGGGCCTCGGCCATCGCCATGATGTTCATGGGCCTGACCGTTGCCATCGTCACCGGCGTGCCGCTCGGCACCTTCATCGGCCAGACGTTCGGCTGGCGCGCCACGTTCTGGGCCGTGGCTGCCCTGGGCCTCGTCGCCTTCGCCGCCATCGCCCTGCTGCTGCCGGCAAACCTCAAGCGCGAAAAGCCGGCGGGCCTGATGGAACAGGTGCGCGTGCTCGGCTCGGGCCGCCTGCTCATCGTCTTCGCCATGACGGCGCTCGGCTATGGCGGCACCTTCGTGACCTTCACCTTCCTCTCACCGTTGCTGCAGGAAATCACCGGTCTTTCCGAGGGCACCGTCAGCCTCGTGCTGGTGCTCTATGGCGCGGCCATCGCCTTCGGCAACATCGTCGGCGGCAAGGTGGCGGACCGCGACCCCGTGAAGGCGCTCGTCGTGCTCTTCGCCTTGCAGGCCGCCGTTCTTGTCATCCTCACCTTCACCGCGCCGTCGCCGGTCTTCGCGCTGGTCACGCTCGCCGCCCTCGGCTTCCTGTCCTTCGCCAATGTGCCAGGCCTGCAGCTCTATGTCGTCGACATGGCCAAGCGCCACCGCCCGGCCGCCATCGACGTCGCCTCGGCGCTCAACATCGCCGCCTTCAACCTCGGCATCGCCGCCGGCGCGTGGATCGGCGGGCTGGTCGTCGCCTCGCCGCTCGGCCTTGGCGCAACGCCGTGGATCGGCGCCATCCTCGTCGCCGCCGCGCTCGCCCTGACCCTTCTGAGCGGCGCGCTCGATCGGCGCGAACGCAGCCAGCCGGACGCCGCCTGTCAGCCCGCCTGAAGCCCATTACCCCGCCGGGGCGTTCCCCCTTCAACCTTTGCCGTAATTCCGGACGCAAAACCGCTTCGCACTTTTGCTGGAATTGCTTGCGCTCCGGCGGGCCACCAACCTCACAAGGAGAAACCGATGAAAACCGTCAACGCCAATGGCGCCCACATCACCCAGCTCGGCTTCGGCACCTTCCGCATGCCGGAAAACGAAGTCCTCTCCATCCTGCCGAAGGCGCTGCAAAGCGGCTTCACCCATGTCGATACCGCCCAGATATACGAGAACGAGGCGGCCGTCGGCGAGGCGATCCAGCAATTCGGCATCGCCCGCGAAAACATCTTTCTCACCACCAAGGTCTGGGTCGCGAACTACGCCAAGGACGCCTTCGCGGCTTCCGTCGAGGAAAGCCTGCGCAAGCTGAAGACCGACCATGTCGATCTTCTCCTCCTGCACTGGCCGAACGAGGTCGTGCCGCTGGAGGTGCAGATCGCCGAGCTCAACGCCGTGCGCGAACGCGGCCTGACCAAGCATATCGGCGTCAGCAACTTCAACACCGCGCTGATGGCCGAGGCCGTGCGCCTCAGCGCCGCGCCGCTCGCCACCAACCAGGTTGAATACCATCCCTTCCTCGACCAGACGAAGGTGCTGGAAGCCACGGCCACCTATGGCATGGCGCTCACCGCCTACTATGCCATGGCTGACGGCAAGGTGCCGAACGATCCGTTGCTGAAGGAGATCGGCGAGAAGCATGGCAAGTCGGCTGCGCAGGTCACGCTGCGCTGGCTGATCCAGCAGCCGGACGTGGTGGCGCTCACCAAGACGGCGACGGAGGCACGGCTTGCCGAAAATCTCGCGGTCTTCGACTTTGCGCTGACGGCGGATGAGATGATGCGCATCCACAAGCTTGCCCGGCCGGACGGCCGCATCGTCAGCCCGGATGGCCTGGCACCGGCCTGGGACGGCGCGGCCTGACATGTCGATTGCCCGCACAGCCTGACCTGGCGGGCATTTCGATCCCGCAGGCCCGGAGTAGCGTCCTAACTCGGCAGATGCACGCCGGCTTGGGCGTTACTTCGATGCTGCAGGGCACTTGGGCGCCGCCAATGCCCAAGCCCCTCTTTCTCGGTTCTGACCTTAGTTCTGAGTATTGAGCACTCACCCATTGCGGAGTTGCGGTTTCCAGGGATTTCCGCCAACGAAAGGGGCGGCGTCTGGTTCAGACGCTGGGGCGGGTTGGTGAAAAGCCGCGGCCGCCTTCCATGAAGAGTTGGACAAGATGCGGGCAGCCGCGTACGCAGAATGAAGATGAAACGCAAATATCATTCCGTCCTGGTGCTGCTCGCCGGTCTCGCCACCGCCATGTTTGTCGCCGCGCTGGTTGCGGCGTTCAAATATCGGGCCGGCTTGGACGACCTCAACAGCGGCCTCTCAGCGGCGGGCACGCGCCTCGGCGAGAAGCTCGCCCAGCATGAGGCACACCTGACTGCCCTTGCGGCCGTGGTTCGCATGGGGGAGCAGGAGCAAAACGAAAGTGTTCGGGGGCTCGCCGAGGCGATAGCTGCCTTTTATCCGCGCATCACAGAAATCGCGACGATCCATGTGGAGGGTGCGCGCGCGGTAATGACGCGCTATGACCGGCCAAATGATCCTCAGGTGGAAGAGCAGAGCTCCGCCGGACTGCCGGTTCTGACGACACCCGGCAGCACGGAGGTTCGCAGCCAGACGGGTGATGTGCAGCACTATGAGATCTACAAGCTGGTCGCACCGGGGCTCTATCTGCTGATGAAGATCGATGCGGATGGACTGGTTGCTGACGGTCTGTTTCCCCAGGACTACGGCTATCAGTTGTGGCTGCGGGAAACCCAACTGATCGACCGTCCCTTGCGTGCTTCGACGCTGCTCACCGCTACTCGCAACCTTGACGTCAACAGCGCCAGCCAGCCGTTACGACTGGAAATGAGCCGGGGTTTTCGCGCCACGGAGCTGTTGCCGCCGATGATTGTCCTGCCGCTTCTCTTGTTGCTTGCGGCGGCATTCTATTTGCTTGTCGCATATCGCCGAGCGGTGCGTGCGGAGCGGCATCAAGAGCGTCGAGCGGCTTTGCTCGAGCAGGAAACGAAACTTGCTCACGCCGGGCGTGTGAATGCCCTCGGCGAAATGGCATCGGGCATTGCGCATGAGTTGGCGCAGCCTGTCGCAGCTCTTCTGAGCCAGAGCCAGGCAGCGCGCCGGGCGATCGCGCTTGAGAGACGTGATATCCTGGAACAGGCGTTGGATGCCAATGTGCGCGAGGCAAAGCGCGCCGGCGACATTCTCGGGCGAATGCGTGCCTATATTGCCGGCGGAGCATCGCAGCTCGAAACCATTCCACTGGAGCGCGCCTTGACCGAAGCAATGCGTCTTGCCGAGCCCGATCTCGCTAGACGCGGCATCGCTCTCGATACCGTCATCGCATCCGGTGAGCGCCTCGTGCGTATCGACACGATCGGTTTTCAGCAGGTGATCCACAATATCCTGCGCAATGCTGCGGAAGCGCTCGACGGAAAGGACGATCCTCGCATTTCCATACGCGCTGAGGGCTCGGACAAGCAGGCTGTGCTCACGATTACCGACAACGGCGCGGGCATTCCCGCCGCGGCGCTGCCGCATATCTTCGAACCCTTCTTCACCACCAAGCCCGAGGGCATGGGATTGGGCTTGCCGCTTTGCGCACGGTTGATCGAGAAAATGGAAGGCAGCATGGAGGCGGTCAATGCGGGGGGAGCGCGGTTCATCGTCCGCCTGCCGCTGGAGACGACGCGATGATCTATCTGGTGGATGACGATGCCGCCGTGCGGGAAGCGCTGGCGATGCTGCTTTCGACCTACGGCAAGGAAGTCGCGACCTTTCCGGATGCTGCGCATCTCATAGCGCATGCGGACTGGACGAGACCGGGCGTTCTGGTCCTTGATCTACGGCTGCCCGCCGTCAGCGGTCTTCAGCTCATGACGCAATTGTCGGCGAAGGGCATCTCCTGGCCGACGATCATGATCACCGGCCATGGCGATGTCGAAGCCTGCCGCCGGGCCTTTCGCGCAGGCGTGACCGATTTTCTGACGAAGCCGGTCGACGAGCATGTGCTGATGGAGGCGATTGCAGCCTGCGAAGTGCAGCTTGCCGAACATCTCGCTCAGGCCGAGACGGCTGCACTGCTCAAACAGTTGACCGGGCGCGAGGCGGAGGTCATCGAACTGGTGTCGAAGGGGCTCGGCAGCAAGGAAATCGCCGCGGCGCTGACTGTCTCGGTGCGGACGGTCGACAGCCATCGTGCCAATATTGCGGCCAAGCTCGGCACGCCGTCAGTGGCGGAGCAGACGAGGCTCTGGCTGAGCGCGCATCGGTAATCCTACCGATAGGTGTCGGTTGCACTGCGAATTTCGCAGGGTGCGGCAAGCTTCTACTTTGGCTTCAGGAAATGGTTCCGTTCTGGAGATTCAAATGAAGCACACCGTTCTTGCTGCCGCTCTTGCCCTGATCGCCGCACCGGCGCTCGCCGACGATACGGTCGCCTTGCCAAGCCTCGGCACCGGGCTTGCCGTCGATCTGGCGCAGGCCGCCGTCGCCGCCTGTGCCGCTGACGGTTACAACGTGGCTGCCGCCGTTACGGATCGCTCGGGCATCCTGCTTGCGCTGGTGCGTGCGGAAAATGCCGGCGCTCACACCGCCGATGCCGCAACCGCAAAGGCCTATACCTCGGCGTCCTCGCGCAACCCGACGAGCGGCATGGCCAAGACCGTGGCGGAAAACCCGGCTGCGGCCGGCCTGGTCGATATTCCGGGCTTCCTCGTTCTGGCCGGTGGCGTTCCGGTCAAGGTCGGCAAGGCAACGATCGGTTCCATCGGCGTCGGCGGCGCTCCGGGGGGGCAATTCGACGAGGCTTGCGCCATGAAGGCCCTTGAAACCCATGCCAAGCGCCTGAAATAGTTCCTTCGCCCGCGCGCCCCCTCGGCGCGCGGGCTTTACGCTCCGAGGCAGCAATGCGACTTTTTCTTCTGGCAGGAGTCCTGATCATGGCACTAGGCGGCAATGCGCAGGCCCCGGTGTTGAGCGCCGTGGAAAGCGGCGACCATGGTGGATTGGAACAAGCTTTGGCCGCCGGCAATCCCGTAGACGAGCGCAACACGCAGGGCCAAACGCCGCTTCTGGTGGCGGTTTGGAAAAACGATGTCGAGGCTGCGCGCCTCCTTCTCGCCGCCGGAGCCGACGTCAACGCCAAGGACAGCATTCAGGATAGCCCGTTCCTCGTGGCCGGGGCACAGGGGCGAACGGACATCTTGCGCATGATCCTTGCTCATGGAGCCGATCTGACCAGCACCAATCGGTATGGTGGCACCGCCCTGATCCCGGCTGCCGAGAAAGGCCATCCCGATGCGGTGGACATGCTGATCGCCGCCGGGATCGATGTCGACCATGTTAACAAACTGGGATGGACTGCCTTGCTCGAAGTCGCGATCCTCACCGATGGCGGGCCTGCCTCTCAGCGTATCGTCCGTTCCCTGCTTTCGGCGGGGGCAGACGTGGGCATCAAGGACTTCGACGGAAAAAACGCTTTGGTCCACGCTCGCGCCCGCGGACTTTCCGCGGTTGCCGCCCTGCTCGAAGCCGACAAGGCCAAAGACTGAGCCGGATCGTAAAACCTTTTGAACTGGCGCGGCAGCCGCATTGCGATCGCGCGGGCTATCGGCTGCTCGGCTGCCTCGTTGGCAGGGACAGCGGCGCAAGTTCGGAAAGCGACCTGCCGCGGGGATCATTCGCGGCGATGCGGCTTTTCGTGAATTTCGACGCCTCCCGCATGACCTGAACGGCTGCATCATAGTCCAGTCCGAGCAGCCGCCCGCCGCGAGCAATGCAACGGCCGTCGACATAGACGGCCTCGACCGCCCTTTCGGCGGCGCAATGCAGCAGGTTGCGCAACGGATCATAGACCGGCTGCATAGCGGGGTGGTTGAGATCGACCAGCGAGAAGTCCGGTTTGGCGCCGATGGCGATCCGGCCGATATCCTGCCGGCCCAGCGCCTTCGCGCCGGCAAGCGTGGCCATTTCGAGGATATCGGCGGTCTTCAGGTCGAACACGCTCTTGCCGGCGATACGCGAGCAGATCAGTGCCCGGCGCATCTCTTCCAGCATGTTGTAGGGGTAGCTATCGGTGCCGAGGCCAACATTGATGCCGGCGCGGCGATAGCGGCCGATGGACTCCAGTATCATGCCGCTGCGCGAGAAGGTGACCGGGCAGTGGGCGACGGTCGTCCCACGTCTTGCGAGCAGCGCCATGTCGGTTTCGGTGCGCTGTCGTGTCCAGGAATGGCTGTCAATGAAGATGCAATGGCCGAGGATCAAATTGCCATCGAGGATGCCGAGGCCCTCGAGATATTGCACGGCGGTCTGGCCAGACCGGCGCAACAGTTCCTCATGTTCGGCCATGGTCTGGGCCGCGTGGACGGTGATCGGAACGCCGCGGCTTCTTGCGGCTGCGGCGGCTTCGATCAGCTGTTCGGAAGAGCAGGTCTCCACCTGGGACGGGGAAACAATGCCGCCGAGCCGACCGGAAGGATGGGCCTGGGCGGCATCGACGCATGCCAGCGCGCGCTCGTAGGCTTCCCGTCCACGGGCATGATCCCAGCGATAATCGAGGCGGTGGCTGTCTTCGACATGCCAGCGGGCCTCGCGAAAGCCCGGCGCGGCATAGGCACGGGCGCCGCTTTTCGCAAGCGTCGGCAGCCAGGCGTCGTGTGGGCCGGCGATGTCGACCAGCGTGGTGACGCCGCTGCGGATGAGGTCGCCGAGCATGACAGTCAGCGAGGCTTCGCGGGCTTCCTCGCTGATCTCGATCAGGGTCGAGTATTCGTACATCGCCTGGCCCCAAAGGGCGGCGGTGCCCATGTCGTCGAAGATGCCCTTGGACAGCGGCTCCTCGTCGGAATGGCAATGGATGTTGACGAAGCCCGGCAACAGCATGCGGCCGCGCCCCTGTTCCTCCTGCTCGAACGGACCGGTATAGCGGCCGCCGACGTGGAGGATCGCGCTGTCGTCGAAGGCGATGTCGCCATCGGAAAGATAGGCGTGGGTGCCGGTTTGTTCGTCATAGGCGACGATCGTCTCGACATTGCGGATGACGTGGATGGCCTTAGTCATGGGTCGTCCTAAAATAGCGCTCCAGGAAGCGGCTATAGGCTCCCATCAGCGCGCTGAAGGTGAAATAAACGGCGGCGGCGAAGACATAGCCTTCCAGCACGGCAATGCCCTGCCAGGCCGGATCGCGCATTGCCGAGCGCACGGTATCGAGGAAGTCGAGCAGGCCGACAATGGTGACGAGCGTGGTGTCCTGGAAGAAGCCGATGAAGAGCGCGACGAGCGGAGGGATGACCTTCTTGATCGCCTGCGGCAGCACGATCTTGAACATCACCGGCCAATAGCCCATGCCAAGCGCCGCACCGGCTTCGAGCTGCCCCTTGGGCACATCCTGCAGGCCGCCGCGCACGATCTCCGCGATATAGGCGGCGGCGAAGATGATGATGGCGATCTGTGCGCGCAGCAGCTTGTCGACCGTGACGCCGTCGGGCATGAACAGCGGCAGCATCACCGTTGCCATGAAGAGGATGCTGATCAGCGGCACACCGCGGACGACCTCGATGAAGCACGTGGCCAGGACGCGGATCACCGGCAGCTCGGATGCGCGCGACAGCGCAAGCAGGATGCCGAGTGGCAGCGCACAGGCGAGACCGACGAAGGACAGCATGAAGGAGAGCGGCAGGCCGCCCCATTGCGTCGTCGGAACGGCGGGCAGGCCAAAGATGCCGCCGGCCATGAGGGCGTACAGGCCGGGCAGGATGGCCACCACCCAGAGCAGCAGGAGCCCGCGGCCCCAGAACCGTGGCACCATGGATACGACCGCTCCGCCCATGAAGACGAGGAGCGCCAGAAGCGGCCGCCACTGCTGCTCGAACGGATAGAAGCCGAATGCCATGTAGCGGAGCTTGGCGTTGAGGAACGGCCAGCAGGCGCCGCTGGCCGTCTTGCAGTCTTCCGGCGTGCCGGCGAATGTCGCGTTGAGGAAAAGCCATTGGGTGGCGAACCAGCCGATGGCAAGAAGGCTTACGCTGCAAAGCACTGTTATCAGTGCGTTGCCCGGCGTGCCGAACCAGTCCTGCCACCAGCGCGACGACCGCCGGGGAGGGGCTTCGCTTGTGGTGGCACCGAGCACGAGTTGAAGCTCTGTCACGGTCAGCGCTCCTTCAGGGCGACGCGTTTGTTGTACCAGTTCATGAACAGCGAGATGGCGATCGAGAGGCTGAGATAGGCGCCCATGAAGATCGCAATGGTCTCCATCGCCTGTCCGGTCTGGTTCATGACGGTGTTGGAAATCATCACGAGATCCGGATAGCCGATGGCGATCGCCAGCGAACTGTTCTTGAAGACGGTGAGATAGGTGTTGGTGAGCGGCGGAATGATCAACCGCAGCGCCTGGGGCAGGATGACGAGACGCATGGTGCGGCGCCGCGGCAGGCCGAGGGCCATCGAGGCTTCCCATTGTCCCTTGTTGACGGCCTGGATGCCGGCACGGACGATCTCGGCGACATTGGCCGACACGCTGAGCGCCAGCCCGAACAGCAGGGCGACAAATTCAGGCTTCACCTGCAATCCGCCGGTCAGGCGGAAGCGGCCCTTTTCCGGCAGGTCGAAGGTCATGGCGATGCCACCCAGGAGCAGCACCAGTGCAATCGGTGCAATGCCGGCGATCCAGGCGATGAGGGCGCCATGGTTCGGTGTGCCCGTCGCAACCCTGCGGCGCAACGAAAAATGCCTGATGACGAGCGCCGAAACCATCCCGAGCACGACGGCGGCGACAGCTATGGCAGAGCCGCGCTCGAACGTGACGGAGGGGATGACCAGGCCGCTGTTGGAAAGATAGACGTGCGGTGCCAGCGGAAGGGCCGCGCGCACGGGCGGCAGCACGTTGATAATGACGGCATACCAGAACAGCAGATAGAGCAGCAGCGGAACGTTCCGGAGCGCCTCGACATAAGCCAGCATGAGCCGCTGCAGCAGCGGATTGCGGGACATGCGCCCGATGCCGACCAGAAGCCCCAGGACCGTGCCGAGGACGGCGGCCAGCAGCGAGACCTTGATGGTGTTGGCGAGGCCCACCAGCAGCGCGCGGGCGACCGTGTCGCTCGGCTCAAAGGCTATCGCGGCCTCACTGATGACGAAACCGGCCTGTCGTGACAGATAGGCAAAACCGGTCGCGATGTCGTTCTTGGCGAGATTGTGGCTTGCGGTCGAAAACATCGACCAGGCGATGAGGGCGATGACGCCGATCGCCAGCCATTGATAGAAAAGCGCGCGGTAGCGCGCATTGTACAGCAGAGCCATCAGTGCCCTCCGTCCTGAGAACCGCGAGAGGTGTTTGCGCCCGCAGGGTACGGGCGCAAACCTCTATCTCAACGGAAAGGCGGAGCGTAGAGCAGGCCGCCGGCGTTCCACTGGGTATTCGGGCCGCGGGTCATGCCGAGGCGAGTCTTTTCGCCGAGGGCGCGGTCGAAGACCTCGCCGTAATTGCCGACGGACTTGATGATGTTGTAGCCCCACTTGTTGTCGAGCTTCAGCATCTCGCCGAGACTGTCGGCAACGCCCAGCATGCGCTGGACTTCCTGATCGTCGCTCTTCAGCTTCTCGTCGACGTTGGCCTGGGTGATGCCCTTTTCTTCCGCCGCCATCAGCATCCAGACAGACCAGGAAACGATATCGCGCCAGTTGGCATCGTTCTGGCGGACGGCCGGTGCAAGCGGTTCCTTGGAGATCGTTTCCGGCAGGACGACATAGTCGTCGGGGTTGTTGGCGACAGCGCGGATCGAGGCGAGGTCGGAGCGATCCGAGGAGATCGCATCGCAGCGGCCGCTGAAGAAGGCGGCGCGGTTTTCATCCGGGCTTTCGAAAACGACGAGCTCGAACTTCGCACCCAGCTTGCCGAAGAAATCGCTGAGGTTCTGCGCCGTCGTCGTGCCCGGCAAGGTGCAGATGGCGGCGTCCTTCAGTTCTGCGGCGCTGGTGACGCCGAGCGCCTTCGACACCATCAGGCCCTGACCGTCATAGAAGACGACGGGCGCGAAATCGAGGCCGAGCGAGGCTTCGCGGGTGAAGGTTTGCGTCGTCTGGCGCGACAGCACGTCGATCTCGCCAGACTGCAGCGCCTGGAAGCGGGTGTTGATGTTGGTCGGCACGTATTCGACCTTATCGCCGTCGCCAAAGACGGCTGCCGCTACGGCGCGGCAGATGTCGGCGTCGAAGCCTTCCATGCGGCCCTGATCGTTCGGGGCGGCAAAGCCCGGCGTCGCAAGCGAGACGCCGCAAACCAGCTTGCCGCGCTGCTTGATCGTGTCGAGCGTATCGGCATGGGCGATACCGGCTGCCGTCGTTCCCAGAAGTCCGAGAACTGCACCGAGGCAACCTGCCAGAGTCCGTCTATTCATTCATTCCTCCCGTTTGGCGGCATTATCGTCGGCAGCTCCTCTTCCGCCTTTGGATGCGATAATGCGTACAGTTTTGTCTACAATACCTTTCCTTCATTGACAACACCGAGTCTCGCTCGTCGTCTACGAAGGGCAGTGGAGGGCGGGCCGTTGCCGCAGCGCTCAGCAGGCGGGCGGCTGGGGCGGAATGACCGGCTCCTCAAAAGTGCGCAGCAGTCGGCCCCAGCCGGGGTCGTGCATATGGGCCTGGAGACCGGCACGCGCCGCCAAGGCAAGCGCTTCCTCTTGGCCGAGGGAGATGGCCGCGTCGACGTCCGTGGTCAGCACCCGGCCCCCTTCCATCAGAAGCTTGCCGTCGACGATGACAGTATCGACATCGCTTCCCAGGACTTGATGGACGAGGCGGTGGACGGGCATCCACATAGGCATCAAATGCGGCTTGCGCATGTCGATGATGGCGATGTCCGCCTTCTTGCCGACCTCGAGCGAACCGATCTCGTGCTCCATGCCGATGGCACGGGCGGCATCAATGGTGATCATCTCGAAGACCTTGCCGGGTGGCAGCAGATAGCGGTCGTGATTGTGAAGCAGATGCTGGGTGAACTGCGCCAGCCTCGCGGTCTGGAGCATGTCGAAGTGGCGGCTGGGGGCCGCGCCGTCCGTGGTGATCGCGACCCGAATGCCCTTGGACATCATCTCCATGATCGGCGTGGAGCGGCCGGGCGGCGCATGGGTAACATGGGTGCCTGTTTCGGCCAGGATATCGATCTCCTCGTGCGAGATGCCCCAGCAGTGCTGCAGGTGGATATCCGGCCCCAGGAGGGCGTTTTCCTTGTCTTGAAAGGCCATGCGGATCTGGCCGGCGAAGGCGTCGGAATGCAGGCGAACGCCCCATTTTCGTGCGGTTTCGCGAACGCGGCGCGCCTGCATCCGGTCGTTTTCAGTGAGTTTCACCGCCTGATCCGGCGTCGATGCGTTCGACGGCTCAACGGACGGAACGATCGTGAAGGGTGTGAGGAATACCTGGATGCGGCCATCGGCGCTGCCGTTCAGTGTTTCGATGACGGCCTCGGTGCCCTCGATCATCTCGTCGAAGCTGACCTGACGTCGTTCTGGCGCGCCGCTTTCCCAACGCGTCACAGGATGCGGCCAGGGCAGGCCGGAAGGGCCGACGCAGATGATTTCACGCAACCCGATCTCGCTATAGGCGCGGGCGTGGTTGATCGCAAAGACGGGATCGTCGGCACGCGGCATCGAGGTGATGATGCTGGCGCCGGTCGTCACCCCGGCCCGCAGCCGCTCGATGCCGGAGACGAGACCGTCCGCATACCAGTAGTCGCGCGTGACATAGTGGTAGTAGGCGGGGGTGACGACCTTCATCCATAGGGAATTGGTGTCGGCGGCGATGCTGCGGATCAAGGCGTGGCCGGCATGGCCATGGGCGTCGATCAAGCCGGGAATGATCAGTTTGCCGCGACAATCGATGACTTGCTTTTCCGGGTGCCGCGGCAGGAGTTCGTCCGCGGTGCCGATGTCCACGATCCTGTCATCCTGGATCGCCAAAGCGCTATCCTCGATGATCCGCCTTTCGCGGTCCACGGTCACCATGGTGCCGTGCAGCAGCAGAAAATTTCCCATCCCATGCCCTCGCTTTTTCCGGTGTTTGTCGTTTTGGCGACTTTTATGGAGAATTTGGGTTACGATAATTGTCTACAATATCATTGACAATAGAGATGGGTGAAACAATACTCCCCTTCGCCTGGGGTCTAGGCCGCACAGGCTTATCAACGATCCATAAGGGGGGAATAATGTCCCGTTTGAAAAGCTTCCTTCTTGCCGCGATGACCGCGACTGCCATCGCCGTACCGGCCAGCGCCGAGACGCTTCGCTGGGGCGGGCGCGCCGATCTCTACTCGCTCGACCCATATTCGGTGCCTTCGACCTCGAACCTCGCCTTCCTCAACCACATCTATGAGGGCCTGGTGCGCTACGGGCCGGAGTTCCAGATCGAGCCGGCGCTCGCCACCGAGTGGACGCTGATCGACGGCAAGACCTGGCGCTTCACCTTGCGCAAGGGCGTGAAATTCCACGACGGCGCCGATTTCACGGCCGACGACGTGGTCGCCTCCTTCACCCGCGTTTCCGATGCGACCTCACCGCTGCGCGGCAACATCCCGCTCTATGCCGGCGTCACCAAGGTGGATGACTACACGGTCGATATCGCGGTCACCGCGCCGACCTCGCTGTTCCTCAACGACATCACCAACATCTTCATCTTCGATGCGGGCTGGCTGAAGGCCAACAACAGCGAAAAGCCGACGGACGTCGCCACGAAGACCGAAGGCTACACGACCATGCACACCAACGGCACGGGTCCGTTCAAGCTCGAAAGCCGCGTGCCGGACAGCAAGACCGTGCTCGTCGCCAATGAAGGCTGGTGGGACGAGAAGAAGCACAATCTCGACCGCATCGAGTTCACGCCGATCGCCTCTGCCGCGACCCGCGTCGCAGCAATTCTCTCCGGCGAGATCGACCTGATCGATTCCGCGCCGATCCAGGACCTGCCGCGGCTCGAATCCTCCCCGGGCCTCACCGTGAAGAAGCGCACCGAACTGCGCACCGTCTTCCTCAATTTCAACCGCAAGGAAAAGCTGGAAGACGGCCGCCCGAACCCCTTCAATGATCTCCGCGTGCGCCAGGCTGTCGAAGCCTCTGTCGACCGCGACCTGATCAACAAGAAGGTGATGCGCGGGCTGGCGCGCCCGTCCGGTTCGCTGATTGCGCCGGAAATCTCCGGCTACGCCGCCTCGCTCGACACCTACACGCCGGCCGATCCGGAACTCTCGAAGAAGCTCCTTGCAGAGGCCGGCCAGTCGGATCTCGCCTTCACCTACACCTGCATGAACGACGAGAACATCAACGAGGAAGACATCTGCTCGGGTATCGCCAACATGCTGAAGCGTGGCGGCTTCAACCCGACGATCGATATCGCTCCGCGCGCCGTGCAGACGCCGAAGCGCAGTGCCGGCAAGGCGGACATGTTCAACCTCAGCTGGGCGAACGAACCGACGCTCGATGCCTATTCGCTGCTGGCGCAGGTGCTGTCGACCAAACAGGGCGCGATGGGCGTCTCCAACTACGGCAACTGGTCCAACCCGGCGCTCGACAAGCTGGTGGCGGCAGCCGCGCAGGAGTCGGACAAGACCAAGCGTCTTGCGCTCGAAGGCGAGGCCCTGAAGATCGCCAAGGATGAGGTGATGCTGATTCCGCTGCACCAGCAGCCGATCGCGTGGGCCATGCTCGGCACCGTCAAGAGCGTCGATTTCCGCGCCGACAACAAGCCGCGCCACTGGCTGACCCAGATGGGCGACTGACGGCAGCGCCAGAGGCTTAGGTTTTGACGGGAAGAGAGCGTTTCATGATCCATGAAGCGCTCTCTTCATATGAATTTCAAACACATCATCCGGACATGCCATGATATCTGATCCTCTGCACATGCTTACCCTCGGCGAGCGGCCGGCGGGCCGTACGCTTCTGACCGCAGACTGGCTGCTTGCCTGGCGCGACGGTGGTCATCGTCTCGTGCCGCGCGGCGAGATGGTCATGGAGGACGGGGCGGTGGTCTTCGTCGGCCCGGTGTTTCCCGGCGAGGTCGCCCGCCGCATCGATTTCGGCGCGGCCCTTATCAGCCCCGGCCTGATCGATCTCGATGCGCTGTCCGATCTCGATACCTATACGCTGGTTCTCGACAACCAGCCGGGATGGGCGAGGGGGCGTGTCTGGCCGCGTTCCTATGTCGAGCGCGGGCCGTATGAAATGTACAGCCCGGAAGAGCTGGCCTTCCAGAAGCGCTTCGCTTTCGGCCTCCAGCTTCTGAATGGCGTCACCACGGCGGCGCCGATCGCCTCGCTCTACTATCGCGAATGGGGCGAGACGGTCGCCGAATTCGAAGCGGCGGCCGATGCGGCCGGCGAGCTGGGCTTGCGCGTCTTTCTGAGCCCGGCCTATCGCTCCGGCGGCATGGTGCTGGAGGCGCCCGGGCAAATGCTGCCGGTGTTCGATGAGGAGAAGGGATTGCGCGGCCTGGACGATGCGATCGCCTTCATCGAGCACCAGAACGGTCGGCACGGCGGTCTCGTCAACGGACTGCTTGCGCCGGATCGTGTCGAGACCTGCACGCTAAATCTCCTGCAGCGGACAATGGCGGCGGCCCAAGACCTCGACTGTCGCGTGCGGCTGCATATGGCACAGGGGCCGATGGAACTCGAAACCATGCAGAAGCTGCATGGCGCGACCGGACCGCGCTGGATGGCCGATCACGGTCTGCTGAGCGAACGGTTGATCGCGCCCCATGCCACCTACGCCACGGAGCATGACCTCGAGCTTTATGCGGCCCATGGAGTTTCCATCGCCCATTCGCCTCTGGTCTCGGCTCGCATGGGCAGTGTTCTCCATTCCTTTGCCGCCTGCCGCAGGCTTGGCATCAATATCGGCATGGCGACGGATACGGCGCCGCCGGATATGCTCATGAACCTGCTGATGGGGCTTGTCGCCTGTCGCATCAGCGAGGGGAAGTCCGACGCAGTGCTCTCGGCCGACCTGTTCGATGCGGCGACCTTGGGCGGCGCCAGAGCGCTTGGCCGCGATGATATTGGCCGGCTTGCGCCGGGGGCTCGGGCCGATGTCGCCGTTTTCCGCCTCGATGATCCCAGGATGACGCCGAGCGTCGATCCGATCACGACACTCGTGCTCGGCGGCTCCGGCAAGGTCACCCAGGCCGTCTTTGTCGATGGCCGGCTATCGATGCTGGAGGGGAAGCTTGCGGGGCTGGACATGCAGGAAGCCCGCAGCCGTGTGCAGCGCCAGTTCGAAGGGCTCGTCGCGAAATATCCGGACAGAAGCTGGGGGCATCCGCCCGTTGAGGCATTGTTTACGCCGAGCTATCCGTTGTGGGCGGGCAGGGAAGGCGATTAATGTTGGTAAAAGCGGAAAATTTAAGCGCCAATATTGTCGACAATTGCGTTGACAAATTTTGACGACGTTGTCTTAATAGATCCAGACGAAAGCCAAGGGAGGTGGTTGTGCGCGGAGGAGCGCTCGTCTCGCTACCGCAGCAGATTGTTGCGGTTGGGCCCAGGCTGTGTGCCGTTCGGTCCAGTCCTCTGTGTCGGTCTCTCCCAGCTTTTGAAGTCATTGAACGAACCGTCCGGCGGCTGCCGCGGACGGCGCGAAGCCGAGAGGTCACTCATGCTGGTCTTCATCATCAAGCGCCTCGGAAATGCGATCCTGGTGATGCTTGCCGTCGCCATGCTCGCCTTTCTGATCTTCCGGCTCGCGGGCGATCCCGTCGAACTGATGGTGGGCGAGCAGACATCGCAGGCGGACAAGGATGCGCTGCGCGAGCGGCTCGGCCTGAATGATGGCCTCGTGACGCAATATGTCCGTTTTGTCGGTGATGCGGCCCAGGGCAATTTCGGCGTTTCCTACCGTAACGGCCAGAAGGTGCTGCCGCTGATCGCCGAGCGCTTCCCGGCGACGCTGGAGCTGGTCCTGGTGGCGACCATCATCTCGCTGGTCCTCGGCCTGCCGCTCGGCGTGTTGACCGCCATCAAGCGCGGCAAATGGTACACGGAGGGCCTGCAATTCCTCTCCATTGTCGGGGTGTCGCTGCCGAGCTTCGTGGTCGGCATCCTGCTCATCCTCGTATTCGCCGTCATCCTCGGATGGGCGCCATCCTTCGGGCGCGGCGACGTGGTGCAGATCGGCTGGTGGTCGACGGGCCTCCTGACGCCGTCCGGCCGGGCCGCGCTGATCCTGCCGTCGATCGCGCTGTCGCTCTACCAGATCACGCTGGTCATGCGGCTGGTGCGGGCGGAGATGCTGGAAGTGCTGCGTTCCGATTTCGTCAAGTTCGCCCGGGCGCGCGGCATTCCGCGCTGGCGAATCTATTTCCGTCATGCGCTGCGCAACTGCCTGATGCCGGTCGTTACCATGACGGCGATGAATGTCGGTTCGCTGATCGCCTTTGCGCTGATTACCGAAACCGTCTTTCAGTGGCCGGGCATGGGCATGCTGTTCATCCAGGCGGTGACCTTCCTCGATATCCCGGTCATGGCGGCCTATCTCTGCATCATCTCCTTCATCTTCGTCGTGCTCAACACGCTGGTCGACATCACCTATGCGGTGATCGATCCGCGCCTGCGCACGGCGCGCTAACCCGAGGGGACCCGGTTCGATGACCCTTTTGCAAACCGCCAAGCCGCAAACGGAAAAGCCCGCCCGCCCGTCGCTCCTGAAGCGCATCCGCAACAGCGATGTCTGGTGGTCCTTCACCCAGAGCCGGTCGGCGCAGATCAGCGCGCTGGTATTGGCGATACTCATTCTCGCGGCGATCTTTGCACCGCTGATCGCCCCGCAGAACCCCTATGACGGCGCCTCCCTCGACATGTGGAAGGCGGAACTGCCGCCGATCTGGAGCCAGGACGGCGAATGGCCCTATCTGCTCGGCACGGATACGCAGGGGCGCGACATGCTCTCGGCCATCCTCTACGGCACGCGCATCTCCATCGTCATCGGCATCGCCTCGGTGGCGCTGTCGCTGGTGATCGGCATGGCGGCGGGCCTCGTCGCCGGCTATTTCGGCGGCTTCACCGATAACCTTTTGATGCGCATCGGCGACATCACACTGTCGATCCCCACCATCCTCGTTGCCATCCTCGTTTCTACGGTCGTGCGGCAGATGCTGCCGGAAAGCCTGCGCGAGGTCGGGGCGTCCGCCGTGCTCGTTCTCGCCATCGCGCTGTCGGCCTGGGTGCAATATGCGCGAACCGTGCGAGCGCAGGCGATCGTCGAAAGCGGCAAGGATTATGTTGCGGCGGCAAAGCTCATCGGTGTGCCGGCCCGGCGCATCATGGCGCTGCACATCCTGCCCAACACGCTGACGCCGATCATGGTCGCTGCCACGCTGAACTTCGGCATGGCGATCCTGACGGAGGCGACGCTGTCGTTCCTCGGCATCGGCATGCCGCCGACCCAACCGTCGCTCGGCACGCTGATCCGCATCGGCAACCAGTTCCTGTTTTCTGGTTCCTGGTGGATCGTCCTGTTCCCCGTCATTCAACTCTGCCTGCTGGTCGTCACCGTCAACATGCTCGGCGACTGGCTGCGCGACGCGCTTAATCCGAAATTGAGGTAAGTACTATGCACGATCTCCTGCTCCGCAATGTCAGGCCGATGGCCGGCGAACGCTGCGACATCCTGATCAAGGATGGAAAGATCGCAGGCCTGAGCGCCTACCAGCCGGAGGTCGGCATGGTCGTGGAAGATGGACAGGGCGCGATCGTCGTGCCGGGTCTCATCGACGCCCACACCCATCTCGACAAGACGACCTGGGGCATGCCCTGGCACGTCAACAACCGCGCCGCGATCCTGCGCGAGCGCATCGATTTCGAACGCGAGCACCGGCTCGAGATCGGCATCGATCCGCACCGCCAGTCGATGCGCCATGCGATCGGCCTTGCGGCGAACGGCGCCACCCATATCCGCAGCCATGTCGATATCGACCCGACCCACGGCCTCTCGCTGGTCGAAGGCGTGTGGCAGACGCGCGAGAAGCTCAAGGGCGTCATCGATATCGAGATCGTCGCCTTCCCGCAGTCTGGCGTCATGGTCATGCCGGGTACAGTGGAGCTCTTGGATGAAGCGCTGCGTCAGGGCTGCGAGGTGCTGGGCGGCATCGATCCCTGCGGCATCGACCGCGACCCGAAGGGCCAGCTCGACATTCTCTTCGCCTTGGCGGTCAAGCACGGCGTTCCGATCGACATCCACCTGCATGAGGCGGCCGATCTCGGCGCCTTCACCATGGAACTGATCTTCGAGCGCATTCGCGCCAACGGCATGGAAGGCAAGGTGGCGATCAGCCACGCCTTCGCCCTCGGCATGAATGATTACGTCCGCGTCGGCAAGCTGATCGAAGAGATCGCCCGCCTCGACGTCGCGATCCTGACGACGGGCGCACCGTCCGCCAATGTGCCCTCGATCATGCGGCTGAAAGAAGCGGGCGTCCGCGTCGGCGGCGGTTGTGACGGTATCCGCGATACCTGGGGCCCGTGGGGCCAGCCGGACATGCTCGACCGCGCCAAGGTGATCGGTATGAAGAACGGGCTGCGCTCGGATCACGAGCTCGCCCACGTGCTGCACGTCGTCTCGCAGGGCGGCGCTGATGTCATGCGACTGGAGGGTTATGGCCTCGATGTCGGCTGCAATGCCGACTTCACGCTGTTGACCGGCGAGACCCTTGCCCATGCCGTCGTTGACATCGCGCCGCGACCGCTGGTCGTCAAGGGTGGTCGCGTCGTTGCCCGTCAGGGCAAGGCGATCGTGGAGATGCCGTGATGGCCGATATCTCCCTGGAACTCGGCCGCCGTCCCGAAGGCCGCACGCTCGTCACCGCAAGCTGGGTTGTCGGCCACAAGGATGGCAGCCATCGTCTTCTGCGCAACGGCGAGGTGGTTTTCGAAAATGGCGAGATCCTCTTCGTCGGCCATCGCTTTCCCGGTGAAGTGGCACGGCGCATCGATTTCGGCAATGCTCTGATCAGCCCTGGCCTGATCGATCTCGACGCGCTTTCCGATCTCGATACGACCGTTCTCGGCATCGACCATCACCCCGGCTGGGCCAAGGGCCGCGTCTGGCCGCGCTCCTATGTCGAGGCCGGTCCCTATGAGATGTACAGTCAGGAAGAGCTGGCCTTCCAGAAGCGTTTCGCCTTCGGTCAGCTGCTCTTGAACGGGATTACCACCGCAGCACCGATCGCCTCGTTGTTCTATCGCGAATGGGGTGAGACGGTTGCCGAATTCGATGCGGCGGCTGATGCCGCCGGCGAACTCGGCCTTCGGGTCTATCTTAGCCCCGCCTATCGCTCCGGCGGTATGGTGCTGGAAGCGCCGGGACGCATGGTGCCGGTTTTCGAGGAAGAGCGCGGCTTTCAGGGGCTGAAGGACGCCATCGCCTATATCGAGCGGCAGAACGGCCGCCACGGCGATCTCGTGCGTGGCATGCTGGCGCCCGACCGGGTCGAAACCTCCACCCTGGCGCTGATCCAGCGCACGGACGCGGCGGCGCGCGATCTCGGCTGCAAGTTCCGCCTGCACATGGCGCAGGGCAGCATGGAGGTGGACACGGTTCGCGCACTCCACGGTTCGACCGCACCGGTCTGGCTCGCCAAGGCCGGCCTGCTCAGCGACCGGCTGATCGCGCCGCATGCCACCAATGCCACCGAGGAGGACCTGGCGCTGTACGCGGCAAATGGCGTCTCCATCGTCCATTGCCCGCTGGTCTCCGGCCGTGGCGGCAGCATCCTCAACTCCTTCTCCGCCTGCCGCAGGCGCGGCATCAACATCGCCATGGGCACGGATACGACGCCTGCGGATATGTGGATGAACCTGCTGGTGGGCCTGATCACCGGCCGCATCGCCGACGGCGCGTCCGATCAGCTGCGTTCGGCCGATCTCTTCGATGCCGCCACGCTCGGCGGTGCCCGGGCCTTGGGCCGGTCGGACCTCGGCCATTTGTCGCCCGGCGCCCGCGCCGATGTTGCCGTCTTCGATCTCGATGATGCGGTCATGGCGCCGTCGATCGATCCGATCACGACGCTGGTTACCGGCGGTTCGGGCAAGGTCACCCGCGCCGTCTTCGTCGATGGCCGCGTCTCCATGCTCGCCCGCAAGGTGGCGGGCATCGACATGGAGGAGGCGCGTAGGAAGGCGCAGGCCCAGTATGACGGGCTGATCGCCAAATATCCCGAGCGAAGCTGGGCCAATCCCCCGGTTTCGGAGATCTTCCCGCCGAGCTATCCGATCGAGGTGGACGAAAATGGGTAAAGCAGAACAGGCGGTCATCGATGTCCGCAATCTAAAGGTCGAGTTTCCGGGGCGGCGCGGCACCGTGACCGCGCTGTCGGATGTCAGCCTCTCCATCCGCGCCGGCGAGATCCTCGGCGTGGTCGGTGAATCCGGCGCCGGCAAGTCGATGACCGGCCTTGCCATCCAGGGCCTGCTCGAACGCCCCGGCCGCATCGCCGATGGCGAGGTCTGGCTCGGCAAGCGGCGCATCGATACGCTCGGCGACCGGGAGATGGAGCGTATCCGTGGCCGCGAGATCGGCGCGATCTTCCAGGATCCACTGACCTCGCTCAATCCGCTCTTCACGGTCGGCGCTCAGCTTACCGAAACGATCCGCCAGCACCTGTCGCTCAGCAAGGTCGAGGCGCGAGCGCGGGCGGTGCAGCTGCTGAAAGATGTCGGCATTCCCTCGCCGGAGGAGCGGGTCAACCATTATCCCCATCAGTTCTCCGGCGGCATGCGCCAGCGCGTGGTGATCGCGCTCGCGCTTGCCGCGTCTCCGAAGCTGATCATCGCGGACGAGCCGACGACGGCGCTCGACGTGTCGATCCAGGCGCAGATCATTTCGCTGCTGCGGCGCCTCTGCAAGGAGAAGCAGACGGCTGTCATGCTGGTGACCCACGACATGGGCGTGATCGCCGAAGCCGCCGACCGCGTCGCCGTCATGTATGCCGGTCGCCTCATCGAGATCGGCCCGGTCGAGCAGGTGCTGCATGCACCGCGCCATCCCTACACACAGGGGCTGATGGCCTCGATCCCTTCGCTTGGTGCACGGGTGGCAAAGCTGAACCAGATCGACGGCTCGATGCCGCGGCTTGACGCCATCCCTGCCGGCTGCGCCTTCAATCCGCGCTGCGTTTCCGCCGGCCCGCGCTGTCTGCGCGAAAGGCCCGAACTCATAGCCGTCGGCGAAGGCGCCAGCGCTTGCTGGCTTAACGCGGGAGGAAACATATGACCACATCCGCTCAGAAAGCACCGGCCCTGACCGTCAACGGCCTGGTCAAGACCTTCGATGTTTCCGCGCCCTGGCTCAACCGTGTCATCGAGCGCAAGCCGCGCCAATTCGTACAGGCGGTCAACGACATCGACTTCACCGTTCCGGCCGGCGGGTGCCTCAGCATCGTCGGCGAGAGTGGCTGCGGCAAGTCGACGGTCGCGCGACTGGTCACCGGGTTGTACCGGCCGAGTGCCGGGGAAGTCCGCTTCGCGCCGGGCCGCAAGGGGGCACCGCTTTCCGCCCAGATGATCTTCCAGGACCCTTATGCCTCGCTCAATCCGCGCTGGCGGGTGAAGAACATCATCGCCGAGCCGCTACGCGAGTTGAAGCTGCGCGAGACGCCGGCCGAGATTACCGAGCGCGTGGAGGAGCTGCTGCGCACCGTCGGTCTTTCGGCCTCGGACGGCGAGAAATTTCCGCACGAGTTTTCCGGCGGCCAGCGCCAGCGCATCTCGATCGCCCGCGCGCTTGCGAGCGAGCCGGAATTTCTCGTCTGCGACGAGCCGACCTCGGCGCTCGACGTTTCGGTGCAGGCGCAGGTTCTGAACCTGATGCGCCGGCTGCAGGACGAGCTGGGCCTGACCTATCTCTTCATCAGCCACGACATGAGCGTGGTGCGCCATATGTCGGATCGCATCGCGGTGATGTATCTCGGCCGGATCGTGGAGGAGGGGGATACGGAAGAGCTTTTCGCCCACCCGCGCCATCCCTATACGCAGCTTCTGCTGCAGACCATCCCCAATATCGACGCGCCGCGGCGCGACCGGGAACCTTCGGGCGGCGAAGTGCCGAGCCCGCTCAAGCCGCCGTCCGGCTGCACCTTCCATCCGCGTTGCCCGCTCGCAACGGCGCGCTGTTCCGCGGAAGTGCCGGCCATCCGTGCTCTGGGCAACGGCACGCGCGTCGCCTGCCACCTCGCCGAGGAGGAAGCGGTGCCTGCCTGACGTTATGCGTCAGGCAAGTGCTGCGCGCAGATCATGGGAAAGGTCGCGGATTTCGCTGAGGTCGAGTTCGGATTCAACGTGCTCGAGATGATGGGCCATCAGATGGGTGGCCGTGTCGGCATCGTTGGCGGCGATCGCCTCGACGATGTCCGCATGCTCGTCCGGCCCGCAATTGAAGCGATTGGTGTTGCGGTAGACCGCGGTTATCAGCGAGGAGCGAGAGATCAGGTCGCGCATGGTCGTGAACAAGAAGTCGGAGCCCACGGTTTCGGCGAGCAGCAGATGGAAACCGCCGGAGAGCTTGATGATATCGGTCGTGACATCGTTGGCATTGGCAACGCGTTCCTTGGCGACGTGGTCGCGCAGGCGCTTGAGATCGGCCTTGGACACCGACTTGCACAGCCGATCGACGACGCAGCGCTCCACCGTGCGGCGCACGAAGAAGACATCGCGGGCTTCCTCGACCGAAGGCTTGGAGACGAAGGCGCCACGATTGGGCACGATGGTGACGAGACCGTCGCGTTCAAGAACGGCAAGGGCCTGGCGGATGCGGGCGCGGCTGACATTGAAGATCGCCGCCATCTGCTCTTCCTTCAGCTGCACACCGGGACGGAGCCTGCGCTCGGCGATGGACAGCCAGACTTTCTCGACAATTTGTTGCGTGGACGGGCCGGATTGCTCGGACATCGGATTCACTCCCCATTGGGGCTAGACAAGCGGGATGCCGCAGAAAAAGTCAACTGTAACAGTAGGATTTTGATTGCAGAATTGTCAACAATATGACACTACATTGTAGATCATAAATCCGGAAAAGCGCCATGGAATTCGACTTTACCGAGCTTGAGCCGCAAAGCCGCTACCGTCTTTTGACGAACTTCATCGGGCCCCGGCCAATCGCGCTCGTGACGACGCGTTCGTCCGCCGGCCACAACAATGCGGCGCCGATGAGCTTCTTCAACGTCTTTTCCCACGATCCGCCGATCGTGGTGCTCGGCATCCAGCCGCGCCTGACCGGCGAGGAAAAGGACACGATGGCGAACATTCGCCGCACGCAGGAGTTCGCCATCAACATGGTCGACATGGCGTTGTCCGAGCAGATGCTCGTCTGCGGCCTGGGGTTCGACAACGAAGTCGACGAGCTTTCCATGGCCGGGCTGACGGCTCAGGCCTGCAGCAAAATCGATGCGAGCTACGCTGCGGAATCGCCGTGCGTTTTCGAATGCCGGGTCGAGCGGCTGATCGATTACCCGCGCCGCACTCTCGTCCTCGGCGAGGTCGTCCACATGCATGTCCGTCGGGAATGCCTGGACGGGGAGGGGCGCTATGTCGACCCCGAGCGCTATCAGCCGATCGCGCGTCTGCATTCCGACAACTACATCACCTCCGACCGCCAGTTCGTCCTGAAGGCTCCGCCGATTGCCGATTTTATCAAGCCGCAGGGCGAGTAAGGGCTTTGAAAGGTTTGACTACATGCACATCCGTCTGATCAATCCCAATTCCACGGCCTCCATGACCGCGCAGGCGCTGGAGAGCGCGCTGCGGGTCAAGCAGAAGGATACGCATGTCTCGGCCGTCAATCCCGTGAACACGCCCGTCAGTATCGAGGGCGGTGCCGACGAGGCGATGGCGGTGCCCGGCATGCTCGACGAGATCCGCAAGGGCGAGCGCTTGGGCGTCGATGCCTATGTGGTCGCCTGCTTCGACGATCCGGGACTCCATGCCGCGCGAGAAGTGGCGCGCGGACCTGTCATCGGAATCTGCCAGGCGGCCGTGCAGGTCGCCATGACCATCAGCCGCCGCTTCTCGATCATCACGACGTTGCCCCGATCGATCCCGATTATCGAAGACCTGGTGAGCGACTACGGCGCGGAGCGCCACTGTCGCATGGTTCGCGCCATCAACTTGCCGGTGCTCGGTTTGGAGGAGGATCCGGCCGAGGCCGAGCAACTGCTGATCCGCGAGATCGAGGCGGCGAAAAAGGAAGATCGGGCGGAGGCCATCATTCTCGGCTGCGCCGGCATGTCCGCTCTCTGCGATCGATTGCGCGAGGCGACGGGCGTCCCCGTCATCGACGGTGTTACGGCAGCGATCAAGTTGGCCGAGGCGCTGGTCGGTGCCGGCTACACCACCTCGAAGGTCAACGCCTACGACTATCCCCGCTTGAAAGAAGCCAAGATGGCCGCGTGCGCCTGAATAGATCGGCTTGGGACAAGGCGCTATCTGAGCCGGCGGTGGCATGCGGGCCAAGCGTTGGCATCCGTGGTCGATGAACGCCTATCAATTCCATTGATCTAATGGTTCGCGCGCCGACATCAACCAGTCCATCTCAACAGTGCGGAATGGGCTCATCGCCCCAGAGATCCTTGCGTGCAATGATGCGGACACGGAAGGCGCGTTCGGCTTCGGCGCTCAGCGTTTCGTCCGTATAGGTCTCGAAGTAGGTCGACAGATAAGACAAGCGGGCCGACAGCGGCTCGTGTATGTTGAGGGCGTAGTATCCCATCTGCGTATAGTAGAAGTTGCGGGCGCGGATGAGAGCCTGGCGCTCGGGAAAGCCATGGGACTCGAACATGGCAACAAGCGCGTCCATCCGCTGTTGATCCGACATTGCGATATTGCGCTGAAGCTCCGCATCGCCGCGCGCCCAGTCGCGCACGGCGAAATCGAGCCGGGGATCGAACAGTCCAGGATCGATCCAGCACATGAAAAGCGCAAGGACCCGGTCCTCGAGTGTTCCCGGAGTGGTCGCGGCACGGATGATGCTGGCGGTATTGGACTGCTCCCACACCTTGAGCATCGCCGCGAGCAACTGTCCGCGGTCGGCGAAGTGCCAGTAGAAGCTGCCACGCGTGACCCCGAGCAAATCCGCGAGACGCGTAATCCTGACCGAATCGATGCCGCTTTCGATCAGCACCCTCAATGCTTTGTCGAGCCAATCGGCGCGCGTCAGTCGCGGTTCGGCGCGGTTCTCCCCGGCGGCAGCGCTGACTCGCTCGATCAGTTCGCGGTTCGTCATTGACTTCTCCATACAGGCATGCATGTGTCCATACACATGTGTCTTGTGGTCATGATTTATTTAGATCAGACAGAACGACCGGGTGGAAGAGAAAGATGACGGACGAAGCCAAGGCGCCGGCGCGCGTGAACCGCTTTTCTGCGTTGAAATTTCAACCGCGTTTCGCCTATCCCGAGATGGCGGATGTCGTGGAGGTTGCAGGGCTTGCCGATCGGAGCGAGCTTTCCGGCGGCTTTGCCCGTTTTCGGGATGCGGATATTCCGTGGCAGGTGGAATATGACGAGCTGATCCTTGTGATCTCGGGCGAATTTTCCGTCGAGACACCCGCGGGTCTGCTCGAAGCGGCGCCGATGGACACGATCTGGCTGCCCGCCGGTACGCCGGTGCGCTATCGCTCGAAGGATGCGCTGGTCTTTTACAGTCTTCAGCCTGCAAGCTGGGCGCGCGGGGTTGCCGCATGACCCGCATCAAGCTGCTTCCCAAGGACGACCGCGTGAACGGCTGGAGTGCGCTTCTGCCGTCGCGTCAGCCTTGTCCGCCGCTGACCGGTGATATCAGCGCCGATGTCGTTGTGATCGGCGCCGGCTTTGCCGGGATCGGCGCGGCGCGTCGCTTGGGCGAGTTGCGTCCGAATGCAAAGATCGTCGTTTTTGATGCGCAGCAACTCGGCGAAAACGCCTCGGGGCGAAACTCGGGCTTTGCCATCGATCTGCCCCACAACGTCGGCTCGTCGCTCGAAGAACTGGCCAAGGGAAATGCCTACATGCGGCTTTCCCGTGCAGGGATCTCCTCCCTGCGCGACTGCGTACAGCGCTACGGTATCGACTGCGACTGGAGCGAGCATGGGAAGTATCATACCGCCAGCTCGGAGAGAGGGGCGGAAGAGGTTCTCAGGCCGACGATCAAGGAATTGGACCGGCTGAACGAGCCCTACGAATGGCTGGGGCGCGAAGAGACTGCTAAACGGCTTGGCACGCGCCACTTCGCGGCGTCGGTCTACACGCGCGGGACGGTGCTTCTCAATCCTGCCGCCCTGAATCGCGGTCTGGGTGAAAACCTGCCCGAGAACGTGACGCTTTATGAAAATTGCCCGGTGCTCGAGGCGGATTTTGGCTCCACCATCACACTCAGGACCGCGCAGGGCTCCGTCAAGGCGCCTAAGGCCATCCTGGCCGTGAACGGGCTCGCCGCGCGCTTCGGTTTCTGGAAAGGCAAGCTCCTGAGCTTCGCCGCGCACGCCAGCCTTTCGCGTCGTCTCACCGAGGCGGAACAGGCTGCGCTCGGCAATATCGCGCCGTGGGGCTCGACTCCGGCCAATGCCTTCGCGGGCATCACCATGCGCTACACCAACGATCACCGCATCCTGATCCGGCAGAACATTCATTTCTGCCCTGGGTTGCGGCAATCCGACGAGCGCCGTTTGAAGATCCGCGCAGAACACCAGCGCCTGTTCGACGACCGTTTCCCGATGCTCCAGGGCGTCACGATGGAGCATACCTGGACGGGCTATATCTGCCTGTCGCGCAATGGCGCGCCGGGTTTCGGTCAGGTCGCCCCGAACGTCTGGAGCGCGGTGTGCCAGAACGCCGTGGGCGTCGCCAAGGGCACGATCAGCGGGCGGCTTGCCGCGGAAATGGCGCTTGGCGAGGACGATCCGCTGATCGCCGACATGATCAGCCTCGGCACGCCGACGCCGGTCCCGCCACGGCCGTTCCTCGACATCGGGGTGAGGGCGCGTTTCGCTTACGAGATTTACAAGAACCGACACGAGGCCTGAGGGAAGACCAACCCTGGGGGAGGAGACACGATGACGAATGCAATGCGCAACCTGAAAGCGGCAGCGTTTACGGCTGCGTTCATGTCCTGCACGGCATGGGCGGCCCCGGCCGTGGCCGAGACGCTGAAGATCGCAACCGATTCCGGCGCGAAAGGCTCGGATGCGGGCAATGCGATCGAGACCTGGGCGAAGGAGATCGAGACCGCCACCAACGGCGAACTGAAGCTCGAGATCTTCTATCAGAACGAGCTTGGCGGCCAGCAGGAGGTGTTCGACCTGCTGATGGCCGGCGACGTGGATCTGATGCTGAACTGGCCGATGACCTCCTATGACAAGCGCATCTCGCTGATCTACACGCCCTACATGTTCACCGACTGGTCTGCCGCCCTGACCGCCTATGGCAAGGACGGCTGGCTGAGCAGCGCGCTGTCCGGAGTCTATGCCGATGCCGGGCTGAAGTATCTCGGCGCATGGCCGGAAGGCTTCAACGGCGTCGGAACCAAGGGCGGCCATGCGACCACCGTCGAGGCAGCCAAGGCCTTCAAGGTCCGCGTGCCGCCGGTTTCGCCCTTCACCGAGACCATCGCCGCCATGGGCTATCAGACCGCGACGATCGATTGGGGCGAGCTTTACTCGGCGCTTCAGACCGGCGTCGTCGATGGCGACAGCGCCAACGTGATCTTCTATGACTTCAAGTACTTCGGCGATGTCTTGACCGACTACGTCCACAGCCGCCAGCAGTTCCTGACCGGCATCCTCACCGCCAACATGGAAAGCTGGGACAAGCTCTCGCCCGAACAGCAGCAGGCCGTCGCCGCCGGGGCGGAAAAGGTCATGCTGGCACAGTTCGAGGCCGCCAAGCGGGCCGATGACGGGTACGTGGAGGAATGGAAGAAGCTCGGCCACAAGTACGTCGAACTGAGCCCCGAAGAGCTGGAAACGCTGCGGCGAACCGTGCGCGAGGCGGTCTGGCCGCAGATGGAGCCGCTCATCGGCGCGGATCTCCTTGATCTCGTCCGGCAGAACGCATCCGCCGATTGATCCCTGTCGCCATCGAGGTTCGCGTGATCGCCTTCCTGACAAAAACCGACCGGGTCTTTGCCTGGCTCCTGCGCGCGACCGTCCTGGTGACCAGCGCAATCGTAACGCTTGCGCTGGTCGCTCTGGTGATCTGCCGGTTCTTCTTCAACTATGCGCTGCTTGGCATGCATGAAGCGAGCCTTCTCGCAGCGATCTGGCTTTACATGGCAGGGGCCGTTCTGGCCTCGCGCCGCAACGAGCATCTGGTTGTCGATTTCCTGGCAACCTCGCTTCAATCGCCCCGCGTCAAGGCGATCCACAGTCTCGTCGTCGCTGCCCTGACCCTCGTCATTGCCGGCTTCTTCGCGCTGTGGGTCTGGAAGATGCTGGCATGGGGCATGAAGCGTCCCCAGACCATTCCGGTCCTTGACCTGCCTTTGTGGTCGGCGCAGGCATCGTTTGCGCTCGCCGCACTTTCGGCCATCCTCTACGCGCTGCGGGACCTCGTCCGCACAGGCCTTCAGATCGTTTATTCCAGCAAGGGGGCCTAAGATGGAGGCTTTACTCGTCCTGGGGCTGCTGCTTGTCCTTCTGGGGATCGGCCTTCCCGTCGCATGGTCCTTCGCCGGTGTCGTCGCGGCGCTGGTCTGGATCTATGACGTGAACCTCAACACCCTGATGCTTCAGGGCTTCAGGTCGCTCAATTCCGTGATCCTGCTGGCACTGCCCCTGTTCATCCTCGCGGGCTATCTCATGCAGTCGGGCGGGATCGCGAGCCGGCTCGTCGCCTTCATCGAAATGGCCATCGGTCGGCGGCGCGGCGGGCTTGGCAATGCCATGGTCGGGGCATCGGGGGTTTTCGGCGCGATTGCCGGCACCGCCACGGCGGCAGTGGCGGCGATCGGGACGCTGATGATCGACCCGATGGCCGAGCGCGGCTATCCACGCGGCTATTCGGCGGCGCTTCTCGGGGTTTCCTCGTTGCTCGGGATCCTCATTCCACCGTCGATCACCATGATCCTTTTCGCCGTGGCGACCCAGCAGTCGGTCGCGGCCTGCTTCGCCGCCTCGATCGTGCCCGGGATCATGCTGATGATCGGGCTCATGCTCTTCAACCGCGCCCAGATCGGGCGTCGCATCCACGAGCTTCACGATGAGCGCAGGCTCTCGGGGCCTGAGAAGAGGCGCATCACGCTGCGCACACTGCCGGCACTTTCCCTGCCCGTGATCATCATCGGCGGCATCTACGGAGGCTATTTCACCCCAACCGAGGCGGCCGCCTTCGCCGTCGTCGCCGCCGTCACCATCGGCATCTTCGTTTATCGCGACATGAGCCTTGCGCGGTTGCGCGACAGCACCGTCGCGGCCGCCGAGACGACCGGCTCGATCGTGCTCATACTGCTCTTTTCCTTCGTGATCGGCCGCATCCTCGTTGCCGAGCGCATCCCGCAGGACCTGACCGAACTTGTCGCCCAGCTCGTCAGCAACCCGATCGGGGTGATGATTCTGGTGAACGTTTTTCTGATCATCGCCGGGGCGCTGATCGACGATGTCTCGGTCACAGTCGTGATTGCGCCGCTGTTGCTGCCGCTGATGGTCTCGGTCGATGTCCATCCCGTTCACTTCGCGGCGATCGTCGCGACCTCGGTGGTGATTGGCGCTAACAGCCCGCCCATGGCGCCGGTGCTGTTCATGGCCTGCAGGATCGGCAAGGTCTCGGTCCATCACGCCGTCGGTCCTGCGCTGCGGATGATGGCCTTCGTCGCCTTGCCGGTGATGGTGCTGACGACCTTCATCCCGGCGCTGTCGCTGGCTCTGCCGCGCTGGCTGGGCCTGCTCTAGCTGCGAAGGTGATGTCGCTGGCTGGTGGCCGTGGCGAGCGACGCCACGGGCAGTCGGGGAACGGTCGGCCATGGTGTCGGGCCTGCCATCCGGCGCGGCTGGCGGATGGTCAGCTTGCCGGCGGCGACATAGAGGAGGAACGAGCCCACATGATAGGGCGTCATGATGTCGATCTCCACGAAGGCGCGCATGGCGAGCAGCACAGCCAGGCCCAGCAGCAGTGCGGCCTCCGGATGGCGGTCAGTCGAGAGGAAGCGGCCAAGATGCCCGGCGATCGTGACGGCCAGCACCATGCACAGCAGCAGGAGCCCGATGGCACCTGTCTCGACCGCAGCCCCGATGAAGGTGTTGTGAAAGTGAAAACCGGTTCGGGTGCCGATGTAGAATTCCTCCCACAGCCGCTCCGCTTCCGAAAAGCCCTGGACCCAGTACGCCTGATAGCCGACACCGAACCACGGGTTGGCCGCGGCCGCCTCGATCCCCTGTTGCCAAAGATAGGTTCGGCCAGTCAGTGTCGCGTCCTTGCCGAAGGCTCCGAGCACGAGGCCATAGCCTCCGGCTGAGATGAAGGCGACAGCACCGACTGCAAACAGGATGGTTCCGCCGACAAACAGCGATTTGCGGTTTCGCGGCGTAAGCCACGTCAATATGTTAAGGCCAATGCAGCAGCCGACAACTGCAGCCGTCGTTAGCACGGAGGTTGCCGACTGCGATACTGCAAGGGCATAGCCAGAGAGCAGTCCCACGCCTGCGCTCACGGCCATCCACAGATGGCGCTCGCCGAGGATCGTGACCGCCGCGACCGCGAAATAAACGCCAAGCGAGGCGTAGAAGCCGAGCTGGTTCTTCGAGGCGAAGGCGCCAACGAAGCTCACCGTGCCATCGAGCGGGTCGGCATGATAAACGCCGAAAGCGAAGGAATAGAGGAGCACGAGGCCGACCCCAACCAACACACCGCGCGCCAGCGTCGCAATGTCGATCGTGCGCATGGCAATCAGCGCGCAGATAACATGCGACAGGTACTGGATGCCCGTGCGCAGCGTCTGCGCGGGGGCGGCTGACCAGAACATCGACAGGCAGGCGAAGACCGCGAATGGGAGGATCCAGAGGTAGCGCGAGTAGTTGCCGAGCACTCTGCGGTAGTCGACCAGGACAAGCGGGAGCCACAACCCGTAATAGGCGAGGATAGATACTTGGCCGAACAGCGTCGAGTAGGCAAACACGAAGAGAGACAGGGCCACCGCAACGATGCCGTAGGCCCGGTTCTCACCGGGCGTTACCAGGCTGGCCTTGGCGATCCTCATGCGAGCCTCATCGCATGGCCATGTTCAACTGAACCTTGACCACGTCGCCGGGCAGTACTTCCGTCATCTCGTCAGCCGTGACTTCGGTCGCTTGACCGTCCTTTTGGCGGACGATCACATAGGCGATGTCGGCACCGGAACCGTTCTCCTTGGTGGTGGCCGCTTCCGCCGATTGCAGCAAGGCTTCCGACACCAGCTTCTGGCTGGTTGAAAGCTTCAATGTCACCGCCTCCAGTTCGCGTTCGGTGTTCTGCAGTTCCTGCGCAAGCATTGCATCCCAATCGTTCTTCAGATTGGTCTCGTCCTGGTTTGCCTTGCTGGCGTCCTGCTTGGCTTTCAGCGACGCCGTGTCGATGTCGAGCAGCGAAGCCTGCACATCGGCGATCCGCTGCTCGAGCGACAGCTTTCGCGAGCTGACCGTCAGGCCCTTTTCGGTGAGACTTTCGACCTTTTTGAGATCCTCATCGACAAGGGAAAGTTGGCGGGCCTGCGTCTCCGACTTCTTGGCAAGCGAATCAATCTCGTTCTGCAACAGCGCCTTCAGGTCTGCCAGCGCCGCGAGCTGGACCTTCTGCCTGCGGTCGCGGGATTCCATCAGCGCTGTCTCGCTTTCCACGAGGCTCGTCAGGTCGGGCGCGTCCTTCAGTTCGCCGGGCGGAGCGATTTTATCCTTGTTGGTGATTTCGGCCTGCAGCCTGGCGCGCCGGACCAGGAGCCGGTTGCGCTCCGCCACCAGCACCGATGCATCCCCGTCCGCCCGGATGAAGTCGCGGGCGAAGCGCTGCCCCGCCTCACCGCGGCGCAAGCCGCCGCCGAGGCTGATGGCCTTCAGCACCGTCATGCTGGGGGCGAAAGGATATTCGCCGGGATCCTGCACCGCGCCGGCGACATAGATCGGCCGGTACTGCGCCAACTCGACCGACGCCGAGGGCAGGTCGCGCAGCGCAAAGAGCTTCTGCATCCGATCGCCAATTTCGGCGGCCACTTCGGCGGTCGTCTTGCCGGCGACCGGAAGTTCCCCGACGAGCGGCAGGGATATTTGCCCGGATGTGCCAACGGCATAGTCGCCGCTGAGCGCAGACCAGTCCCGCACGGCCCCCTCGGCGGTCTGCCACTCAACGACGCGGATGCGCAGCTTGTCGAGAACGTCGAGCCGATATTCCTCGGCACGTGCCTGGCCACTGTGCAGCAACCCCAGCACCAGACCGAGGGCCATGCCGGCGGCGGAAGTGCGAATACGGAATCGTCGCGGCATCGCAGCCGCTCTAACCTTCGTCATGGATGTACCCGTTCAGTGAGATCAGTAGCTGCCGCGCGACAGGCAGACGGCGGGGATCGTCCTGGCAACGATGATGACGTCGTTGGTCAGCGACCAGGTCCGGACATACTGGGAGTCGAATGCGATGCGGGCGGCGTAGGAGACATCGTTGCGTCCGCTGACCTGCCAGAGACCGGTCAGGCCCGGGCGCGTCTGCAGGTAGTAGGCGGCGGCAGCCTCGTAGAGCTCGAGCTCGTCCTCGACGACGGGCCGCGGACCGACGATGCTCATCTCGCCACGGAGGATGTTGAAGAGTTGCGGCAGCTCGTCGAGGCTGAGCTTGCGCAGCACGGTGCCGACGACCGTCACCCGTGGATCGTCCTTGAGCTTGCGGGTCGTGCGCCACTCCTCATAGGCATCCGGGTTGGCCTTGAGGTATTGCTGGAGGACGCGGTCGCCGTCGACCCGCATGGTCCGGAATTTCAGACAGCGGAAGCTGCGCCCGTTGTGGCCGACGCGGCGGTGTCCGTAAAACACCGCGCCGCCATCGGACATTTTGACGAGCAGGCTGATCAGCAGGAAGATCGGGCTGAGAAAAACGAGTGCCATCGAGGCGGCCAGGATATCAAAACCACGCTTGGTAATTCCGCCAAGGGGCGGGGCGCCGGCTGTACCGGTGCTGAGAAACGTCGAACTGGCCGATCGTGTCGCGGACTTCATAGAGGGGGCTCCGTTCCGGTTTGTCGATTGGTCGTGTCCGCTTGGGACGCGGGCGCCATCCAACACGCAACGTTTGGTCAGAGTTTGTTTCAGGGGAGAATTTTTGGTGACAGCGCGTGAGGCCTTCTATTTAAGGCGCTTATAATATATGTTCTTCATAGTTATAGTTCAATTCTCGCATGTATCATCTTATCGTATGGAGTAATTTATATAAATAATATTGCAATTTTTTGCGCTTGGCCAAATTTGATAGTTTAATCGCTGAACATGTTTATCTTTTTCATTTAAGTAGTTCTTTGTTTGTCTTTGTGAACGGATGCAGTGTTTCTATTTATAGCAAATTTCCTTCTGCTATTGCAGTGCAGCATTGCGCGGCGATGTGCTGATCGCAGGGGACTGTCGGTATAGATCCTGTAACAAAAGGTGATCGCAGGGGAGCTGGTCGCATACATCAGAGGCTGCATCTGCGTTCAGCCGATCACGCAGTTGATGTAATGCGGCGGCAATACGGCCGAATGCCGCCCGATTTGGCCGCGGTCCGATTCGTTGCAGGAGACGAGGTCGAGCCAAGGCGATCACAACCTGTTGAATTGCCCGCCTTTTCATCCTGTTCAATAAGGAAGCGCAGCCAAAGATTGAACCTGCGACGCCCGGCGAATATACTCGACGCGCTCCCAAGGTGTCCGGGAGGAGGCCGCCTCGACATGACATTCCCAATTCATTCCATGGGCCCGAGCTAGCGCGATGTATGGTCCGCGCGTCTTCATAAGCATGGTCGGCACATTGCTGGTCTTCGGACTGGTGACGTATGGGCTGACGGGTTCGCTAACCGGGACCCTCATTCGAACTTTGATTTGCGCGGTCTTGCTGCAGGTTGGCTATTTCGCGGGCGTACTCTTTCTCGTCTGGAGGGAAGCGCGCGAGCGCCAACGGAAGGTCGATGAGGCGATCGTGCCCACTGCAGTGGGTGCTGAGGATAAATCGGCCTCGAGCCTCACAGTTTCCAGGCTGAACGAACCCGGGCCTTCCAACTACTGACGCCTCTTTAGGCTCGCTTTCGTGCCAACTGTTGCGATCATCTCCAGCATGGCCCCGAAGGGGACACGATCATTTTCCATGGTCCCGACGTGCCGCTTCGCTCCTACCCGGGCGACTGGCCCCGCGTTTCACGCGCACACTTGCAACGGAGAACGGTCGGAACGATGAACAATGGAATCTGCGTCATCATCGCTGCCAAGAATGCCGCCCCAACCATCGGGCGTGCCGTATCGTCAGCATTGAGAGAGCCGGAAACGAGCGAAGTCATCGTCGTCGACGACGGATCGACGGACGACACGGGCGGGGCTGCGCGCGCCGCAGACGATGCGAGCGGCCGGTTGCGCATCCTTCGTTTCGACGAAAACCAGGGACCGGCTGCTGCCCGGAACCACGCGATCCGGGTGTCGCATGCGCCGATCCTCAGCGTCCTCGACGCCGACGACTTCCTGCTGCCGGGACGCTCCGCGCGACTGCTTGCCGAAGACGGCTGGGACTTTGTCGCCGACAACATCGCCTTCGTCGACGAGGCAAGGGCACCGCAAGCCCATCTGGAGATCGCAGAATTCGAGCCGAAGCCGTACCATATCGGCCTGGGGGCCTTCGTCGAAGGCAATATCTCCCGGCGCGGCGTCCGCAGGGGTGAAATCGGCTTTCTCAAGCCGCTGATCCGGCGTGATTTTCTCGACCGCCATGGGCTGCGCTACAAGCAACAGCTGAGGCTCGGTGAGGACTACAACCTCTATGCCCGAGCTCTTGCGAAGGGAGCGCGCTACAAGATCATTCACAGTTGCGGCTATGGTGCGGTCGTGCGCGGCGATTCCTTGAGCGGCAGCCACCGCACGGAGGACCTCAAGCGTCTCTACGAGGCCGATCGCGCAATGCTGGCCGGGCCGGGCCTGCTGCCAAAGGATCGGGCGTTGATCCGCAAGCACGAGCGCCATATCCGGGCACGCTATGAATTGCGGCACTTCCTCGATCTGAAAAAGCAGCTCGGCGTCGCGCGAGCCATCTCCTACGCTGTGACGCACCCCCTTGCATTTCCAGCCATCGCTGGTGGCATCCTGTCCGACAAGACCGCGCGTTTTCGCCGCCGCGCCGAGGCGCCGGAAGCGCTCGGGGGAACCGGTAGGATCCGTTACCTGCTCGCCGCGCCGCCGCGTGGGCAATAGTCCGACGGTCGGGCCATCCTGTCAGAAATAATCGCGGCGAACGCCTTCGAGTGTTGTGAGAAAGCGCTCCTTGCGCTCGCTGAGCGCGGCATCGGCGCTCAGTTGCGGCTCGGCACGGCTTGCCTGCCAGAGCGCCAGTGCGGAGGGGGCGGCAAGCATCTGCTTGGCGGCCGACCGCAGCGTCTTGCGGCTCGATGACTTCTCGCGAACCAGAAGTTCAGCGTGGTCCTGCTGGCTGTCGGCGACATGGCGTCGCGGCTCGAACTCGACGCCCCAGAAACGGGTGCCCTTGAAGATCGCCTCCGCGCGGCTGGAAACGGGAACATAGCGTGGCCGGTAACTGACGCGGACGGTGTCCGCCCAGTCGTTCCACTTGAAGCTGTTGATGTTGGGCGATGTGGTCACCGCCACCCAGGGAACGCGGAACGCATCAGCGAGAATGGCGCCATGCATCGATTCGGCGATGATCATTTCCGACCGGGCGATTTCGGCGATCACCTCCTTCGCGTCACCGCGTGGGTCGATGTAATTGACACCGACCGTAGCGCAGACCTCCGGCCACAAGCCGGCAATCGCCGATTCCCAATGCGGCACGAAGCTCTTTCGATGTGCCTTCGCGAGATGGCGGAACTCCGGCATGTCGGCCACCATCACCGCCGGGTCGATGATCCCGAGCGCCTCGTCGATGCCGATCTTCTGCGCGGTCAGCGGCCCGCGGACGCAGCGGATATCCCATGTGGCGGCGTCGCGCATGTCGGGCAGCGCGCCATAGCCGAAGCCGCTTCCCAACACCAGCTTGCGGCCCTCCTTCGGCAGCAGCATCTCGTTGAGCACGGTACCCACTCCGACCAGCAGCGTGTCAGGATGGACGTCGCGAAAGCCGGGCAGCAGGAAATCCCAGAGCCAGAGGTTCAGGTCGTCGCCGAAATTGCCGTGCTGTGATTCCCAGTAATAGGGCTTCATTCAGGTCTCCTGTGTCTTCGGGATAGGCGCGAGCGGATGATGCTCAGCGGGAAAACTTGCCGGCGGCAAGCTCGATGGCGCTGCGCAGCAGCACGGGATCGCGCCAGACCCATTTGGCAAGCAGGTTGAATTGCGGCAGCTTGCGCCGCTTGACCAGCCGCGCCTGGCTCCACAGCGCCTGCCGCCGGGCCGTGCCCTTGTAGGAGCGGATCGAGGTCGCCTCTGGTGAGCGGCGGGCAAAGCGACCCTCGAGCGTATCGAGTGCCACCCAGGTGTTGAACTGCTGTTTCAGGAACTGGGGGGAATCGTTGTCGATCCCGTGGAAGATGTTGATGCCCTCGCCACGAACCGCACCGGGTGCGTCGCACAGGATGACACGTTCGGCCGCGAGCACGCAGTCGCAGAAGAACAGAACGTCTTCTGCCGCAAGCCGCAGCTTGGGATCGAAACGGATCGCCTCAAAAAGTTTTCTGCCGATGACCATGCAGGAGAGGTGCAGGAAGCTCCAGTTCTTCAGCATGACGCTGGAAAGTTCCGGAATTTCGACCAGCAGCGGCGTCTCCTGCAGGCGCTCGACGCGCTCCGTCTTTTCGAGATCGGCGACGCCGAAGTGGTAGTAAAACGCGTCGCCGCCGGTGATGGAGGCCCAGTAGCAGTCTGCACCGAAGCGCGTCATGCCCTCATAGGCATTGCGCAGGTGATCGGCGGTCCAGACGTCGTCGGAATCGAGGAAGGCGACGAACTCGGTGGCCGCGTCGACATGGTCGAGCGCGGTGTTGCGCGCCCCGCCCGGTCCGGCATTGTCCTGGCGGATAATCCTGATGCGGGATCGTTGCTCGGCAGGCAGCGGCGCAAGCTCGTCATCGATCGGATAGGGTGACTGGTCATCGACGACAATGATGTCGAAATCGGTGAAGGTCTGGGCGAAGACGGAGGCGAGCGCACGCCTCAGAATACCGGGTTCCTTCTGGTAGTATGGGATTGCAACGGTCAGCTTCGCCATCTTTTCGCCCTTGCGGTTTTCCTAAAAAGAGGTGTGCCTGGTCTTCTCCCAATGGGGTTCGGCCTTACCTACAGCGTTGATCCTAAACGATTTTCGCTCTTCTCAGCGCGCCTAGGATGCCAATATGCCCACCGTCATCAACGCGAAATCGGTCACACGAAACGTCGGCTGGAGCGTCCTATCCAAGACAAGCACATTCGGGCTGAAGTTTGTCACCGTGCCGATTCTGGCGCGAATCCTCAGCCCCGAAGAGTTCGGCGCGGTGGCCGTTGCGCTCACCGTCGTGCAGTTCCTGGCGATGATCGGCGGTGCCGGTCTGGCGTCCGCGCTGATCATCCAGCGCGAGGAAGACAGTGAGACGATTCACTCGGTTTTCTGGGCGAACCTGGCGATTTCCAGCCTGATGGCATTCGGCATTTTTCTGTGGGCCGAGCCGATTGCGGCGCTGCTCGGCGCCGCCGATGCAGCCTATCTCGTGCGGCTGCTCAGCCTGCTCATTCCGTTGCAGCTTGGCGGCGACGTCGCCTATGCGCTTTTGGCCCGGCGCATGCAGTTCAGCACGGATGCGCTGTGGAACATGATCTCCGAATCGGCCGGTGCGTTGGCCGCTGTCGTGCTGGCACTGGTCGGTTTCGGCGTCTGGGCGCTGGTCGCGCAGATTTTCCTGTCGGCGCTGATTCGCCTCGCCGGCCTGTTCGCGGTCTCGCGCTATAAACCGCGACTGGTGTTCTCACCGCGCCGCGTGTTGGGACTAACGCGGTTCAGCCTTGGCATGATGGGGTCGGAGATCGCCAACTTTGTCAGCTTCCAATCGCCCATGGTGATCATCTCCCGCTTTCTCGGTCTTGCCGACGCCGGCGCCTATTCGGCGGCGAATCGTTTCTCCAGCATCCCGAACCAGGTGGTTCTGTCTGCGGTCATGGGGGTGTTGTTTCCGGCATTCAGCAGCATGATGCAGGACAGCGCCCGCCGCTCGAACGCGCTTATGCTCAGCACCCAGGTAACGACCGTGCTGCTCGCGCCGATGATGTTTGGCCTCTGGGCCCTGGCCGAGCCCGCGATGCTGACGCTCTTCGGCCACCAGTGGGCCTATGCCTGGCCGGTGCTGGGCCTCTTGGCGCTGTCCAAGGGAATCCTCACCCCCTGCAGCACCTATATTCCGTATCTGAAGGGTGTCGGCCATGGCGGCACGCTGTTCTGGTGGGCTATCCTGCGTGCAGTGATCACCACGGCTGCCGTCGCTTGCGGCGCCTATGCTGGTTCGCTCGTTGAAGCCATGGTCTGGCTGTGCGTGGTCAATGTATTCGTGCTTGTCGGCTATTCCATCGTCGTCTTTCGCGCCGACGGCACGCCGTTGCTGCGCGGCTTCGTGCTGTCCTGCCGACCGATGTTCACCGCCATCATCATGGCGCTCATCGTTCGCTATCTGCTTGACCATTTCGGTCCTCTGGTGCCGAACGCTGCAGCGCAGGTTGTCCTCGGCGCTGCAGTCGGCAGCGCGATCTACGGCGGGCTTATCCTGCTCACCGAGCGGCCCCTGCTCACGAAGCTGATGCAGCTGGCGCGCAAGCGCACACCGATCGGCGAGACAAGTCCCGCCGAATAGGGTGGCAAAGCCAGATACAGTCGCCATGGCCTCGCCACATTCTGCCGCGCTCGCCGTCAAATTGAACACTGCAACAGCCGCTCGAAGATAATTTCCCAATAAAAACGGCTGTTGGAGTGCGGCCTTAAGTTGTGCGTCTCTGCGTTTATGAGCATGTGCTTCAATAGCCTAGGTGGGCGGGTGTTTTTCCCCCTTGAAGCGAGCAATCAACCGCCACCGCCTGTCGCGACCACCGCCTGCTGGCGATGCACTGCAAGGGCAAGCGCGGGTGTTTTCTGCTGCATCGCCATATTTTTCTGCCCGAACCACCCTAACCTTTTTGGCGCGGGCTCGAGTCTGCTCTGTTTGAAACGACCGCCAAAGATGCGGCCCCAATAGAGGTGACTGACATCGTGGACATGAACGCGAACGTCTCTTCGCGGATCAATCTGATGCGCATCGTGCTCATCTCGGGGATCGTCTTCGTGCACGTGCCCTATGATCCGGCGAACAGCCCGTTTTCGGGCGAAAATGGTTTGATCGACTGGCTGCGGGTCTTTCTCGGCGACAGCCTGTTTCGTGTGGGCGTGCCCTGCCTCAGCGCCATCTCCGGCTATCTGCTTTTCCGACGCGGCCTGGAAAGTTTCAGCTACGGAAGGACGATGCGGACCAAGGCGCTGACCGTGCTGGTGCCATTTCTGCTCTGGAACGGAGCGTTTCTCGCACTTGTCTTCCTCGCCCAGAAGAATGGAATAGGCTTCGGATACCTGCCCGATGTCGTCAATGCGACGCCGCGGGAAATGGCGAGCCTGGCGCTTGCGTTGGAAACCTGGCCAATCAACCTGCCGCTCTATTTCCTGCGGGACCTGCTCCTGTGCCTGCTCCTGTCGCCGGTGCTTGCCCTGCTGGTGATCCGCTATCCGCGCGCCACCTTGATCGCACTGTTCGCCTATGCGGTGCTCCCGCTGCCGAACGGAATTCTCCTGAAGAAGTCGATCCTCTTCGGCTTCAGCGCCGGCATCGCCGTCGCCTTGCACCGGATCGACCTGAAGGTCGTGGATCGGCATGCCGGAGCGATCGCGTTGGCCATGCTGTCGGTCACGCTGCTCCTTTCCGTTGGTCTCTACCTGACCGGGCCGGTGTTTCCGCTTTGGCTGGACATCCTCCGCGCCATGACGGCGCTTTGCGGCATCGTCGGGTCATGGGCCCTTTCCGAATTCCTCGTCCGCACGTCTCTCGGCGCACGGCTTGCTGCGGGTGGCGGGCTCAGTTTCTGGATTTTCTGCGGGCACTACCCGTTGCTGCTGGCGTTCTGGATGGTCTGGAACCGGTTGCAGATCGACCACTACGTGCTCTTCTATTTCGCGGCTCCAGCGCTGGCGTTCGCGATCCTCATTCCCTCCCACGCTTTCGTGCAGCGAAGGCTTCCAGGCCTGCACGCGCTTCTGACCGGGAGCCGCACCTCGCGCCACGGTTCGCAGAAACAGCCTGCTCCGGCCACAGCCGCGAGCGTCGGCTACGCGACCCGACAACGCTGAAACGGAGACCAATCATGACAAAACGACCCCACTCCCTGACCCTTGCCGCTGCGTTGGCCGCAGTCCTGTCAGCCCCGGCGGCTGCGCAGGAGGGCGCAACCGGCGCATCCTTCGTCGAGAATTTCGACAAGCTGGACACATCCGTCTGGTACGTCTCGGATGGCTGGAACAACGGCGCGCACCAGAACTGCACATGGTCGAAGGACCAGGTCCGTGTGGAGGGCGGTGTACTTTCCCTGACCTTCGAGCAGCGCCAGCTTGGCGAACGGGAATATGCCTGCGGAGAGATCCAGACACGCAGCCGCTTCGGCTACGGCACCTATGAGGTTCGGATGAAAACCGCCGACGGTTCCGGTCTCAACTCGGCCTTCTTCACCTATATAGGTCCGGCCGACAAGAAACCGCACGACGAGATCGATTTCGAGGTGCTCGGCAAGAACCCGGCCAAGGTCCAGCTCAATCAGTACGTTTCCGGCAAGGGCGGCAACGAGGCGCTGGCGGACGTGCCCGGCGGCGCAAACAAGGGCTTCAACGACTACGCCTTCGTCTGGGAAAAAGAGCGCCTGCGCTACTTCGTCAACGGCAAGCTCGTCCACGAGGTGACGGATGCCGCGAAGCTTCCCGTCAATGCCCAGAAGATCTTTGCCAGTCTCTGGGGCACCGACAGCCTGAGCGACTGGATGGGCACGTTCACCTACAGCGCGCCGACGCAGCTCCTCATCGACCGGATCGCGTTCACCGCCGAAGGGGAGGCGTGCCAGTTCGCCGCATCCGTGGCCTGCACGCTGAACTGACAACCACACGCGCCGTCACGCAATCGTCGGCCACGGCAGGGACCCCCGTCGTGGCTGCCATCAAGATTTAAACGCGCCCGGTCCGCTCCGGGCAGGAGAACGGGAGTTCTGATGCTGCGAATCCTGTATTTCGCACACGACCTTGCCGACCCGGCAGTCCGGCGCAGGGTGCTTACCCTACAGGCGGGCGACGCCAAGGTGACGCTCGCCGGGTTCCGCCGCGGCGAGAAGACAGGTGTGCCAATCAACGGCGTCACGCCGATCGAGCTTGGCGTGACCGAGGATGCCCGCTTCGTCCAGCGCGTCGGCGCGATTGCCGTTGCGCGCCTGCGGCTCGAGCGCGCCTTGCAAGGTGTCGCGAAGCCGGACCTGATCATCGCGCGCAATCTCGAAATGCTCGCGATCGCGCAAAAGGCCGTGTCAGTCTTCGGCGGCGATGTGCCGATCGTCTACGAGTGCCTGGACATCCACCGCCTGCTGCTGCGCAAGGATTGGGCCGGTCGGGCCATGCGGACTGTAGAAGCCAGGCTCGGGCGGAACGCGCGCCTGCTCGTGACGAGCTCGCCCGCGTTCGTCGAAAACTATTTTCGTCCGCTGTCCGGCATCGCTGCACCGGTTCTTCTCCTTGAAAACAAGGTCCTGGAACTTGATGACGACGATTCGTCCGTACCCGAGCCGCGTTGCCCCGGCGAGGGTGACCCCTGGAGGATCGGCTGGTTCGGTGCGTTGCGCTGCCGCAAATCGCTGGACCTGCTTTCGAGCTTCTCGCGCGCAATGGGCGGCAAGGTCGAGATCATCATTCGCGGCCGTCCGACCTATGCCGAGCTGAAGGACTTCGACAGCTTCATGCGCGGGGAACCCTTCATGAGCTTTCGTGGCGCCTACCGCAATCCGGAAGACCTCGGCGAGATCTACAGCGAAGTCCAGTTCTGCTGGGCCATCGACTTCTTCGAAGAGGGCCTGAACTCGGCCTGGCTGCTGCCAAACCGGGTTTACGAAGGCTGTCGGTACGGCGCTGTTCCAATCGCGATCAGGGGCACGGAGACCGCCCGCTTCATCGCCGGCAAGCGGATCGGTCTCACACTCGAGAATGCCTCCGTCGCAAGCCTGTGCGAGCTGTTTTCGGCGATCGACCGGCAAAGCTACGCCGACCACTTCGACCGCATCGCCGGACTGGGCGCCGGCCAATGGACCTTCGGCCGGAGCGACTGCCAGGCCCTGGTGCATCGTCTCGCGAAAGTGGCCGGGACGCCGCAATCGAGCGGTCGCCCCCGTGCCTTGGCAGAAGCAACAATGGAGATCGACTGACATGACAGGTGAAACGCTTAAATCCGTGCGCTGCCTGATCATCATTCCCTGCCTCAATGAGGCCGAGCACATCGGCCCGCTGATCGACAAGCTCGGCGGCGCGCTTGAGGCGCTCGATTCGAGACTGGTCGTCGTCGACGGTGGTAGCACCGACGGTACGCGGGAGATTGTTCGCGAGATTGCGGCGGAAAACCCGAAGGTCCAACTGCTCGACAATCCCCGACGCATCCAGAGCGCGGCCGTCAATCTCGCCGTCGCCACCTTCGGCGCGCAGTACGACTACCTGATCCGGATCGATGCCCACGGAAAATACCCCGACGACTATTGCCAGGTGCTGGTGGACGAGGCGACGGCGACCGGTGCCGATTCCGTCGTGGTCGCCATGCAGACGGTTGGCTTCGGCGCGTTCCAGAAGGCGACCGCCTTTGCGCAGAACTCGAAGCTCGGCAATGGCGGCGCCAGGCATCGCGTTGGCGCGGCCAGCCATTGGGCCGACCACGGCCACCACGCCCTCATGCGGATTGCAGCCTTCCAGGCTGTCGGCGGCTACGACGAAGACTTCAGCCACAACGAGGACGCCGAACTCGACTACCGGCTGAACCGGGCGCGATACCGCATCTGGATGACCGACAGGACAAGCATGATCTACTATCCGCGCGCCAGCGCCGGGCCGCTCTTCCGTCAGTATTTCGCCTACGGACGCGGTCGGGCGCGGAACTTTCTCAAACATCGCGCCTGGCCGAGCCTGCGCCAGATGATCCCACTTTCGGTCGCGCCGGTGGCCGCGGGTGCATTGCTCGCCTTCATCAACTGGGCCGCGGTCATTCCGGTCGGGTTCTGGGCTGTGGCCTGCCTTGGCTACGGCTTCTGGATGGCCGTCGGGCAACGCAACCCCTACGGCCCGCTTGCCGCCATTTCGGCGATGGTCATGCATTTCGCCTGGTCTGCCGGCTTCTGGCGCGAGCTTCTCGATTTTCGCCGCAGGCGAATGGAGGCCTATGGTGCCGACGCGCGGGTGATGCCATGACCCCGACGCCGCAGACACTGCCTTTCTCCTGCATCGATATCGCGGTGTGCACTTTCAGGCGTCCGGAACTGGAGCGGACGCTGCGATCGCTGGCTGCTATCGACGTGCCCGCCGACAGTTCGGTGCGCATCATTATCGCCGACAATGATATGGTACCGAGCGCCGCCGGCCTCGTCGAAAGCCTACGCGCCGAAATCCCCTTCGGGATCGACTACGTCCACTGCCCCGCGTCAAACATCTCGATTGCCCGGAACGCCTGCCTCGATCATAGCCGTGGCGAGTTTCTCGCATTCATCGACGACGACGAAACTGCCTCGCCAGAATGGCTGGTCCGTCTCATGGAAACGATGAGCGACAGCGGAGCAGACGTCGTCCTGGGACCGGTGAAGGCACAGTACCGCCCCCCCGCGCCGAAATGGATGCGCCGCGCGGACATGCACTCGACCCGCCCGGTCTGGGTCGGAGGCGAAATCCGTACCGGCTACACATGCAACGTCCTGCTGCGTCTCACTGCCAGGCCCCTTGCGGAACGTCGCTTCAGCCTGTCGCTCGGCCGCACGGGCGGCGAGGACACCGAGTTCTTCTCGCTCGCAAATCGTGCCGGTGCCCGCATTGCCTTTGCGCCAACCGCCTGGGTGCACGAGCCGGTAACCGAAAATCGGGCTACCTTCGGATGGCTTGCCAAGCGCCGTTACCGCATGGGGCAAACCCACGGCCGGCTGCTTGCCGGTCGCCCCCAAAATGCTGGCAGAGCTGCGCAGGTCGGACTGGCCGCGGCAAAATCACTCTTTTGCGCCGGCGCTTGCGTCGCGACGGCTATTTTGCCGGCTCAAGGCTACGGTTATGCGCTGCGTGCCATCATGCACGCCGGTGTGGTGAGCGGCCTGATGGGCGTGCGGGAGATCGAGCAGTACGGCCTGCCGGAGACACGCACGCCATGATCGAACCTCCTGACGTCACCTTCGTCATTGCCGCCTACAATTCCGCCGATACGATCGGTCGGGCGATCGAGAGCGCGCTCGCCCAACGCGATGTCGTCACGGAAGTCGTGGTCGTCGACGATGCCTCGTCGGATCCGACGCGCGACATCGTCAGCCAGATCGCCGATCCCCGCGTGCGCTTGATCGCTTTGGCGCAGAACCGCGGTCCCGGCGGTGCACGCAACGCCGGCCTCGAGGCGGCACGCGGGCGATGGGTCGCGATCCTCGATTCCGACGATACCGTGGAGCCAGACCGGCTGGCACGGCTGATCGCGCGCGCCGAGAAGGCGAGGGCGCAGATCGCCGTCGATAATCTCGACGTCGTCGCGGGCGACGGTTCCCGCCAGCGCATGTTTTCGGAAGCGGAGTTGGCGCGGCAGAATCAGTTGACGCTGCCAGCCTTCATCGCCTCCAATGTCCTGTTCCGAACCGAGCACAATTTCGGCTACATGAAGCCGGTGTTCGCACGGAGCTTCCTTGCGGACCACGGCTTGCGCTTCGACGAGACGTTGATGATCGGCGAGGACTACATCTTGCTCGCCTCGGCGCTGGCCCGTGGCGGCAGATGCGTGGTCGAGCCGACCGCCGGATACGTCTACCACCTGCGCGAGGGATCCATTTCCCGTGTCCTGAAGCCGCATCATGTCGAGGCGATGATCCTGTCCGATCAGCGCTTCGTCATCGATCACCGCCTCGACCGGGCTGCGAAGGCGGCACAACAGCGCCGCAGCCAGAGCCTTTACGAGGCGCGCTCTTTCCTCGCGCTGGTCGAACATCTCAAACGCGGTGCTTTTTTGCGCGCGCTCGGCGAGGCCATCGGCAATCCCGCCGCGATCCGGCATCTGCGCATGCCGATCGCCGCCCGCCTGCGCCGTCTCCTGGGCCGTTCCGCGCCTTCCTCCATACGCTCCGCCGCCAAACCGGCAGGCGGACGATCGATCCCGGGCAAAAGCCCATACAGCAGCAAAGGATAACGCCATGGACACAATCAGACCTGTGCGCAAAGCCATCATTCCGGTTGCAGGAAACGGAACCCGCTTCCTTCCCGCCACCAAGGCCATGCCGAAGGAAATGCTGACCATCGTCGATCGCCCTGTGGTGCAATATGCGCTGGACGAGGCACGCCAAGCCGGCATCGAGCACATCGTCTTCGTCACCGGGCGCAACAAGCAGGCAATCCAGGACCATTTCGACGATGCGCCTGAGCTGATCTCCTCGCTTGCGCGATCGGGCAAGGACGCACAGGTTTCCGAACTCGAGGCGATGCTCCCGGCGGCGGGCACCGTCAGCTTCACGCGGCAACAGGCCCCGCTGGGTCTCGGCCATGCCGTCTGGTGCGCCCGCGACCTGATCGGCGACGAGCCGTTCGCGCTGTTGCTGCCCGACATGATCTGCCACGGGCCGCGCGGCTGTATGGCGGGTCTGATGGACCTGTACGGATCTACCGGCGGAAATGTCGTCGGCGTCGAGCAGTGCGCTCCTGAGGAGGCGTCGAAATATGGCATCGTCGGCAAGGGGCACACGGTGCCGCATGGCTTCGCCGTCACCGAAATGGTGGAGAAACCGAAGCAGGGAGAGGCGCCCTCGAACTATTTCCTGAACGGCCGCTACATCCTCCAGCCGGAGATTTTCGGCTTTCTCGCCCGCCAGCAGCGCGGCGCCGGCAATGAGATCCAGCTTACCGACAGCATGCTGAAGTTGTCGCAAACCCAGCCGTTCCACGCCCATCCCTATACGGGGCGCACCTTCGATTGTGGCTCGAAGCAGGGCTTCATTGAAGCCAACGTCGCCTTTGCGTTAGCGCGACCCGACATCGGCGGAATGGTGTTTGAGTCCGTCAGGGACATGGTTCTGTCTCATCAAGGCCGCATCCACGCGGCATAAGCGTGCCCCCGGCCGAGCCGGGACCAAGCCGATCACAGACCTGTCCCGGCCGCCGGGGCAGGTTTCCCTCTCCGGGAGAGCGAGGTTTCATGAACCAGAGAAGTCTACCGTTGACCAGACCGTTGCCGCGAAACGCGGAGAGCTCCGATTCTTTCATCGACCTCGATCGTCTGCTTTCCGCCGTGCAGCGGCGTGCAAAGACGATCGCAATCCTCACCGGTGTCTTCATCGTCGGCGGCATTGCCTATCTCGGTTTTGCCACCCCGCTCTACACGTCGATGACGCAGATCCTCATCGACGACAGCATGTCACGCTACGCGGAAGATCAGGAGGCTTCACCCCAGAGCGGCCAGCAACTGGATACGCGCATCGCCAGTACGGTTGAGCTGCTGCGCTCCGGCAAGCTGGCGCTACGCGTCGTCGACCAGGCCGACCTTTCCGGCGAACCGACCTTGATCGATCCGGCGCGCTCGCCGATCGCCACGGTCAAATCATCGGTCAAGGCGGTCATGAGCGTCTTTTCTGGAAGCGATCCCGTTTCCGAGGAAGCGGCCGCGAACGCCAGGCGGCAAAAGGCGGCAGCGATGCTCCAGCAGGCGCTGAAGGTCGAGCGGGTCGGTCGAAGCTCCGTTCTTTCGGTCGCCTTCACCTCGCCGGAACCCCAGCTGGCGGCACTGATCGCGCGGACCTATGCCGACGCCTACCTCTCCGACCAGCTGAGCGCAAACCTCGAGGCCTCCGAACGGGCCACCGTGTGGCTGCAGGAGCGCCTCGACGACCTCGGCCAGCGCTCGCAGGCCGCCGCGATGGAGGTGGAGACCTACAGGCGCGAGAACAATCTGACCTCGACCCGCGGCGAGCTCATGTCGGAACAGCAGCTCACCGACCTCAACAGCCAGCTGATCGTTGCCCGGGCGGATGCGGCCAGCGCCTCGGCTCGCTACGAGCAGTTGAAGGCGATCGTCGGAAAGGGGCCGGAGAACGCCGTCCAGAATTCCACTGTCGCCTCCAAGGAAATCGACAGCTCCGTCATCCAGGAGCTGAAGACTCGATACTCCGCCGTCAGCAAACGCGAACAGGACGTGACGCAGAATTTCAGCGCCGACCATCCGCAGGCCGTCGCGCTGCGGGCGGAGCGGGAAGACCTGTCGAAACAGATCTTCCGCGAGCTGCAGCAGATGACGGCAACCTATCGCAACGAATACGAGGTCGCCCGAAAGCGTGAACAGTCGCTGCGGGACAGCATCGACACGGTGTCCGGCACGAACTCGGACGCCAACCAGGCGCTGGTCAAGCTTCGCGAGCTGGAACAGAAGTCGACCGCGCTCAAGGCGCTCTACGATACCTACCTGAACCGTTACGAGCAGGCTTCGCAGCAGCGATCGTTTCCGATCGCGAGGGCGCGGGTGATTTCCGACGCGGGCGTGCCGGTTTCGCCGTCCAGTCCGAAGAAGACGATGGTGCTCGCGCTATCGGCGGTCCTTGGCCTGATGGCAGGCGGGGCCTTCGCCTTCCTTCAGGAGATGCAGGAACGTGGCTTGAGGCTGGAAAGCGACGTCCGCAGGCTCCTGCGGCACAGGTCGATCGGATACCTGCCATTGATCGGCAAGCGGCCGAAGAAGCGCTTTGACCTGCGCGATCTGCTCCGTCCACGGGATGTCGAGCCGGATGCGCCCGAGGAACCATTGCCCCTCGAGCGAATGACCCGCATCGTCCGCGAGGCGCCGCAATCGACTTTTGCGGAAACGCTGCGGCATGCCAAGCTTGCCTGCGACGTGCTGTTGCAGCGGCGGCCGAACAGGGTCATCGGCATCATTTCGGCCGCTCCTGGCGAGGGAAACACCACCTTTGCCGCCAACTTCGCCCTCCTGCTCGCTTCGATGGGCAAGCGCACGCTGTTGGTCGACGCCGACCTGCGCAATCCTTCCCTCAGCCGGATGCTGAAGCCCGCGCCGAAGGCCGGTCTGGTCGAAGCGGCACTAGGCGAGGTGCCCTGGGCGTCGACGATCAAGGTCGACCAGCAGACGAAGCTCGCGATCCTGCCGCTCGCGCCGCGAGCGCTCGACGACGAGTTTCACTACACCAACGAGATCTTCGCGGCTCCTGGCATGGCCACGTTGATGGAGAATGCGCGCAAGACCTTCGACTACACCGTCGTCGATCTGGCGCCGCTCGGACCTGTGGTGGATGCGAAGGCCTTCGCGCAGCACGCCGACGGCTTCATCCTGGTGCTCGAGTGGGGCAAGACGCCCGCGCGTCTTGTCAGCGAGATCCTCGAGGCCGAGATCGACATCAATTCGAAGATCCTCGGCGTCGTGCTGAACAAGACCGACATGGACGAACTTCCCTCCTACAGCGATCAGGGCGGATCGGAGAAATTCCGCAAGCACTATGCCAAGTATTACGTCGACTAGCTGCGGAACATCTTAAACTAGATTTCGAGCCCCGCTTTCCGGCCTTCGAAAAACGCGTATGGCGCCTGGCGCGGGGCTGCGCAATCGCCGATCTGGCGGGTGGCCAGCCCCTTCGCAGCCAAACCCGGCATCAGCCAGTCGGCCGGAAAATTTGTCGTCGCGGTGACGAGCGTCTCGGCGTCGACGAAGCGATGCTCCGCCGAGTTGTGGTCGATGATGGTCGCGCCGTTCCCATGCCATTCGGCGACGCTGGCTTCGACAATCCACTGCACTCCGAGTTTGCGCAGCGCCTGCCGCATCGGTACGTCGGCGGCGGTTCTCTGCAATTCCTTGCCGACGAAGGGGTCGGGCGTGAGGATCGTTACCTGATAGCCTTCCTCCGCAAGCTTCCAGGCCGTGCCGCAGCCGCGCCAGCCGCCGCCTTCGTCCAGAAGCAGAACGCGCTTGCCAGGTCTCGCCTGCCGAGCCATGACGGCTTCGACCGTAAAGACGTTGCCCTTCTCGATTCCCGGCATCGTGTCGACCGTCGGCAGCGCTTTCTGGAAACCCGTCTCCGGGGAATAGGAGCCCGTCGCGACAATCGCCACATCGATGTCTGACGGATCGATGTCGTCGGCCTCGATGTAGGTATTGAGGCGAACCTCCACGCCCAGCTTTTCCAGCTGTCGCTCATACCAGGCGATGAGGTCGAGGATCTGCGCCCGTCGGGGCTGCATGCCCGCCAGCAGGAAGTTGCCGCCGAGGCGGTTCGAGGCTTCGGCGAGCACCACGTGGTGGCCGCGTTCGGCAGCGACCCGCGCCGCTTCCAGTCCGGCCGGGCCGCCGCCGATCACCAGCACGCGTTTCGGATCGCCCGTTCTGAGAATACGGTCGCCATTCCATTCGGCCTCGCGCCCGACGGACGGATTGATCAGGCAACTGATCCAGTAATCCCGCGACCGGCGGCCCCAACACATCTGGTTGCACGAGATGCAGCCGCGAATGTCCTCGGGGCGATCCTCGCCCGCTTTCGTTGCCAGATGCGGATCTGCGATCTGGCCGCGCACGATCGAGACGAGATCCGCAGCACCTTCGCCCAGCACCGTCTCCGCGTTTTCCGGGGTCCTGATGTGGCTTTCGGCGATCACGACGGCGTTTTTGACGACGCCCTTCAGGACGGAGGCGAGGTCGGCGCCAAGCTTTTCCGGATAGAGGAAGGTCGGCATCAGCTTGTAGAAATCGAGATAGCCGCCCGAGCCGCAGGTGACATAATCCATAAGGCCCAGTTCGTCGTGCAGCCTTATGATCTCGGCGAGCTCATCGCGCTGGAGGGCAACCTTCACATCCGGTTCGTCGCTGATGGCGAGGCCGATGATGAAGTCGGGGCCGCAGACCTCGCGTATGCGCGTCAGGATCTCCCGCGACATGCGCGTGCGGTTTTCGAGCGAACCGCCCCATTGGTCGTCACGCCGGTTGCACCAGGGAGTCCAGAACTGGTCGACCATGCCGAGATAGGCCGCCCAGACTTCGACGCCGTCGAAGCCGGCGTCGCGACATCGGCGCGCGGCCTGGACGAAGCCGTCGATCGTTTCCCAGATTTCCGCCTCGGTCATCGGGTGCGATCCGTCGCTGTCGTGATAGCTGGGCAGGCCGGACGGAGACCAATGCGGATGGAACGAGTTGTCGGAGTCGCCATGCGCCCCGATGTGATAGAGCTGCTGGATCGCCACGGCCCCATGCTTCTTCATGGCCCCGACCACCTTCTTGAAGGGGGCAACCACCGCGTCATCGGAGTGGCGGAAGTTGCCGCGGGTGAGAACGGCCGCCGCGTGCACGGGCATGGGCTCGACGACGATCATCGCAGCGCCGCCGATCGCCCGCTCCTCGTAGTAGGCGGCGTGGCGCTCGGTGGGCAGACCCTCGACGGCCATGTTGGCGGTATGCGCGCCGAAGACGATCCTGTTCTTCAGCGTGTGCGAGCGCAATCTGAGCGGAGAAAACAGGCGAGGGAATCTTTTCGACATCGCGCAATTCCGAGCGTGCAGTTGGGTTCTAAGACAAGGGAGGCCGGCGCCATTCGCCGGCCGGCTTCTTTCAAGCTGCGGCCTTATGGCCAGGATCACCAGAGTTGACCATCGCTGCTGCGAGCTGGCGGAATGTGACGGTACCGAGCGGTTTTCCGGATGGATCGACGACGGTGATGTCTCCCTCGGGTGCGGATGCCAAGGTGCGCACGGCCTCCTCGATCGTGACACCGGCGGGTATTGCCGGCCCGCCTGCGGCGTTCGTGGCACCCAGCGGGCTCATGACGGCCTCGACATGGACGACCCGGCCCCGGTTCACCTCCTTGACGAAGTTGGCGACATAGTCGTCGGCCGGGCGCAGCACGATGTCCTGGCTGGTGCCCTGCTGGATGACCTCGCCGTCGCGCAGGATGGCGATCTGGTCGCCGAGCCTGAGCGCCTCATCGAGGTCGTGGGTGATGAAGACGACCGTCTTCTTGATCTCCTTCTGGAGGTCGAGGAGGACCGACTGCATGTCCATGCGGATCAGGGGATCGAGCGCCGAATAGGCCTCGTCCATGAGGAGAACCGGCGCGTCGTTGGCCAGCGCCCGGGCAAGGCCCACGCGCTGCTGCATGCCGCCGGAGAGCTGGTTCGGGTACTTCTGCTCGAAGCCTTTCAGGCCGACGCGCTCCAGCCACCGCATGGCGGTGTCGACGCTCGTCTTGTGAGATAGGCCCTGGATTTCGAGACCGAAGATCGTGTTGTCGAGCACGCTGCGGTGGGGAAGCAACGCGAACCTCTGGAACACCATGGCCGTCTGGTGGCGGCGGAACTGGCGCAGGTCGGCGTCTGGCATCTTCACCACGTCGACGCCGTCGACGAGGACCTCGCCGACCGTCGGATCGATCAGGCGGTTGATGTGCCGGATAAGCGTCGACTTGCCGGAGCCGGACAGCCCCATGATGACCTGGATGGATCCCGACGGCATCTCGATGTTGATGTCGCGCAGGCCGAGCACGTGCCCGTGCTTTTCGTTCAGTTCGGCCTTCGTCAGGCCGTTCTTGACGGCTTCGATGTGAGCTTGCCCGTTGGGTCCGAAGATCTTGTAGAGGTGGCGGATCTTGATTCCGCCAAAGACGTGCTCAGCCATGCGCGATCTCCCGGTGCCGCTGGAGGCGCTTGCCATAGGCCTGGCTAACGCGGTCGAACATGATGGCGATGCCGACGATGGCAAGGCCGTTGAAGATGCCGAGGGTGAAGTACTGGTTGGCGATCGCCTTCAGCACCGGTTGGCCGAGGCCCTGTACGCCGATCATCGAGGCGATCACGACCATCGCCAGCGCCATCATGATCGTCTGGTTGATGCCGGCCATGATCGTCGGGAGCGCCAGGGGGAGCTGTACCTTGAAAAGCTTCTGCTTGTTGTCGGCGCCGAAGGCGTCTGCGGCTTCCAGTACGTCCTTGTCGACCAGGCGGATGCCGAGATCGGTCAGCCGGATCATCGGCGGGATTGCGTAGATGACGACGGCGATGAGGCCGGGTACCTTGCCGATGCCGAGCAGCATGACGACGGGGATCAGATAGACGAAGCTCGGCATCGTTTGCATGACGTCGAGTATGGGATTGACGGTCCGCTGCACCCGATCCGAGCGGGACATCAGAATGCCGATCGGAATGCCGATCGCGATGGACAGCACGGTACAGACGAAGATCATCGAGATCGTCCGCATCGTGTCGTCCCACATATCGAAGTAGCCGATCAGAAGCAGCGTCGCGAGACAGCCGAGTGTGATGCGGACGCTTCGCGTGGCCGCATAGGCGATGGCCAGGATGAGGAGCGTGATGATGGGCCAGGGCGTCTTCAACATGAACCGCTCGGCGCCGATCAAAAAGTGCTGCAGCGGCGTGAAGAAGCCTTCGATCATGTCGCCGTAGCTGCGCGTGAAGCCGCGGAAGCCTTCATCAATGGCCTTCTTCAGGCCACGAAGGGCGTTGTCCTCCATATGCGGAAACTTGTAAAACCAGTCCATTCGGTTCCCCGTCTCGAAAAGAGCCGCTTCGTTCTTATTGTTTTTTTCGGAATGAAAGGTGCGATGTGCGGGTCAGACACATCGCACCCTTTGCATGGCGGTTGCCGCTTAGAGCGCGGCTTCGATCTTCGCTGCGGCCTCGGGGGTGACCCACTTCGTCCAGACGTCCGGGTTCTCCTTGAGGAAGTGCTTGGCACCGTCCTCGCCGCTGGCCTGGTTGTCGGTCATCCAGGCCATCAGCTTGGCGATCGTCGGGTTGCTCCAGGAGCGCTTGGTCAGGTAGTCCATCACCTCCGGGCCGGCCTTTTCCGAGAAGGGCTTTGCGACGAGCGTCACGATCGTGTCGACCGGCCACGCACTCGGTTTCGGGTCAGGGCATTCCGCGACGGTAACGCAGCGCTTCCATTCAGCCTCGTCGTACGGCACGCCGGCTTCCAGCTGCACCATCTCGTACTTGCCGAGCAGGGCGGTCGGGGCCCAGTAATAGCCGACCCACCCTTGCTGACGCTCGTAGGCCTTGGCGATGGAGCCATCGAGGCCTGCCGCGGAGCCTGTGTCAACGAGCGTCCAGCCTGCCTTTTCCGCTTCGAAACCCTTGAAAAGCTGAGCAGTAACGACGGTGCCGCCCCAGCCCTGCGGGCCGTTATAGATCGCGCCCTTGCTTGGATCTTCAGGAGCGGGGAACAGATCGGGATGCTTCAACATGTCAGGGATGGTCTTGATGTCGGGGTGCGCATCGGCGAAGTATTTCGGGATCCACCAGCCCTGGATGCCTCCGTCGGGGAGCGGCGAACCGACCTGGATGATGCGCCCTTCCTCCGTGCCTTTCTTGACCACGTCGGGCAGCAGGTCGATCCAGGCTTCCGGGGCGATGTCGGGCTCGCCCTTTTCTGACATGGACGTGATGGTCGGGACGGTGTCGCCGATGGTGATCTCGGCGTTGCAGCCATAGCCTTCGTTGAGGATGATCTTGTCGAGGTTGGAAATCACCTCGGCGCTCTGCCAGTTCATGCTGGCGATGCTCACGTTTCCGCACTCCGCAGCATTGGCCAGCGACGAACCGGCGATAGTTCCGAGAATGAGGCATGTCGATGCAAGCAAGCTTTTCATTATCGTTCCCTCTGTTTGCGGCTTCTTCTTTCGAGCGGGGTGCCGCTTTGGCCCGCCCTGACGGAGCTACGAGGCCTCCCCCATGCGCACCGATTTCTGGAGTGCCGCCGACAGTCCGCGCGCAACGGCGGTGCTGAAGCCCGCAGCGCGCATCTCCTCGATCGCGGCTGCCGTGGTGCCGCGATAGTCGAGGAAGGTCTTGACTGTGTCGGTGGGACAGTCGTCTCTTTGTTCCAGCATTCGGCCAGCGCCGACGATCAGCGTGTTGACGGCCCGCTGCGCCACCTGCGGGTCTAACCCTTGCGCGAGGGCGTCGGTCATCATCGCTTCGGCAAGCAGCGCCGGGAAGGCTGGCCCGGAACCTGTCAGACCGGTGAGGTAGTCGATCTCGGCCTCTGACCGAACCTCATCCTGAATGCCGCACGCATCGAAGACAGCGCGTACGATGGCGCGGTCCGCGTCGCCCACCTCCGGGGTGGCGATCCACGGCGTATACGACTTGCGCACCTCGGCGGCGGCATTCGGTAGAGACCGGATCACGCGCCGGGTCTGGTGATGCTTGCAAAGCGCTCCCAGGCGAATGCCGGCCATGACCGAGATGAGGAGCTTGCCTCCTGCATCGACGTTCAGGCCGGGCCAGTCGGCTGGACGGACGGAGAGGATGACGACGTCCGAGCGATCGGCCAGGGCCTGGTTGTCCGATGTCCAGAAAGCGCCGGGGAAGCGCTGCGGACATTCCCGGCGATAGGAAAGCGAGAGGTTCTGAGGTTCGACAACGCCGGCGTCCAGCATCGCTGCGGCAATGGCTCCGCCCAGCCAGCCGGCACCGCCGATCACGCCAATCCTCAAGCCCTTGCCTGTTTCCACCGAGACCTCATTTTTTTGGCTTGTAGCCATGGCGGGCGAAGAAGCGGTCGAGTTCTCTCTGCTGGGGAACCTGACCGGTATAAATTGCGATGTATTCCGGGATGCGCTTCGCGCGCAGCGCAAGGTCTTCCTTGGACTGCATGGAGATGTATCCGATCTGGACGAGGTAGGTCGTTCGTGCGCGAACGTCCGCAGGCCCTTCGCCATAGCCAAATCGCATGAACATGCGTGTCAGCGCTTCTATCCTCGTCTGGTCAGCGCGCTGAACCTCTTCGAGGATGTCCGGCGATTGCAGCGCCCAGCTGCGGACGGCAAACTCGAACTGGGAATCGAAAAGCTCCTTGTTCAGCCAGCAGTCGAAGACGTTCAGCATCGCTTCGGCAAGCGACTCCGCGTAGGCTTCGGACTGTTTCACAAGATTGCCCGTATTCTTTTCCCTCCAGCGCGCGATGAGCGCACTCAACAGTTCCTCCCGGTCCTTGAAGAACCAGTAGAAGCTAGTCCGGGAGAGATTGAGTCGCTTGGCGAGCGGCAGGATCTTTACCGAATCCACTCCGGATTCGAGCAGGGAGTCATAGGCCGCTTCGAGCCATCCGTCGTGAGAGCCTCGCCAGCCGCTGTCACTCATCGCCTGTTCCATGATTGCCTCCTAGCAAATTCAGCGTGCTGCTACAAGCAAAATGTACAGCCATGTCAATATTCCGTACCTTCCTGTTTTTGATAATTGACGCGTATGTACATTTCCGTTTAGCCTCACACAAAGTCCCTTAAGCCGGAGCCGTCGCATGTCGAACGATCCCCTCCTTCAGCCCTTCCAACTGAAGCATTTGACCCTTCGCAACCGTATCATCGTCACGTCGCACGAGCCCGCTTATCCAGAGGATGGCATGCCGAAGGGACGCTACCGAGCCTATACCGTGGAGCGGGCGAGGGGTGGAGTGGCGATGACGATGACCGCCGGCTCCGCGGCCGTCTCCAAGGACAGTCCCCCGGTGTTCAACAACCTGCTCGCCTACAAGGACGAGATCGTTCCGTGGATCCGGGAAATGACCGACGCCGTCCATGAAACCGGCGCGGCGATCATGATCCAGCTCACCCATCTCGGCCGTCGCACGCGCTGGGACAAGGGCGACTGGTTGCCGGTGGTCGCACCGTCCCATCACCGCGAGGCGGCGCACCGGGCCTTCCCGAAGAAGCTGGAAGACTGGGATATCGAACGCATCATCAAGGATTTCGCCGACGCGGCCGAGCGCATGAAGGCGGGGGGCATGGACGGCGTCGAACTGGAGGCCTACGGCCACCTGATCGACCAGTTCACGTCGCCGCTGACGAACGAGCTCGACGGCCCGTATGGCGGCGGACTGGAAAACCGCATGCGTTTCTGTCTCGACGTATTCAAGGCGATCCGCAAGAGGGTTGGCGACGACTTCATCCTGGGCGTTCGCTATACCGCCGACGAATGTCTGCCCGGCGGGACTGGAAAGACCGAGGGCATCGAGATTTCAAAACGCCTGCGGGACAGCGGCCTGATCGACTATCTCAACGTCATCCGCGGCCATATCGACACGGACCCCGGCCTCACCGACGTCATCCCGATCCAGGGCATGGCCAGCGCGCCGCATCTCGATTTCGCCGGTGAGGTTCGCGCGGCCACGAACTTCCCCACCTTCCATGCGGCAAAGATTCAGGACGTCGCGACGGCGCGTCACGCCATTGCCGCCGGCAAGGTCGACATGGTCGGCATGACCCGCGCCCACATGACCGACCCGCACATCGTGCGCAAGATCATGGAAAAGCGCGAGGACGACATTCGCCCCTGCGTCGGGGCGAACTACTGTCTCGACCGCATCTATCAGGGCGGACTGGCCTTCTGCATCCACAACGCGGCCACCGGCCGCGAGGAGACGATGCCGCACGAAATCCCAAAGGCCGATGTCCGCAAGAAGGTGGTGATCGTCGGCGCTGGCCCGGCCGGGCTTGAGGCCGCGCGTGTTTCCGCCGAGCGCGGCCACGAGGTCGTGGTAATCGAGGCGGCGGACAAACCCGGCGGCCAGATCCGCTTGACGGCGCAGAGCGAGCGCCGTCGCGAAATGATCAGCATCATCGACTGGCGCATGGGCCAGTGCGAGAAGCTGGGCGTTACCTTCCGCTTCAATACCTGGGCGGACGCCGCCACGGTCACGGCAGAAAATGCAGACGTCGTGATCATCGCGACCGGCGGCCTGCCGCATACCGAGGTTCTGTCGAAGGGCAACGAGCTTGTCGTCTCCTCCTGGGACATCATCTCCGGCGACGTGAAGCCTGGGTCGAACGTGCTCGTCTATGACGATGCCGGCGACCATGCCGGCCTCCAGGCGGCCGAGTTCATTGCCAAGGCGGGTGGCAGGGTGGAAATCATGACGCCGGATCGCTCCTTCGCGCCGGAAGTCATGGCGATGAACCTCGTTCCCTACATGCGCTCGCTGCAGAAGCTCGACACGACCTTCACCGTCACCTATCGGCTCGAGTCGGCGGAAAAGAGCGGCAACCAGCTCATTGCTCACGTCGGCAGCGATTACGGCGGCGTCGCCAAGCAGCGCACGGTCGACCAGATCGTCGTCAACCACGGCACCATTCCGCTGGACGACCTTTATTTCGAGCTCAAGCCGGGATCGAAGAACCTTGGGGAAGTCTCCTACGACGAACTGATTTCGGGTGAACCGCAGACTGTCGAGCGCAACCCGAACGGCACCTACCAGCTCTTCCGGATCGGCGATGCGGTCGCTGCCCGCAACACGCATGCGGCCGTCTACGATGCGCTGCGCCTTGCCAAGGATATCTGACGATGGCGCGGAGCGAGGCATTGCAGAAGTTCCTCGACGCGGCGCTTGCCGCGTACGACAGTTTCGCGCAGGACCCACAGTCGCGGCTATCCATCGCGCAGATTTTTGCTGGTCTGGAGACACCGCAGCCGGAGCAATCGAACATCGGAAAGCGGCTTCCGGTGTGCGACCGCTACCTCGAAAGCACTCTTGCGACGAAGACCGGGCACGCGTCCCTGGATGTGCTGATCGAACGCTTCAAGGCGCTCGAACCAGTCCTGGAATGGGAACAACGCGAGAGCCATGGCATCACCGCCAGCGAGAACTTCCCGGACAGTCATGCCAATGCCCTTATCGTCGGACCGGGTGGCCTCGAGGATCGCAAGGACATCTGGCTGGGCGCAACCTTGATGGCGCCGAACGTGCGCTATCCGGATCACGACCATGCGCCGGAGGAAACCTATCTGGTCCTGTCCGATGGCGAGTTCATGCACGGCGATTCCGATTGGTTTTCTCCCGGCATCGGCGGGTCGTTCTACAACCCGCCGGGCATCAGGCATGCGATGCGTTCGAAAGAGCGCCCGTTGTTTGCCTTCTGGGCCCTGCTGCCCGACCAGCCGAGGCAATGACAAACAAACTGTCGGGTCCGCCAGTCCGCCGCGTTCAGTCGATAATGTGGTATCCCCCATCGATATAGAGCGTCTCCCCCGTGATGAGCCGGGCGGCGTCGTGCGCCAAGAAGGCGGTCGCCATGCCGACGTCATCGATGCTCACCAGGCTGCGGGCCGGTGCGGTTTCCTGCGCCTTGTGCAGCAGTTCATCGAACTGCGGAATGCCGGAGGCGGCGCGTGTTGCGAGTGGGCCCGGAGAGATGGCGTGCACGCGAATGCCTTTCGGGCCGAGTTCTGCCGCCAGGTAGCGCACGGCACTTTCCAGAGCGGCCTTGGCGACGCCCATGATGTTGTAGTTCTTCACGACCATCTGGCTGCCGTAGTAGGTCATGGTGAACAGCGTGCCGCCGTTTTTCATCAGCGGTTCCGCCAGGTGAGCCATGCGGATGAATGACCAGCATGAGATCTCCATTGTCGTCAGGAAACCGTCGCGCGGCACGTCGACGACGCGTCCCTGCAGCGTGTCTTTCGGCGCGAAGGCGATGGAATGGACGAGGAAGTCGATCTCGCCCCAGTGCTTCTCGATGCGGTCGAAGACCGCCTCCATCTGGCCGGGCACGGCGACGTCGAGCGGCATCACGATCGGTGCAGCTAATTCGCGCGCCAGCGGTTCGACATGCGGCTTCGCCTTGTCATTCAGGTAGGTGACGGCAAGCTCGGCGCCAAGCGCCCTGAACGCCCTGGCACAGCCCCAGGCGATCGACTGGTCGTTGGCGATGCCGACGATCAGGCCCTTCTTGCCTGCCAACAATTTTGCCTGCACCTGTGGGATCATCTTGGCCTCACCGTTCGAGAATTGGCAGGATACCTCGTCGTATCTGCGGCCTGCGATTTTGTCAGCCGAGCAGCGCCAGCGTGTGGCGGGCGACCATCAGTTCCTCGTCGGTCGGGATGACAAGGATCCGTACCTTGCTCTCCGCCGTCGACACTTCGAGTTCGCCGGCGACGTTCCGGGCCGGATCGATCCGCGCGTCGAGCCATTCAAGCCGCGCTGCGATCCGCGCGCGCATCTGCGGCGAGTTTTCCCCGATGCCTGCCGTGAAGACGAAGGCATCCAGGCCACCGAGTGACGCGGCAAGCGATCCGGCATGCAGGCCGATGCGATGGACGAAGTGATCGAGGGCAAAGGCGGCGCGAGGATCCTTGCTCTCCAGAAGCATCCGCACGTCGTTGCTGATCCCGGACAAGCCTTTCAGGCCCGAATCCTTGTAGAGCAGGTCCTGCACTTCCTGCGCTGTCATGCCCCGCTGTTGGAGCAGGTAGAGAATGACGCCCGGATCGATCTGCCCGCAGCGTGTCCCCATCGGCAATCCGTCAAGGGCGGTGAAGCCCAGCGTGCTCTCGATGCTCTTGCCGCCGGAGATCGCGCACATCGAGGCGCCGCTGCCGAGATGCGCCACGATCACCCGGCCGCCGGCGAATTCCGGTGCGACCTCACGCAGCTTCCCGGCCACGTACTCGTAGGACAGGCCGTGGAAACCATAACGCCGGACGCCCTCGGAGTAGAAGCGCTCGGGGATCGCGTAGTGGCTCGCCACCAGGCTGTGGTCCCGATGGAACGAGGTGTCGAAGCAGGCGACCTGAGGAAGGTCCGGTCTGCGCTCGAGGATCGCGTGGATCGGGGCAAGGTTGTTCGGCTGGTGCAGCGGGGCGAGCGGCACGTAGCGTTCCAGCCGGTCCAGCACCTCCTCGTCGATCAGCACCGGCCGGTCGTAGTCCGGGCCGCCGTGGACGATCCGGTGGCCGACCGCGGCAAGGCGGCCTTCATGGTGCTCGCGAAGCCAGGCTCCGACAAACCGCATGGCGGTGGGCAGGTCAGGCACGTCGGATTGCGTGTGGGTTTGATCGGCGAGGATCTGTCCGTCGCTGCCCTTGATGCGCAGCCGGGGTGCCGTACCGATGCCCTCCAACTGCCCGCGTAGAAGTTTTCTCGGGCCATTGCCGATGGCGAAGACCTCGAATTTCAGACTGGACGAACCCGCATTGACGACAAGGATGGTGTCCATGGGCTTCACGCGCTCGTAAGGGCGGCTGTGCGCAGGCGGGCCGCGGCAAAAAGGACGGCAACCGCACAAGAGGCGAGGCGGGTGCGGATCGAGTCCGCCCGCGAAGTCAATATGATCGGAACGCGGGCGCCAAGAACGATGCCGGCGGCGTCGGCCCGTGCCAAGAACGACAGGTTTTTCGCCAGCATGTTGCCGGCCTCCAGATTGGGCACGACCAGGATCTGCGCTCGGCCGGCCACGGGGGATGAAATGCCCTTGATCTTCGCGGCCTCGGGATCGATCGCGTTGTCGAAGGCGAGCGGCCCCTCCAGAAGCCCGCCGGTGATCTGCCCGCGCTCGGCCATCTTGCAGAGCGCGGCTGCATCGATTGTGGAGGGGATTTTCGAGGTGACCGTCTCGACGGCCGAGAGGATCGCGACCCGCGGCGTCCCCAGCCCGACCTGTGTGAACAGGTCGATGGCGTTCTGAATGATGTCGCGCTTGGCGTCGAGGTCGGGGGCGATGTTGATCGCCGCATCCGTGACGAAAAGCGTTTCAGCGTAGGTCGGCACATCCATGACAAAGACATGGCTTATCCGCCGCTCCGTGCGCAGCCCAGTGGTCGACGAGGTGACGGCACGCATCAGTTCGTCGGTATGCAGGCTGCCCTTCATCAGCAGTTCACCCTTCGCCTCGCGGATCAGTTCCACGGCCTTGGCCGCCGCGGCGTCGCTGTGTGGCACATCGACGATCTCGTAGGAGCCGATGTCGAGGCCGTGCGCTTTTGCAATCGCGCCGATCTTGTGGGCCGGACCGACGAGCGTCGGTACGATCAGATCCGCCTCGGCGGCCTCGATCGCGCCGCGCAGCGACGTCTCGTCACAAGGGTGGGCGACAATTGTCCGCGCGGAAGGCGATTGCTTCGCTCTTGCGATCAGGCGCTCATATTTTTCGTGCGTGTTTTCCTGAAGGGGGCTGTCAACTTGCATCACGCAGATCCCTGTTCGTGTTTACTTCACGCTTCCGCTGCGACCAAACCCGGAATGAGACCGGCCATTCATTGCCGGACGATCTTGACATGTCGTGTCTTGGCCCGTGACGGGGGCGCGACGGCAGTCGGTTCGCCGTCCGGGAGAAAAAGCCCCGCGATCCTTTGCCAACGTAGGTTTGCCTCCCCGGTCAACTCGCCGCGAGCGCTGACCACCGATTGAAGGGCGGCAAGGCCCTTGCGGCGCTGCTCCTGATCTGCCGGAAGCAAGTTCGGGATCGCCGAAATTGTCGCGTCCTCATCGAGCACCAGCATCAGGAACTGGTCGCGGATGAGATATTTGAATTCACCGAGCGTCATGGGGGGCAAGCCGTCCTCTACCCTGCGCAGACGGCGGATGGCGACGAAGCCGCGCTCGTCGGCGCCGCCACGTGCCATCGATACGTAAAGCAGGGCACGCGCCAGGCACTCGCGCAATCCCCCTTCGTTGATACGCCCCTTCAATTCCTCAATTCGCGACTGAAGGATCATTCGGTGCAGGCCCGTCTTGCCGGCCTTGCGCTGCGGCGCATCGCTGGCGGGGTCTATGCCGACCGAAGCCTGCAATAGCGGTGAACCGTAGACGGAGAGGAAGGTCGCTTCCGATGCGGTTTCCACCCATTGCCGCCAGGCGTCGAGACCGGCGACGATCTGACGGGAGGCGACCTGTTCGAGGCCAAGCAACGGATTGTCGGCAGAAACCGGCCGGCGCTCGCGTGCAGCCTGCGCGGCCAGTTCGGCGACGGCCGCCATCAGCGGGTTGGCGTCGGAGAAGATCTCATACTGAAGCCGCAGGGGATGAAGCTTGCGCAGCCACTCGCCATATCCATCCGGCAAGAGATCGCGCAGGAAGGGCTGCACGAATGTTCGATAGAGCGCCAGATTGGTGTCGGAGACCCTTGCGGCGGTCGCAAAGCGGCGGTCATCGGCCGCATCGTTGCCGCCGAGCGCCCGGACGTCGTCGAGCGTCCGCGCCTCGCACCGCATGATCCAGTCGCCCGTCACAAGCTCGGCACCCGCGGTTTCCTCGGTCCTCGGCTCGAAGATCGCCTCGTAGAGGCCGGGCGGCAACGCATCGATCAGGTCAATGTTGTCGGCGAATTCTCCATGTTCCTTGCGCGCGACGCCGCCCGACACGAAGATGCCGAGATGGCCGACGTTTTCGTGCACGGTATAGACGATGGTTTGCCCGTGGGCGCGAATCTCGTCGACGTCGTCATAGAGATCGAGGAGCCAGCCAAGCGCCTGTTGCGGCGGGGTGATGTTGTCGCCCTTCGAGCAGAACACGACGATTGGCGCGCGGATGTTTCGCAGATCGATCGTCGACCCGTCGGATGTATTGATCCGGCCGGCTGCCAGATTGTTGCCGACAAACAGTTCGTCGACGATGAACTGGATCTCTTCGGCGTTGAGATTGACGTGCCCGCCCCACCACTGTTCAAAGCCGAGGTAGCGCGGCGCCTCCGTGTCGATCTTGGAGTAGAGGTTGTACTGCTTGGTCCAGAGTGTATTGGCCGGGTTCTGGTTCTCAAAATTTTGTACCAGCCAGGCGCCGTCGAACTTGCCCTGGCCAAGGTCGCTCACCAGCGCGGTCAACCAACTGCCGCCGAGCAGGCCGCCGCTGTAGCGCATCGGATACTGGCCGTGCACCCCTGCCCAGTAGGACAGCGGCGCCCCTGCAATGATGATCGACCCGAAGAGCTCGGGACGAAGCGCTGCGAGCATCATGACCGCCCAGCCGGCCTGGCAATTGCCGATAACACAGGGTCTGGCGTCGGCATCCGGGTGCAGCGCAATGACCTTTTCCAGGAATATCGCCTCGGCCCTGGTGATGTCTTCGATCGTCTGGCCAGGAACCGGTTCCGGAAGGAAGCCGATGAAGTAGCACGGGTGGCCGGCGTGCAGCGCGACACCAATCTCGCTGTCGGCCTTGAAACCACCGATGCCCGGACCGTGTCCGGCCCTGGGGTCGACGACCACGAACGGGCGGCGGGTCTCATCCACCTCGGTGCCCTCGGGAGGCACGATCCGCGCGAGACCATAGTTGACGGGCCGCTCCAATGTACGGCCATCGATCAGGATTTCCGGCGTATAGCTTAGTACATGTGGCGCTGTCTTGGCGGCTTGGGTGCGATACTGATTGCCACGCTGGCGCATGACATCCCAAAACAGAACGCTTCGCTGGGTTGCGTCCAGGAAGTAGTCGAATGCGGCCCCCCACGGGCCGAACTGGGAAGACAGTTCACCTTTGGCCTGCATCGTTGAAGGATTGCTCATGCGTCCCCTCCTTCATTCTCGTCATGGTTGCCACGCTGCATTGCGGCAATCAAGCTGTAAATAGATGCAATTCTCCGTTTTAATGGCTTGGGCTCCATTAGGGACGGAGCAGATTTTCACCGCGTCGGTGTTGGATTGACAGCCTGCGCGTAAGTCCATAGCGCAGGCATGCAAAGAATTTGTGGCAATGGCGCTCTTTTTTATCCGCTTGCTCAAGGCCGGCACCGGTTTGCTCGGCAAACCGAAGCATGAGACAAGAGGCGCGTTTCATAGGGATGCGGAAACGCGTGATGACCAGCCTGGGCGCCTACGTCGGCCTGTTTCTCACGGCCTTCGGGGCCGCGACCGTGCTGCCGTTTCAGTCCGAGCCGGTCCTGGTCGGTCTTCTGGTGTCGGGACAGTTCTCCATTCCCAGCCTCGTATTGGTGGCAAGCGTCGGTAACATAGCCGGTGCGGTGTGCAACTGGATCCTCGGGCGGTTCATCGATCGGTTCGGTGACAGAACGTGGTTCCCCGCAAAACGCTCTTCGCTCGACGGGGCGGGCAAATGGTATCGGCGGTATGGCCGCTGGTCACTGCTGCTGTCGTGGATGCCTCTGTTCGGAGACGCGCTGACCGTCCTTGCAGGCGTTCTGAGAGAGCCGCTGTGGTCTTTTCTGCTGCTGGTGGCCGTTGCGAAGACGGGCCGCTACGTTGCCCTGGCCGCGGCGACGGTCGGGGCCCAGTCTGCGCTTGGCTATTGAAGCAGGTCTCCCGAGGGGGAGCCAACCAGGTTGCGGCCGTGCGTCGCAATGCGCGCAGCCCGCTTCCAACCGGCGCCGCCGCGTGCCATTCTGCGCCCCATGTTTGCAATTGCGGTGTTCCGACGACTCTACTTTCTGCTGGCTTTGCTCGGGATCGTGTTCGCTCCCGTCTATGCGGCTGCGGCCGCGCCGGCAATGATGGGCATGTCCGAGGCACATCAAGGTGCGATGCCCGGCATGGAACCCGGCATGGACAAGGACGACTGCTGCCGCAGCGAACTGCCGGCACAGACGCGCGACTGCGGCGGCCTCTGCCCTCAGGCGTTGACCTGCTATTCACCCGCCATAGCCTGCGAGAACTCGCCAAACTCTGTTGTCCGGCGCGTGCGTGCAGTTTTGCATGGCCCGCTGCGCGACGACCAACGACCGTCCGCCCTCGTTGAGCCGCCCACGCAGCCTCCCAAGGCCTGACCAAATTCCTTGATAAATATCGACTGCGTCCCCGCGCAGGATATCGTGCAGTCCAGCCGGACCTCGGCTTCGGTCAAGGCAGACTTCGGTTGGCGTCAGGTGGAATCAGTCGATCGGCTAAATCTCCGAAACAGGATGGAGAAAGACAATGAAGAGAAGACAATTCCTCTGGTCCGTCGCCGCGGCCAGCGCGATCGCAATGGCTGGATCGGCACGCGCTGCCGCCGAAAGTATCCTGGTCTACAAGGACCCGAACTGCGGCTGTTGCCAGGCCTGGGCAGACGCGATGACGGCAGCCGGGTTCTCGGTGAAGATCGAGAATGTCGACGATCTCGACGCGATCAAGCAACGGTTTGCGATTCCAGCGCAGCTGCAGGGCTGCCACACCGCGATTGTCGCGGGGTACTATCTCGAGGGCCATGTCCCTCTCGAAGCCGTCACCCGTCTCCTCGCCGAACGTCCCGCCGTTGCCGGGCTTGCGGTGCCTGGAATGCCGAGCGGATCGCTGGGCATGGGCGATGATCCCGGTGCCAACTATGACGTCCTGGCCGTCGCCAAGGACGGATCGAGCAAGGTCTACCAGCAAGTCCGACCGAGAGCCTGACGATCCGCACACGCGGACAGCGCTGTCGGCGGTTGGATCCCGCCGGCGGCGTGATGATAGAGGCGTCACATTCGTCAACGAAAACGTGCTTATCCAATGAAAAACGACAACGGGGATGCGACCAGGCCTATTGCTGCTTGTCGGTGGCGTTGAACATGGCCACGGTGAAGTGGCGCAAGACCTGCGCAAGGACGCGATTGCAGATTTCACTGCACGGGCTACAGCCGGACTGAAGCGATCATTGACGGGACGGTCACGGCGGCAAGCCAACATTTCGCGCTTATGACGGGCGACACGAGCTGGTAGGGGAGTCGGCAAGGAAATGACGGACATCAGAAATGAACCCAGCCATGAAGCCGAGGCGATAGGTGCGCTTCTTCGCGACCATTATGGCATGGCGGGTGAGATTACGGCCCTTCCTGGGGAACACGATCTCAACTACCGCGTCCGCTCGGCGAGCGGTGAGGCGTTCCTGCTCAAGCTGCATGCTCCAGGCGCGCCCCTTGAGCTGGCGATGCAAATGGCCGTCCTCGATCATCTTGTACGTGTCGCGCCGGATCTGCCGGTCTCGCGCACGCTGCCCGACATGAACGGCGCCGCGATCTCAACGGCGCATGTGCGCGGCGAGCGGGTAGCGCGCCTGCTGACGTGGCTTCCCGGTGAGGTCTGGTCGCGCTCTGCGGCGCGTGGTGACGGGAGCATCGAAACGCTCGGTCGTCTGCTCGGCGAGCTGGACCGGAGCCTCGAAAGCTTCAATCATGCCGGTGCTGTTCGCCACTACGCCTGGGATATCGGGCGTGCCGGGATGCATCTGGAGAACGTCCGTTTCATCGAGGACGCCGAAAGGCGCGAGGCCGCCCGCGTTATCCTCGAGCGCTTCGCCAGCGATGTGCTTCCGCGCCTCGAAGCCTGCCCTCGACAAATCATCCACAACGACGCCAACGACTACAACGTGCTGCTTGACGGCGAGGGGCGCGTCAGCGGCCTGCTCGACTTCGGCGACATGGTGGAGACATGGCGCGTGATCGAGATTGCCGTCGCCGGCGCCTATGCGCTGATCGGTACGGCCGATCCGGTTGAGACGATCGCCCGGCTCGCCGAGGCCTATCACGCCGTCAACCCGATCAGCGAAGTCGAGGCGGAACTGATCTTCGATCTCGTCTGCACGCGCTACGCGGTCAGCATGTGCATGGCCGGCCGGCAGATCCGCGACAATCCCGAAAACACATACCTGCTGGTCAGCCAGGACGACGTGTGGCGCGAGCTGCAGCGGCTGCAGCGGGAGAACCGCTCGATCGTCATTGCCCGCATTCGCGACGCCTGCGGCTTCGCGCCGATTGCGCACGCGCCCCGCGTCGAGCGCTGGCTGGAGCGCAACGCGCATGCGTTCTCCCCGGTCGTGCGCCCCGCGGTCGCCAAGCCGACGGTGCTCGCCTTGGACCTGACGGCCCATGGGCCGGACGCGCAGGCCTGGGCGACCCTCGACGCCGCCGGCGCCGAGGCACTGGTCGATCAGCGTGTGGCCGAGAACGGAGCCGACTTCGCGATCGGCCTCTATGGCGAGGACCGCGTCATCTACAAGGGCGACGCCTTCGAGACCGCCTCCCCCGGCGCCCGCCGGACGGTGCATATCGGCGTTGACATCTTCGCGCCGGCCCATGAGCCCGTGCATGCGCCGTTCTCCGGAAAGGTCGCCTTCATTTATGACGACGCCGTCCCCTTCGGCTTCGGCCCGACCGTCCTGCTCGAACACGCAACCGACGAGGGCGACGTCTTCTGGACGCTCTACGGCCACCTCTCGCGCGAAAGCGTTGCAAGACTGTCGATCGGCCAAACCATTGGTGTCGGCGAGGCGTTCTGCGCCTTCGGCGCGGCCTCGGAGAACGGCAACTGGTCGCCGCACCTCCACTTCCAGATCGTCACCGACCACCTCGGCCTCGAAGCGCGGATGCATGGCGTCGGCGTGCGCCGCCACTGGCAGGTCTGGCGCGCGGTCAGCCCGGACCCAAGCGTCATCCTCGGCTATTCCGTCCCCGCCTCGGTGATCGTCGCGCGCGACAAGGCGTTCCTCGTCCGCGAGCGCCAGCGCCGGATCGGCCGCTCGCTCAGCATCGCCTATTCCGGAGCACCGCTGAAGATCGTCGGCGGGGAGGGGACCTACCTGATCGACGAGGACGGTACCCGCTGGCTCGACATGGTCAACAACGTCTGCCACGTCGGCCATTGCCATCCGCGCGTCGTCAAGGCCGCGCAGGCGCAGATGGCAAGGCTCAACACCAATTCGCGCTACCTGCACGATTCGCTGGTCGAATATTCGCGCCGGCTGGCGGCGCTGTTCCCGGATCCGCTCAACGTCTGCTTTTTCGTCAATTCGGGCAGCGAGGCGAACGACCTGGCGATCCGGCTGGCGCGCGCCTATACCGGCAATCGCGACATCATCACCGTCGACCATGCCTATCATGGCCATCTCTCGAGCCTGATCGACGTCAGCCCCTACAAGTTCGCCGGCAAGGGCGGGGAGGGCAGGCCGGCGCATGTACGCGTCGCCGAAATGCCCGACCTCTATCGCGGCCGCTTCCGCTACGGCGACGCGGATGCCGGGCGCAAATATGCCGAGGACGTGCGCAGTCAGGTGGCAGCGCTTGCGGCGGAGGGGCGCCGGCCGGCGCTGTTCTTCAGCGAGGGCATCCTCGGCACCGGCGGGCAACTGACCCTGCCGGCCGACTATCTGAAGGAGGCCTATGCCCATGTTCGCGCTGCCGGCGGCCTATGCCTCGCCGACGAGGTCCAGGTCGGCTTCGGCCGGGTCGGCAGCCACATGTGGGCGCACGAGACGCAAGGGGTGGTGCCGGACATCGTCACCATGGGCAAGCCGATCGGCAACGGCCACCCGATGGCCGCGGTCGTGACCACGGAAGCTGTCGCTGCGGCCTTCGCGAACGGCATGGAATACTTCAACACCTTCGGCGGTAATCCCGTCTCGGCCGAGATCGGCCTTGCGGTGCTCGACGTCATCCGCGACGAGCGGCTGATGCACCACTGCCACGTCGTCGGAGCCCGGCTGATGGACGGCGCCCAGGAACTAGCCAAGCGTCACCCGATCATCGGCGACGTGCGCGGCCACGGCCTCTTCAACGGCATCGAACTGGTGCGCGATCGCGAGACGCTGGAGCCAGCCGCAAGCGAGCTCGACGCCATCATCGCGGCGATGAAGCAAAGGCACCGTATCCTGCTGAGCAGCGAGGGGCCGCACCACAACGTGCTGAAGATCAAGCCGCCGGCGCCGTTCAGCACTGAGGACTGCGATTATTTCCTGAACGCGCTCGACGACACGCTCGCCGCCCTGAGTTTCTGACAAGAACAACGATGCGTCCGGCGCCGGCCGGCGCATCGTCGCGCGCCGAGCCCGCCCTTGGAAACGCGAGCCGCATACGTCTCGCGCGTCAAGGCGACCCGAAAGTATTGACACCGGCAGGTGCTGGGCGCTGCGGTGCTCTACCGCGTCATGCGTCCGTATTTGCGCATCACATCGGTCAGCAGATCGTGCGGAATCGCCTCGATCCTAAAGCGGTCATGGACGGTTCCGCCCAGCGTTTCGGCCGCCAGCATGGCGTTGACGATCGCCTCGTCGACGCTGTCGACCGACGCCAGATAGACCGGGTCGAGCTGTTCGTCGTTGACGATCTCGAGCTTGAGGAGCGGCGGCGCGCGGTGGGCCATCGGTTGCGGATTGGCCGTGGAAAAGGCCAGGAAGATATCGCCGGAACTGTTGCCGCCGGGCGTGCCATTGCGGCCGATGCCGATCGAAGCGCGTCGCGCCAGCCGCTTCAACTGGTGCGGTGCCATGGGCAGGTCGGTGGCAATGACGACGATGATCGAGCCGCGTTCCTGCATCTGGCTTTGCGGGGTTCCGTCGCGCATGTGCTGTCCGACGGGAACGCCGCAGATCGTCAGCCAGTCGCGCTGGCCGTGATTGGCCTGGACCAGCGTCCCGATCGTGTAGTCCTTGCCGCCAAGGGCAACGACGCGTGACGCGGTGCCGGTGCCGCCCTTGAAGCCGTAGGCGATCATGCCGGTGCCACCGCCGCAGTTTCCTTCCTGCACCGGACCGGAGGCCAGGATATCAAGGGCGGCAAACACGTCGGTCTCGGCCAATGGCAGTCCGTTGATGTCGTTGAGGACGCCGTCGTATGTCTCGGCGATCACCGGCATCAGCCAGAGGAAATCATCGCTTTCGTAGGTCGAGGCATAGCGCTCGAGCATCCATTTGACCGTTGCGTGATGGGTCATGCCGACGGCGTGGGTGTTGGAGATCATCACCGGTCCCATGAAAGTGCCGCCGTCCTCGATCCAGTGGGTTCCCGTCATCTCCCCGTTGCCGTTGAAGCGATGGATGCCGGCATAGACGGGCACCGGAACCGGCGATGCGGCATGCGGCATGATCGCCGTGACGCCGGTGCGGACGGGGCACTTGCGGCCCGGCCGGGGCGCATCTTCGACAATCGTGCGGAAGCCGATCTCGATGCCGGCAACGTCGGTTATGGCGTTGAATTCGCCCGTGCGGCCGGAGAAGGGCAGGCCGAGCGCCCGGGCGCGAGGCTTGGAGCTTTGCAGATCTTTGTGGGTCATGGTCATTTCTGTCGGAAATGGGGGATCAAAGCACCAGTATTGCCCGGAAATCATTAACGTTGGTGCCGGTCGGCCCGGTATGGAAAATATCACCGATCGCCTCAAAGGCGGTGAACGCATCGTGGCCGAGCAGTCGCGCGCGCGGATCCTCGCCCCCGGCGCGCATGCGGGCGATCGTGCCGCCATCGGCAAACGCCCCGGCATTGTGCTCCGAGCCGTCCCGGCCATCGGTGTCGGCGGCAAGGGCGTGGATGTCGGCAAGGCCGTCGATGGCAGGGGCGAAGGCCAGCAGGAGCTCGCTGTTGCGCCCGCCCTTGCCGTGGCCCTCGTCGCGGATGGTCACGGTCGTCTCGCCGCCGGAGAGGATCAGCACCGGCGTGTTGAAGGGGCGGTTGCGAGTGCGCACTTCGCGGGCGATCGCCGCGTGCATCAGGCCGATGTCGCGCGCTTCGCCCTCGATGGAATCGGACAGGATGACGGTCTCGATCCCCGCGGCGCGGGCCTGGGCTGCGGCGGCCTCCAGCGAGACGCGGGCTGACGCGATGACGTGATGCTCGTGATTGCCAAAGGCCGGATGGTCCGGGCCGGGGGCGGCCGCCTCGGCCGAAGCCAGATGCGCCATCACCGCCTCTGGCAGGTTCATTCGGTACTGGCGGACGATCTCCAGCGCGTCCTTTGGCGTCGAGCCGTCCGGGACCGTCGGGCCGGAGGCGACATGGGCGGGGTTGTCGCCGGGAATGTCGGAGACGATCAGGCTGACCACCCTGGCCGGCGCAGCGGCATGGGCAAGCCGGCCGCCCTTGATGCGCGAGACGTGCTTGCGCACCACGTTCATCGCCGAAATCGGCGCGCCGGAGGCCAGCAGCGCGCGATTGACGGCGATCTCGTCGTCGAGCGTGAGGTTGCCTGCCGGCGCCGGCAGCAGCGATGAGCCGCCGCCCGATATCAGCGCGATGACGAGATCGTCCGCGGTGAGGTCTTGGACCGCCTGCAGCAGCCGTTCCGATGCGGCAAGACCCGCCGCGTCCGGCACCGGGTGGGCAGCCTGCAGCACCTCGATCTGCCGGCAGGCGGCGACAGGACCGTGTTGGGCGACGACGGCGCCTTCAAGCGGCCCGTCCCACAGGCTTTCCAGCGCCGCCGCCATCTGGCTCGCCGCCTTGCCGGCGCCGACGACGACCGTGCGGCCCTTCGGTTTCTCGGGAAGATGGGCGCGGATCGCCGCGAGCGGGTCGGCCGCCTTGACGGCCTCGTGAAACAAGGACGCCAGGAAGGCGCGGGGATCATCGATCATGCGCGATCAATCCTCGGTTTCGAGGTCATAGACGAGGATACCGCGCGCACCATCGAGTGCTGCGGCCACGATCTTGGCCCCCGTCTTCCGGTGTTCTTCGTCGGCGAGATAGGCGTCGCGGGCGAAGCTGTCGTCGAAATCGACGATGAATCCGTCGGAAAAGCCCTTGTCCATGCCCGCTTCCGGGCTGACATTCGTACCCACATGAACGGCGAGCAGGCCGGGCAGCCGGCCCTTCAGCGCGGCGATCTCGTCGAAGATCTCCGCTTTCCGGGCCTGCGAAATGGTGGGCTTGAAGCGGATGAAGACACAGTGCCGGATCAAGGCAGGCTCCTATCGGATCTCGGCACGGGCGCGCGGCCGCGTGTCGTTTCGTTCGTGGGCGAAAATCTGCGGCGAAAGCGGCTGAAAGTCACGGATTATGTCCGCGCCCTTTTCGCCGATCATGATCGTCGGGGCATTGGTGTTGCAGGATGGCACCCGCGGCATTACGGAGGAATCGCACACCCTGAGACCTTCGAGCCCGCGCACCTTCAGGTCGAGGCCCACCGCGGCATCCGCTCCGGTTCCCATCTTGCAGGTGCCGACCGGGTGGTGGTCGGTCTTGGCAGTGGCGCAGCCGTAGTCGAACAGGTCCTCGTCGGTGAGGTATTTCGGCCCCGGCAGCCGTTCGGCAAGCACATAGGGCTTCAGCGCCGCCTGCTGCATGATCTCGCGGGCGATCTTCAGGCCCTCGATCGACATTTTCCGGTCGTGCGGATCCTCCCAGTAGTTCGGGTCGATCAGCGGGCTTGCGGCCGGGTCGGCGGAGGAAAGCCGGACGGTGCCGCGCGAGCGGGGGTGCAGATAGGCCGAATTCAGCGTGACGCCGGCATTCTTCAGCCTTTCCACGCCGGCCTCGATGCCGGAGCCGAGGCCGAGGTGGAACTGGATGTCGGGCGAGCGGGCCTGCGGATCGGCGTACCAGAAGCCGCCGGTCTCGAAGAGCGACGAGGCGACGGGGCCGGAGCGGAACAGCACATATTGCAGCCCGGCCCAGAGCGTGCGGTGGAGCTTCGCCACGTTGTCGTAGGTGTGGTCGCCGGTGCATTCGCTGATGACGAACAGGTCGAGGTGGTCCTGCAGGTTGGAGCCGACGCCGGGCAGGTCGTGCTTCACGTCCACGCCGACCGATTTCAGGTGATCGGCCGGGCCGATGCCCGATTGCAGCAAGAGCTTCGGCGAGCCGATCGCGCCGGAGGAGACGAGCACCTCGCGTTCCGCCCGGATCGTCTCGATGCCGCGCGCGGTGACGACCTCGACGCCGACGGCGCGGGTGCCCTCCAGGACGATGCGGGCGACGCGGGCGCCGGTGCGGATCGTCAGGTTCTTCCTGGACTTGATCGGCGAAAGATAGGCGAGCGAGGCCGACGAGCGGCGACGGTTGCGCTGGGTCAGCTGGTAGAAGCCGACGCCGGCCTGCTGGCGGCCGTTGAAATCGTGGTTATAGGGGATGCCGAGCTCCTGGCCGGCGCGGATATAGGCGTCGCAGATCGGCAGGCCGGAGACCGGCATGGAGACGCCGAGCGGGCCGCCATAGGCATGGTAGTCGTCGGCGAAGCGCTGGTTGTCCTCTGCGCGCTTGAAATAGGGCAGCACCGAGCGATAGTCCCAGCCCTCGCAGCCGTCCTCGCTCGCCCACAGGTCATAGTCGGCGGAGTTGCCACGGGTGTAGAGCTGGGCGTTGATCGAGGAGCCGCCGCCGATCACCTTGGCCTGGGTATAGCGCAGCACGCGACCGTTCATGTGCTTCTGCGGCACGGTCTCCCAGCCCCAGCTGGCCACGCCCTTGGTCATTTTGGCGAAGCCCGCCGGCATGTGGAACAGCGGGTTCCAGTCGCCGCCGCCGGCCTCCAGCAGCAGCACCCGCACGCCCGCATCCTCGCTGAGGCGGTTGGCGAGCACGCAGCCGGCCGGTCCGGCGCCGGTGATGATGTAGTCGTAGGTCATGCACAGTTCCTCAAATTCTTGCCAGCGTCCCGGCGCGACGGTGCGGCACCCAACCCTCCCCCTTGTGGGGAGGGTCGGAGCGAAGCGACGGGGAGGGGTTCGTCTGGCGTGACTCCCCTCCCCAACCCCTCCCCACAAGGGGGAGGGGCTTCACGCAATTCACAACCGCCCGATCGAAAGCCCGCCGTCCAGGTCGATCACCGAGCCGGTGGCGAAGGCGAAGCGGCCGGAGGCGAGGGCGGCGACGGCGGCGCCGATGTCGCCCGGTTCGCCCCAGCGCTTCATCGGTACCAGCCCGCCTTCGATCAGCGCGTCGTATTTCGTCGAAACGCCGGCGGTCATGTCCGAGCGGATGATGCCGGGGCGGATCTCGAAGACTGAAATGCCGGTTTCGGCGAGCCGCAGCGCCAGCCCCTTGCTGAAGGCCGCGAGGCCGGCCTTGGTCATGCAGTAGTCGAGGCGTTCGGGGGAACTCAGTGTTGCCGAGACGGAGGTGATGTTGACGATCGCGCGCGGGCCGGCAACGGGCGCGGCGAGCATGGCGCGCACCACGGCCTGGGTGAAGAAGACGGTGCCGCGCAGGTTGGTGGCGACGATCGTGTCGAAGTTCTCCGGCTCGAGGTCTAAAAAGTCTCCGCGCACCACGGAGGCGATGCCGGCATTGTTGACGAGACAGTCGATGTGGCCGAAGGCATCGAGCACCGCCTCGACCGTTCCGGCATGACCCGCCACATCGGCGAGGTCGGCCTTGAAATAGACTGCCTTCGCGCCCGTCTGGCCGAGGTCGGTAAGCATTTGGTCGGTGCTGGCGTCGGTTTCACCGATGCCGGTGATGGCGATGTCGAAGCCGTCGGCGGCAAGGGCGCGGGCGATGCCGAGGCCGATGCCGCGGCGGCCGCCGGTGACGATGGCGAGCGGTCGAGACGGGCCGGTCATGCGGCAAGCTCCCTTGTCCGGATGTGGTCGGCGACACGCAGCGCCTGGGCTGCGACGGTCAGCGCCGGGTTGACGGCGGCCGAGGTCGGCAGGAACGAGGCGTCGACGACGAACAGGTTCGGATGGTCATGGGCGCGGCAGAAGACGTCGAGCGGCGCCGTCGCCGGATCGCTGCCAATGCGGATGGTGCCGCACTGGTGCGAGGGCGTGCGCTTGTCGAAGGCACGCGACAGCACGATCGGAAAGCCGGCCTTCTTCAGCACGCCCTTCAGCTTTGCGACCAGCTCGAGATGGGCATCCCAGTTGGTGCGGGTCCATTTCAGCACGATCCGGTCGCCGTCGACGGTGATGCGGCTTTCCGGATGCGGCAGGTCCTCGCTCATGGCGTAAAAGTCGATCGCGTGGCGCGAGACGCGTTCCAGCAGCCATTCCGGCACGGAGGGCATATTGGCCTTGAGGATTTTTCCGGAGATGCGGCCGAGCAGCTGGACGTTGCCGAGCGGCGGTCCGCCGGCGCCGTCCGAGAGGTAGAAGTCGTTGAAGCCAAAGGTCTTCTGGTAGACCGAGTCGTTGCGATAGCGCGGCGAGATCGCAATCACCGCGCTGGAATTGTGGTTCATGAAGTTGCGGCCGACCTGGTCGGAGGAATTGGCAAGACCGCGCGGGAACGCGTCGCTGGCCGAGCGCAGCAGCAGGGCGGCGGACTGCACGGCGCCGGCGGCAAGGATCACCAGCTTCGGCGAGACGCTGTGGTCGTCGCCATCCCGCATGTAGCGCACCGTCGTGATCGCGCGACCGTGCGGCGCGGCGTAGAGCCGGGTGACGCGGCTGGCGGTCTGGAGCCTGACGTTCGGATGCTTCAGCGCCTCGGCAAGGGCGGCGCTCTCGGCATCCATCTTGCCGTCGTCGCAGTTGGGATGGGCGTCCCACGGCGTCTTCGCCTTCTTCAGCCAGCGCTCGATGTCGATGCCCAGCGGCAGGGCAGAGGGGTGCATGCCGGCCGCCATCAGCCGCTTGCGCACCTTCGCGATCGCCGGCTCGTCGGGCACGGGCGGGAAGGGGTAGGGGGCAGAGTGATCCGGTTCGGTCGGGTCTTCGCCAAGCGTGCCGCGCACCTGGTAGAGCCGCTCCGCCGCCGTATACCAAGGTTCCAGTTCCTCGTAGGGGAAGGGCCAGGCGGGCGAGACGCCGTCGCGGTGGCGCATTTCCAGGAAATCCTCGCGGCGGTAGCGCACGAGCACGGCGCCGTAGAATTTCGAGTTGCCGCCGACATTGTAGTAGTTGCCGGGGTTGAAGCCTTCGCCGCCGGCTTCGTACCAGGTTTCGTCAGGGCGGAAGTGGCCGCGCTGGAAGATTGCGCGCTGGTCGCGGTTCTCCGGCCGGTCCTTGATCTGCTCGCCGGCCTCAAGGATGAGGATGCCGGCGCCCGTCGGGGCCAGGCCGGCGGCGATCGTGGCGCCGCCGATGCCGGAGCCGATGATGACGATGTCGGGCTGCGTGGTCATGCTGTCGTCTCAGGCGATGCGGCGCTGGCTGTCAGGATCGAAATAGACGGCCTTGTCGAGGTTGAAGGCGAGCCGCGCTTTCTGCCCGGCGGATATGCGCGCGTCGGCGCGAAGCCGGGCGACGATCTCCTTGCCGCCGAGGTGTGTCACGGCGAAAGTGTCGGCACCGGCGGGCTCGACCACCTCGATCAGGCAATCGCCCTCGGCGATCGTGCGGGCGTTGTGATCGGCGCCCTCGGGATCGGTCAGAGCCTCGGGCCGGATGCCGAAGACTACCTCCCTGCCGCGATAGGCACCAAGGCCCTGCGGTGCGTTGTCGACGACGAGCCTGAGCGGCTCGGCTTCGGGACGGGCGAGCGACACGGCCAACGCGCCGCCGTCGCCCTCGATCTTCGCCTTCAGCAGGTTCATCGCGGGCGAGCCCATGAAGTCGGCGACGAACATGTTGGCGGGGTTATTGTAGATCTCGGCCGGGCTGCCGAACTGCTGCAGCACACCGTCCTTCAGCACGGCAATCTTCGTCGCCAGCGTCATCGCTTCGATCTGGTCGTGCGTGACGTAGACGATCGTCGTCTTCATGCGCTGGTGCAGGCGCTTGATTTCGGTGCGCATGTCGACGCGCAGCTTGGCGTCGAGGTTCGACAGCGGCTCGTCGAACAGGAACAGCTTCGGATCGCGCACCAGTGCGCGGCCCATGGCGACGCGCTGGCGCTGGCCGCCGGAGAGCTGGCCCGGCTTGCGCTCGAGCAGATGGCCGATCTGCAGCATCTCGGCGACCTGCTTGATCGCCTTGTCGCGCTGCGCCTTCGGCACGCCGCGGATCTCCATGCCGAAGGCAATGTTTCCGGCGACCGTCATGTTCGGATAGAGCGCATAGGACTGGAACACCATGGCGATGTCGCGCTTGGAGGGGTGCAGGCCCGCGACCGAGCGGCCGTCGATGGCGATTTCGCCGGAGGTGATCGGCTCCAGCCCGGCGATGGTGTTGAGAAGCGTGGACTTGCCGCAGCCGGACGGGCCGACCAGCACCAGGAAGCCGCCCTGCTCGATCTCGAGATTGATGTCCTTCAGGATTTCCAGCGAACCGAAGGACTTGCGAAGATTGGCGATCTTGAGAAACGACATTGCGGTCATCCTTTCACGGCGCCGGACATCAGACCGCGGACGAAGTAGCGGCCGGAGACGATGTAGACGATGAGGGTGGGGAGGGCTGCGAGGATCGCGCCCGCGAAGTGGACGTTGTATTCCTTCACGCCGGTCGAGGAGGAGACGAGGTTGTTCAGCGCCACCGTCATCGGCGTCGAGTAGGGGCCGGAGAAGGAGGCGCCGAACAGGAAGTCGTTCCAGATGTTGGTGAACTGCCAGATGACCGAGACGACGATGATCGGCCCGGAGGATGGCAGCAGGATGCGGCGGAAGATCTGGAAGAAGCTCGCCCCGTCGATCTGGGCGGCGCGCACCAGCTCGGTCGGAAACGCCTCGTAGTAGTTGCGGAAATAGAGCGTCGTGAAGCCGAGGCCGTAGATCACGTGCACCAGGATCAGGCCCCAAATGGTGCCGGCGATCCCGAAGATACCGAGCATGCGCGCCATCGGGATCAGCACGATCTGGAAGGGGATGAAGCAGGACAGGAGCAGCATGCCGAAGAAGATGTTCGAGCCGCGGAACTGCCACTTCGTCAGCACATAGCCGTTCAGCGCGCCGACGATGGTGGAGATCGCGACCGCGGGCACGACCATCAGGATCGAGTTGATGAAGAAGGGGCGCAGGCCCGTCGGCTGTACGCCGATCTGCGCGGTCGACCAGGCCGACAGCCAGGGGTCGATCGTCCAGGTCTGCGGCAGGTTCAGCATGCCGCCCTGGCGGATTTCGTCCAGCGGCTTCAGCGAGTTGACCACCATCACGTACAGCGGCAGCAGGTAGTAGAAGGCAAAGACCAGCAGCGCGGTGTAGAGCAGCGCGCGCGTCAGGCGGCCGTGGCTGATGACGTTGTCGGAGCTTGCAGCACTCATCGGCCTTTGCCTCCGCGGATTTCGGAATAGAGATAGGGTACGATGATCGAAAAGATCATGATCAGCATGATGATCGCCGACGAGGCGCCGATCCCCATCTGGTTGCGGGTGAAGGTGTAGGAATACATGAAGGTCGCCGGCAGTTCGGTCGCCTGCCCCGGGCCACCGCCGGTCAGGGCGATGATCAGGTCGTAAGCCTTGATCGCCAGGTGCGCGAGCACGACGAAGGCGGACAGGAACACCGGCCGCATCAGCGGGATGATGATGCGGCGGTAGACGGTCACGGTCGAGGCGCCGTCGATCTGCGCGGCCTTGATGATCTCGTTGTCGACGCCGCGGAGCCCGGCAAGAAACATCGCCATGACGAAGCCGGAGGACTGCCAGACGGCGGCGATGACGACGCAGTAGATCGCGTAGTTGCGGTCCTTGATCCAGTTGAAGGAGAAGCTCTCCCAGCCCCAGAGGTGCATGGTGTTTTCCAGCCCGATGCCGGGATCGAGGAACCATTTCCAGGCGGTGCCGGTAACGATGAAGGAGAGCGCCATCGGATAGAGATAGATCGGCCGCAGCACGCCTTCGATGCGGATGCGCTGGTCGAGCAGGATCGCGAGACCCAGGCCGAGCACGCTGCAGATGATGATGTAGAGCGAGGCGAAGATCGCGAGATTCGAGATCGCCCGCCACCAGTGCGGCAACGACCAGAGCCGGACGTAGTTCTGCAGGCCCACGAAATTGTAGGACGGCAGCATCTTGCTGTCCGTCAGCGACAAGAGGCCCGTATAGGCGATGAAGCCGTAGACGAACACCAGCACTATGAGGAAGCTGGGGGCGAGCACGAGCTTCGGCAGAAGCTCCTGCAGCCGGGCGCGGCTATCCATGATCGTTACCACCGTGTTTGTGCGGTTTGTGGTTCAGGGGTGGATGCCCCTCACCGGCTGATGCAAGGCCGCCCCTCATCCGCCTGGCGGCACCTTCTCCCGCAGGTGGGGAGAAGGACCAAGCCGCGGCCTAGCTCTCTCCCCGCTTGCGGGGAGAGAGCTAGGGTGAGGGGCGTCCTTGCCCCATCAGTCGCTTACTTCGCGCCTTCGACGGCTGCGACCAGTTCCTTGGTGGCTTCCTCGGAGGAGAGCTCGCCGTTGAACTGGCGCGTCACGACGTCGTAGATCGCGTTCTTGACGGCAGCCGGGTTGGCGTGACCATGTGCCATCGAGCCGTAGAGCGTGCCGTTGGCATTGGCTTCGGCGAGGTCCTTGATGCCCTTCTTGCCGCAATCGTCGAAGGCGGTGTCCGGAACGTCGGTGCGGGCCGGGACCGAACCCTTGACCACGTTGAAGGCCGACTGGAAGGTCGGGCTCTCGATCGCCGATGCCATGGCGAGCTGGGCGGGGACCTTGTCCTCGGAGACCTTGAACATTGCGAACTGGTCGGAGTTGAAGGTGACCGAACCCTGTGTGCCGGGGAAGCGCATGCACACGAAGTCGGTACCCGGCTTCTTTCCGGCCTTCAGGAACTCGCCCTTGGCCCAGTCGCCCATGAACTGCAGGCCGGCCTTGTCCTCGATGACCATGGCCGACGCCAGGTTCCAGTCGCGCCCGGAGAAGTTGTCGTCGACATAGCTACGAAGCTTCGTCATGCGGTCGAAGGCTTCCTTCATCTTGTCGCCGCCGAGGGCTGCCGGATCGAGGTCGATGAAGGCGGCCTTGTAGAAGTCGTTGCCGAGCGAGAGCACGACGGCGTCGAAGATCGTCGCATCCTGCCAGGCCTGACCGCCGTGGGCGACCGGGGTGATGCCCTGGGCCTTGAAGTTGTCGAGCAGGGCGATCAGCTCATCCCAGTTCTGCGGCTCCTTGCCGCCGGCCTTGTCGAGGGCCGCCTTGTTGATCCACATCCAGTTGGTGGAGTGGACGTTTACCGGGGCGGCGATCCAGTGGCCGTCATACTTCGAGAACTGCTGCAGCGCGCCTGGAACGACCTTGTCCCAGCCTTCCTTTGCCGCGACCTCATCGAGGTTGCCGAGCGCGCCTTCCTTGGCCCAGTCGAGAATGTCGAAGCCGAGCATCTGCACGGCCGTCGGCGCGTTGCCGGCGGTGACGCGGGCGCGCAGGACGGTCATCGCCTCGGTGCCGCCGCCGCCGGCGACCGGCATGTCGGTCCAGGTGATGCCCTTGGATTCGAGGTCCTTCTTCAGCACGTCAAGCGCCGCGGCCTCGCCGCCGGACGTCCACCAGTGCAGGACCTCCACGTTTTCCGCAGCGCGCGCGGAAACGCCGCCGCCGAGTGTCATCATCACCGCGGCAATTGCCGTTGTCGTTACGAACTTGCGCATCGATTTCCTCCCGTTTTGCAAGTTTCTCTGGCGGGATCCTCCTCCCGCCCATCTCAGCCGCCGCCGGACCTCCGGCGAAGACGTTGGAGCCACGGCCTCACGCCGCTGGCTCAATTTAAAACGTTATAAGTCCCGCCAAGTCAAGCACGCCGCGACCGCCGCCGGCGATCCTTCGATATGCCGTGAATTTCCAAGTTTAATCGTCATGTGACGATGCGGACGGAAAGATGTGCAGGGCACCCGATTGGATTTAAATCGTTTGCAGTGCAGGATTGCCTCAGGCCCAGCCTGTTTGTAATGTGCCGCCGAATTTGCGACCTCAAGCTGAAGAAGAACGACGTGCCACGCCGAGCAACGCTTTCCGACACCGAGATGACGAAGACCGGCTCGCGCGGCGGAAAGCCGACCCTGAAAACCATCGCCGATTTGACCGGGCTTGCTGTCACGACCGTTTCGCGCGCGCTCGGCAATGCGCCGCAGATCTCGGAAGCGACGCGCAAGCGGGTGCACGAAGTGGCAAGTCAGATCGGCTATCTGCCGGATCGCGCCGCGCAGCGCCTGAAGACCGGGCGCACCAACGTCATTTCCGTTCTGCTCGACCCACACGAGGAAATCCTCGGCTACGGCACGTCGCTGATGCATGGTCTGGCGCGCGCCCTGCAGTCGACGCCCTACCACCTGATCGTCACGCCGAACTTCATCAGTGGCAGCAATGTCGACGCCGTTAATTACATCATTCGCAACGGCATGGCCGACGGCCTGATCTTCTCGCGGACCGAGCCATTTGACCCGCGTGTGCGGCTGCTGCTGGAGAACGGCTTTCCCTTCGTCACCCACGGCCGGACGGAGTTCACGACACCGCATCCCTACGTCGACTACGACAACTACACCTTCGCGTATGAAGCGGTGCGCCGGTTGATCACCAAGGGCCGCCGTAAGCTGGTCCTCATCCCGCCGCTGAAGCGGCTGACCTTCTATCAGCACATGCTGCACGGCTTCATGACCGCGGTGCGTGAGGCAGGGGTCGCCTTCGATGTTCCGGAGGCCATCGATCTCGACTGCCCGCCCGACCAGATCCGCGATCACATGCGCCGGCGCGTGACGCAGGCCGACGCGCCGGACGGCATCGTCTGCCCCGGCGAGGTCTCGGCGCTGGCCTCGATCACCGGCATGAGCGACTGCGGCCTTTCGCTCGGCGTCGAGTATGACATCGTCGCCAAGCAGACCTCCCGGCTTCTGACGCAGATCCAGCCCAAGGTGGAGACGATCTACGAGGACCTGACCGCGACGGGTGAGGCGATGGGCGACATTCTGCTGAGGCGCATCGCCGGCGAGGATGCAGCGGACCTGCATGTGCTGCTGGCGCCGCAATTGAACTTCCCGACGCCCTGAAGGGGCGCAGGCGCCTCCTGCGATGGGGGTCGGAAGCGTTGCGTTCATCGCGGCATCCACCAATTGGTGCGGGCGCCGATGTGCATGTTGAGCGTCTTCGTCTCGGTATAGTCCTCGACCGCATGCCGGCCGAGTTCTCGGCCGAGCCCGGATTGTTTGTAGCCGCCGAAGGGCAATTCGGAGGCGCCGTCCATGAAGGTGTTCATCCAGATGGTGCCGGCGCGCACTTTCCGTCCGATCGTCAGGCAGGTGTCGAAGTCGCGGCTCCAGACGCCGGCGGAAAGGCCGTAGTCGATAGAATTGGCGATGCGGATCGCTTCGTCGGTCGTCTCGAAGGTCAGGACGGAGAGGACCGGCCCGAACACTTCTTCGCGCGCCACGGCCATGTCCGGCCTGACGCCGGACAGGATCGTCGGCGCCATGAACTGGCCGAGGCCGAGATCGAGTGCTTCGCCGCCAAGCGCGATCCCTGCGCCGGATGCCTGGGCGCCGGACACGTAGCCGGCAATCTTTTCCAGATGCTGCGGCGTGATGATCGCGCCGACCTGCGTCGACGGGTCCAGCGGGTCCCCGACCTTCACCTTCTTGGACAGTTCGGCGATGCGGGCCGTCACCTCGTCGGCGATGTCGCGGTGCAGGATCAGCCGCGAGCCGGCGTTGCAGCATTCGCCGGCGTTGAAATAGGCGCCGAAGACGGCGGCGTCGACGAATTCGTCGAGGTTGGCGTCCGGGAAGACGAGCTGCGGGTTCTTGCCGCCGAGTTCGAGCGAGACCTTCTTGAGCGTCTGCGCGGCGTTCGCCATGGTCAGGCGGCCGACGCCGGTCGAGCCGGTGAAGGAGACCATGTCGACGTCCGGATGTGTCGTCATCGGGGCACCGACCTCGGGGCCGGTGCCGGTGACGATGTTGACGACGCCCGAGGGTATGCCGGCCTCGATGAGGATCTCGCCGAGCACCAGCGTCGAGCCGGAGGTTAGTTCCGACGGCTTGACGACGGTGGTGCAGCCGGCCGCGAGCGCAAAGGGCAGCTTCTGGCTGACGATCAGGAAGGGGAAGTTCCACGGCGTGATGATCGAGACGACGCCGATCGCCTCGCGCAGCACGACGCCGAGCGTGCCCTGTCCGAGCGTGTTGTAGCTCTCGCCATGCAGGTCGCGGGCGAGCGCCGCGGCATAGCGCCAGATGTCGACGGCGCCGCCGAGCTCGGCCTTGGCCTGGCTGATCGGTTTGCCGGATTCGATGGCGTCCAGATGGGCGAGTTCATCGGCGCGCGCGGCGATCAGGTCGGCGGCCTTGAGCAGGATGTTGGAGCGTTCCGCGCCGGTCATGTTCGGCCAGGGACCCTCGTCGAAGGCGCGGCGGGCGGCAGCAATGGCGCGCTCGGCATCGCGCCTGGTGCCGGCCTGGTAGCGGCTGACGGTGACGCCGTGGCCGGGGGCGGCGCGCTCCAGCGTGGCGCCGCCTTCGGTCTCGACCCAGTTGCCGTCAACCAGCATGCGGAAGTCGCGTGCCTTGTAGTTCGTCAGCGCCTTCGGCTGCACCGTGACCGTCATCACCATTCTCCCTTGAATTCAGCGGGGCGCTTTCCGGTGAAGGCGGCGACGCCTTCCTTCAGGTCCCCGGTCTTGGCGACGAGGATGGAGCCGAGGGCTTCCACTGCGCTGCCGTTGTCCTCGCCGTTGGCGACGGCGATCATCAGTTTCGAGATTTCGGTCGCGGCCGGGCCGCGCGCGGCGATGCGGGCCGCGTAGTCCTTTGCCGCCTGCACGGAGGTTCCGGTCTCGACGACCTGGTCGACGATGCCGAGGCTCGACGCCTCCGCCGCCGTCAGCACCTCGCCGCCAAGCAGCATGCGCCGCACGGCTTGCGCGCCAAAACGCTTCACCAGCCGCTGTGTGCCGGACCAGCCGGGCACCATGCCGAGCCCCGCTTCCGGGAGACCGATCTTTACCTGGCTTTCAGCGATGCGGATGTCGGCGGCGGCAGCCAGTTCCAGCCCGCCGCCGAGCGCGTGGCCGTTGATCGCAGCGACCAGCGGCATGCGGAGCGTTGCCAGCCGCTCGAAGACGCGATGGCCAAAGCGCACCCAGGCGTGGCCGAATTCGTTCGGCTCCATGCCGGCCCAGGCGCGGATGTCGCCGCCGGCGGAGAAGGCCTTGCCTTCGCCGGTGAGGATGGCGACACGCACGGCGGCATTCGCCTCGATCGCGTCGCAGGCAGCGGAAAGTTCCTTCAGCATGTCGATGTCGAAGGCGTTCAGCTTCTCCGGCCGCGCCACGGTCAGCGTGGCGATCGGGCCGTCGATCTCGATGCGGATGCGCTCGTCAGCCACGCTCGCCTCCTGCAATTCGCCGCGCCGTCTTGGCCGGCAATTCCAGCCCCAGTGGCGCCTCGTGGAACAGGGCGGCATCCATCGTCTTCAGATTATCGGAGACGATCAGCGGGAATTCTGACTGGTCGAGGATGTGCGCCTGCAGGTCGACGCCCGGCGCAATCTCGGTCAGCACGATGCCCTTGGCCGTCAGCTTCATCACGCAGCGCTCGGTGACATAGGTGATGTCCTGGCCCTGCTCGACGGCGCGGCGACCGGAGAAGGTGACGTGCTCGACCTCGTTCACCAGTTTCTTCAGCTTGCCCTCCTTCTCGATGACGAGCTTGCCGTCCTCGACTGAAAGCTTTGCACCCGCATTGAACATGCCGGAGAAGACGATCTTCCTGGCCCTTGCGGTGATGTCGACGAAGCCGCCGACACCGGCCGTCACATGCGGGCGGAAGGAGAGTTTGGAGACGTTGACGGAGCCGTCGCGTCCGATCTCGAGGAAGGACAGCAGCGAGGCATCGAAGCCGGCGCCCTGGAAATAGGTGAACTGGTAGGGCGAGGGCATGAAGGCATCGGCATTGGAGGCGCAGCCGAAGGCGAAGTCGAGCAGCGGCACGCCGCCGACCGCACCCTGTTCGATCACCCAGGTGACGGCGCCATGCAGGCCTTCCTCCAGCAGGATGCGCGGCACGTTGGCGGAGATGCCGAAGCCGAGATTGACGCAGCTTCCGGCCTGAAGCTCCTGCGCGACGCGGCGGGCGATGACTTTCTGGATGTTGAACTCCGGCACCCGGAACGTCTCGAGCGGACGCATGATCTCGCCTGATATCGCCGGGTCGTAGAGGGTCTGCGTCGTCTGTTTCTGGTCGGGATCGACGACGACATAGTCGACCAGCATGCCGGGCACGCGGACGTCGTGGGGGCGCAGTGAGCCGGCCTTGGTGATGCGCTTGACTTGGGCGATGACGATGCCGCCGTTGTTGCGGGCGGCGAGCGCCTGGTCGAGGCCGCCAAGATAGGCGCCCTCGTGCTCATAGGTGAGGTTGCCGCGCTCGTCGGCAGTGGTGGCGCGAATGATCGCCACCTGGGGCAGGATCGCCGGAAAGTACAGCCACTCCTCGCCCTCGAATTCGATCTTCTTCACGACCGGCTCGGCGGCGGCCTTGTCGTTCATCGCGCAGCCCTGCCGGGATGGATCGACGAAGGTGTCGAGGCCGACCTTGGTGAGCACGCCGGGACGCTTGGCGGCCGCCTCGCGATGCATGTCGAACAGGATGCCGGAGGGGATGTTGTAGGCCGGGATGTCGTTGCCGGTGATCATCTGCCAGATCAGCGGCGGCTCGGCGGAGGAGGGACCGGACGGATAGGAGCCGCCGATGATCTTCGCAAGCAGCCCCTTCCGGGCAATGTAATCCACGCCCTTGATGCCGCTCATGTCGCCGGCGGCGATCGGGTGCAGGGTGGTGATGTTCTTCGGGTGGCCAGACGCCTCGAAGCGCTCGCCGATCGCCTTCAGCATCAGGTCCGGGCAGCCGAGGCCGGACGATGACGACACCGAGACGATGGCGCCGTCAGGGATCAGGCTTGCCGCTTCGGCGGGGGTAATGTGCTTGCTCATGATACTGCTCAAAGTCCTGATACGATCGTCACGGCCTTGCCGGTCTTAGCTGCATCCACGACGGCAAGGCCGGTCGCCAGCGACCAGACGCCGTCCTCGCCGGTGGCGGCGGGTTTGCCCTTGCCGGCGATTGCGGCATGAAACGCGGCAAGCGCCGTCTCGTAGAGGTTGCGGTGGTCGAGCGGCAGGTCCTGCTCGCCCTCGGCGTTGCGCAGCGTCACGGTGCCGACCGGCCGCTGGGTCATGACGTTGCGGCCGATCAGCGAACCGTCGGTGCCGTGCACCTCCAGCCCGGTCTCGGCAAATTTGGTGGTGAAGCCGTCATGGAACTGGGCGATGACGCCGGACTTGAAGCGCAGCACGCCCATCACGGCGTCCTCGAGGCCGGCCTGGCCCATGCCGCCCATCTGCGAGAAGGCGATCGCTTCAACCGGGTCGTCGCCGAGGATGAAGCGCAGCGTGTCGGTGTCGTGGACGGTGATGTCGAGGATGACGCCGCCGCCGGCGTCCGGCCGCTCGAGGCGCCAGCCCTGCAGGTGCGGCGGCAGGTAGACGGCATGAAAGACGCGGGCGGCCAGCGGCTTGCCGATCCGACCCGCCGCGATCGCATCGCGCATGGCGCGATGGGTGGCGGCGTTGCGCAGGTGGTGGTTCGTCGCCATGACGACACCGGCATCGTTCGCCGCCTTCACCATCGCCTGCGCATCCTTCAGCGAGGTCGCCAGCGGCTTTTCGCACAGGATGTGCTTGCCGGCGCGGGCGGCGGCGATTGCCTGGTCGCGGTGCAGTTCGTTGGTCGTGGAGATGTAGACGGCGTCGACCTGCGGATCGCCGACGAGATCGGCGGTGGTCGTGACGGGTTTGCCAATGCCGTGGTCGGCGGCGTATTTTTGGCCGCGCTCGGCGCTGGTGCTCATGACGGAGACGATCTCGCCGCCGGTGGCCCGGATCGCCCCGATCACCCATTCATGCGCGATCGTGCTCGCGCCGATCAGTCCCCACCGCGTCATCCGATGCTCCTCCGTTCTATATCTCTCATCGCCGCGCCGCAGCTCTGGCGCACCACCAGCCGAACCGAGGAGACGATCGCCTCGGCCTCCACCCGGCCGGAATTGATCTGCTTCAAGAGCATCTGCGCCGCGCGCCGGCCCATCCCTTGCGGGTCGACGGAGACCGTCGTCAGTCCGGGTACGGCCGATTCCGCCTCGATCACGTCGTCGAAGCCGACCACGCCGAAGTCGCGGCCCGGCTCCAGCCCGGCGGCGCGCAGGCCGTCACAGACACCGAAGGCGACCGCGTCGTTGAAGCACAGCGCCGCCGTCGGGCGATCGGACAGGAGCATGGCGCGCTCGATCGCAGCGACCCCGCCGGCGCGCGATGGCGCGGAGTTGACGACGAGGGCGTCGCCGGCGTCGATGCCGGCGTGTTTGAGCGCGTCGCGGTAGCCCTGCATGCGCTCGCCGGAGACGGCCGTGTCGGCGAAGCCGCCGAGGAAGGCGATGCGACTGTGGCCGAGCGAAATCAGGTGGGCCGTCGCTTCGCGCGCGCCGGCATAGTTATCCGACGTCAGTGAGGAGACCTTGGCGCCGGCGATGTTGCGTACGACGACCACGACCGGAATGCCGGCGGCCGTCAGCGGCTTGAAATCGGCGGCCTCGGTACCGCGGGCCGGCGAGATAATCAGCCCGGAAACGCCGTGCTCGCGCATCGAGGCGATCACCTCGCGCTGACGGTCGACGCTTTCACCGGTGTTGGCCAGGAACTGCACGAAGCCGGCCGACTGCATGACCATGTCCATGCCGACGGCGAGCTCGGCGAAGAACGAGTTGGTGAGGTCGTTGACGACGATGCCGACGATCTTCGAGGCCGCCGTCTGGCGCAGGTTGGCGGCGCCGCGATTGTAGACGTAGCCGAGTTCGCGGATGGCGGCGTTGACCTTGGCGCGGGTCTGTTCGTTGACGAGCGGGCTTGCCTGCAGGACCAGCGATACGGTCGACTTCGACACGCCGGCGGCGCGCGCAATGTCGATAACGGTCACCCGGCTCTTGGTCACGATTTCCTCCCTCTCGGACCTCCGCCCGCCTTCGATTGAAGATTTATTGGATCGTTCCAATTGAGTCAAGTGGCCTATGCGTGAAAGGCGGCGGCGGCGCCGGCCGTCCTCGGCGGTAGGCGCTCGAACGTGCCGGCGCAATGTGGGGGCTGGCGGAGAGATCGCGGCGCATCGCGCCCCTGCGATCACCTGCGATCGTTCCGCTTGGCCGGAGCGTCGCCACTGTGCAGTCTTCGGGCTTTCCTGGGGACCCATCTCCTAAATAATACCTATATTTCAATTGGTAGTGGATTGAACGCTTCCTGACGGACCTGGTTCGGCCCGGACTGCGACAGCGGTGCGCAGGGCGACCAGGTCCGCGCCAGCGGCAAGCCTGTGGAGGTTGGCCAGGATTGCCTTCGGCGGATGGCCTCACTTGGTCCTCGTATAGTCGGGCCGACTTAGCGTGACCGGACATCCCGGTTACGGGTAAGAAAATCGGGCTCTTGAAATTTGGAACGATCTAAATTATTGACGATGAAAACCGTGGAGGAGGGTAACCAATGCCGACAGTCACGCTTCCGAAGGCGGACGGTACGCTCGAGCACTACGCGCTCACCGGGACGCCGGTCGCGCGGCCCGCCAGCCCGCCGGCGTTCAACCGCATCGCCTATGCGGCTGCTCACGTGGTATCCAATCCGTGGCAGGACGCGCGGCCGTGGGAGGAGCCGGCGATCGACTGGGACGCGACGATGGCGTTTCGCCATCACCTCTGGTCGCTCGGCTTTCGCATCGCCGAGGCGATGGACACCGCCCAGCGCGGCATGGGGCTGAACTGGGCCGGCGCACAGGAACTGATCCGCCGCTCGCTTGCCGAGGCGCGCGCGGTGCCGGGCGCCGATCTCGCTTGCGGGGCGGGCACCGACCATCTCGCGCCCGCCGATGCGCGGTCGCTGGACGATGTGATCGCCGCCTATGAGGAGCAGGTCGGCTTCGTCGAGAAACATGGCGGCCGGGCGATCATGATGGCGAGCCGGGCGCTGGCGCGGGTCGCGCGGTCGCCGGACGACTACCGCAAGGTCTATGGCCGCATTCTCGGCCAGGCGAAGGACAAGGTCGTGCTGCACTGGCTCGGCGACATGTTCGATCCGCAACTCGCGGGCTATTGGGGCTCGAAGGATTTCGAGGGCGCGCTAGAGACGGTGCTGTCGATCATCGACGAGAACCGGGGCAAGGTCGAGGGCATCAAGATCTCGCTGCTCGACAACGCCAAGGAGGTGGCGCTTCGCGACCGGCTGCCGGAGGGCGTCCTCTGCTTCACCGGTGACGACTTCAACTACGCCGAACTGATCGAGGGCGACGGGCAGAAATACAGCCACGCGCTGCTCGGCATCTTCGACGCGGTGGCGCCGCAGGCGTCGAAGGCTCTCGCCTCCCTCGCAGCCGGCGACGTTTCGACCTTTCGGGCCGTGATCGCGCCGACGGTGCCGCTATCACGAAAAATCTTCGAGGCGCCGACTCAGTATTACAAGGCGGGCGTCGTCTTTCTCGCCTGGCTCAACGGCCATCAGCACCATTTCACGATGCCGGCCGGCCTGCAGTCCGCTCGCGGCCTGCTGCACTATGCCGACGTCTTCCGTTTGGCGGACCGGGCGAACGTGCTCGACAAGCCGGACCTTGCGGCAGCATGGATGAAGAACCTTCTCGCCGTGCAGGGGGTCGCGGAGTAGCGCCGAAGTGGGACCGGTCGCCGCCGCGTCCGGAAACGCGCCGCAAGGTGCTGGAGGCGCTCGGCTATCGAGTCAACCAGCTTGCTCGTCATCAATTTTCGATCCCGATCCCGGAACAGTTTTGCATCGCCGGCTTCGATGACATCGCCCAGGCGTCCTGGATTTCCTATCAGTTGACGACGTTTGCCTAGCCAGTGGGGGCGATCGCCAATGCGGCGGTCACCTGGATCACGGACGCGCCCGCCGATGAGGGGCGCGGGGACTCTACAAGGCTGCACGCCGAACTCGTCTGGCGCGAGACGATCCGCCGGTGAGCATTGCTCCTCTGGTCGCCGACGCCTCGCGCTAGGTCCGGAGCACGCGATAGATGGCCGGGATGACCAGCACCGTCATCAGCGTCGAGGACGCAAGACCAAACAGCAGCGAGATCGCCAGCCCCTGGAAGATTGGATCGGCGAGGATGACCGCCGCCCCGATCATCGCGGCAAGTGCTGTAAGCAGGATCGGCTTGAAGCGGATCGAACCGGCCTCGATCAGAATCTCCGTCAACGGTCGGTCACCGGTATCGGCGTGGCGGATGAAATCTACCAGCAGGATCGAGTTGCGCACGATGATGCCGGCGAGTGCGATGAAGCCGATCATCGAGGTGGCCGAGAACGGGGCCGCAAACAACCAGTGGCCGCCAAGGATGCCAATGAAGGTGAGCGGGATCGGTGTCAGTACAACCAGCGGCACCTTGAACGAGCCGAACTGCGCCACGACGAGGATGTAGATGCCGAGAAGGGCGATCATGAAGGCGGCGCCCATGTCGCGGAACGTGACCCAGGTCACCTCCCATTCGCCGTCCCATAGCAGGGTGGCGGCCCTTTCGTCCTCAGGCTGGCCATGCAGCGACACGACGGGTTTGGGCAGGCCGGTCCAGTCCTGCGCGTCGAGTGCTTCCTGGACGGCGAGCATGCCGTAAAGCGGTGCCTCGAAGGCGCCGGCGAGCTCGGCGGTGACCATCTCGGCGGCGCGGCCGTTGTGGCGGAAGACGGGGAAGGAGGCGCGCTCCTCCGCGACCTGCACCACGTCGCCCAGTTCGACCACGCTGCGATCGCCCGGCAGCACGTTGGCCGGTATGGGGGTCGTCAGGAAGCGCTCGTCGAGCGTGCGCTCGCCCTTCGGCCGCTCGATCCGGATCGGGATTGGCTGCCTGCCGCCGCTGCGATGCGAATATCCGATCGTCTTGCCGCCATTGAGGATGTCGATGGTGTCGAACACGTCGCCCTGCTTGACCTGGAACAGTTCCAGGTCGTCGGTCGAGATCGTCATCCGCAGGCGGCGCGCGGCCGTTCCGTAGGAATTGTCGGTGTCGACGATGAACGGCACGGCGCGGAACGCCCCCTCGACCCGTTCAGCAACCCGACGGCGGGTCTCGGCATCGGGGCCGTAGATCTCGGCCAGGAGCGTTGCCATCACCGGCGGGCCGGGCGGCGGCTCCACCATCTTGAGACTGGTTCCGTCGGGCATCGCCACCGCGGCGATCCGCTCGCGGATGTCGAGGGCGATCGCGTGGCTGGAGCGGCTGCGCTCGCTCTTGGGCAGCAGGTTGATCGCCACTTCGCCCTGATGCGGCTCGGTGCGATAGAAGGCATGCCGCACGAGGCCGTTGAAGTTGAAGGGGGCGGCGGCTCCCGCATGGGCCTGAACGGATCGAACCTCATCCATATCGAGCGTGATCCGCGCCACGGCCTGTGCCACCGCGTCGGTGGCTTCCACCGATGAGCCCTCGGGCAGGTCAATGGTGACGGAAAGCTCCGACTTGTTGTCGAATGGCAGCAATTTCACCGTGACGTCCTTGGTGTAGAACAGCAGCAGCGAGCCCAGCGTCAGAGCGCCGACGATGAGAAGGAAGGTCCAGCTTGCGGCCTTGGACGACAGGATCGGCCTCGCGACCGAAGCGTAGATGCGCCCGAGCATGCCACCATGCGCATGGTCGTCATGGGTGTGAACCGGCCTGCCGCCCGCAATCTTCAGCATCAGCCAGGGGGTTACCGTGACTGCGACGAAGAAGGAAAAGATCATCGCGGCGGACGCATTGGCGGGGATCGGGCTCATGTACGGGCCCATCATCCCCGACACGAACAGCATGGGCAGAAGCGCGGCGACCACCGTCAGCGTTGCCACGATGGTCGGATTACCGACCTCTGCCACCGCCTCGATGGCGGCCTGTTGCCGCTTGCGGTCGTCGCCCATGCCCCAGTGCCGGGCGATGTTCTCGATCACGACGATGGCGTCGTCGACAAGGATGCCGATGGAGAAGATCAGCGCAAACAGCGAAACGCGGTTGAGCGTGTAGCCCATCACCCAGGAGGCAAACAGCGTCAGCAAAATGGTGACGGGAATGACGATCGCGACGACGATCGCCTCCCGTCGTCCGATCGCGACCCAGACAAGCAGGATGATCGACACCGTGGCAAGGCCGAGGTGGAAGAGCAACTCGTTTGCCTTTTCGTTGGCGGTCTCGCCGTAGTCGCGCGTCACCTCGACGGCGATCTGCTCCGGGATCAACGTTCCCTGCAACTGCTCGACCCGGTGCAGGATCGCCTCGGCAACGGTCACGGCATTCGAGCCGGCGCGTTTGGTCACGGCGAGCGTGACGGAGGGCACGCGGACAACGCTGCCGGTCTCGCCGCCGCGCGTGACGGTGGAGACGAGCGCATCGGTCGTGTCGGTGGCGAATTCAATCGCAGCGACGTCGCGCACATAGACCGGGCGGTCGTCGCGCGAGGTGAGAAGCAGATTGCCGATCTGCGCCGGAGTGGCGAGCGTTTCGCCGGCGACCAGGGTGATCTGCTCGCCGTCCTGGCGAAGCAGACCCGCCGGAAAGGCCCGGTTCGCATTGCCGACCGTTTCTGCGAGCTGCTGGAGGGTAACCCCGTAAAGGGAGAGCTTCGACGGGTCGGGGGCGATGCGGATGATCTCGTCGGTCGCGCCGACCAGATAGGCAAAGCCGACATCCTCGATCTTCGTCGTTTCCGTCCTCAATTCGCGGGCGATGCGCGTCAGGTCGTTGGCGGAAATGTGGTCGGCCGCCCCGGGCTTCGGCGACAGCGTCAGCGACACGATCGCGACGTCGTCGATCCCCCGGCCGACGATGTGGGGCTCCGGTATGCCGACGGGAATGCGGTCCATGTTGGCGCGCACCTTGTCGTGGACACGAAGCACGGCGGCATCCGCCGAAGTGCCGACGAGGAAGCGGGCGGTCACCAGGACACTGTCGTCGCGGGTCTGCGAATAGACATGCTCGACGCCGTCGATCCCCTTGACGATCGTCTCCAGCGGTTCGGTGACGAGCTTGACGGTGTCTTCCGCCTTCAGCCCGTCGGCTCGCAACAGGATGTCGACCATCGGCACCGATATCTGCGGCTCCTCTTCGCGCGGCAGGGCAAGCAGCGCGACGAGGCCGAAGACAAAGGCTGCGATAAGGAACAGCGGTGTGAGCGGCGAGGAAATGAAGGCACGCGTCAGCCACCCGGCCAGTCCGAGTCTGGGGGACGACGACGTCATGGCGTAACGACCTTTTCTCCGGCGGAAAGGCCGGTGAGTATCTCCACCATGGGCTCGCCTGCATGGTCCAATCGTTCCCCAGGCACCACCGCCCTAAGGACAGGCTTGCCGTTGTCGAGGACCGTGACGAAATCGATTCCCGAGCGTGTTTCCATCGCCGCGGCCGGCACAAGGAGCGCATCTCTCTGTCCGACGGGCAGTTGCACCAGGATGCGCGCATTGACGAAGGCTTCGTCTAGTTCCGCGACTTCGACGTCGGCGACGACGCGCCCGTTCTCGATGCGGGGATAGATCTTGGCGAGCCGGCCAACCATCTCGGTGCCGCCTGCCTGGATGCGGATGTCTAAATCCAAGCGCAGCATCTGAGCGTGGCGTTCCGGAATCGCCAGCCGCAGGAAAAAGCCGCCGCTGCCGACCGTCGCGACGGTCTCACCGGCCAGCACCACGGCGCCGCGGGTCGTGGGTACGGTCAGGACACGTCCGGCGGCGGGAGCGAGCACCTCGCCCTCCTGCTGTTGCCGGACAACCACCGACCGCTGCGCCTCTGCGGCCGCGATCTGGTTCGTCGTCACGTCCAGTTCCGCCTGGAGCTGTTCGAACCGCTGGACCGTAATCACGCCGCGTTCGATCAGGGATTTTCCGCGGCTCAGCTCGGACCGGGCCCGTTCCTGCTGCGAGCGCAGGGCGGCGATCTGGGCGTCAAAGGAGGAGATCTGATACGTGATCTTGTCGTCCTGGATGCGGGCAATGCGCTGGCCCGGCTCGACGCTGTCGCCCTCACTGACGAGCAGCTCGGCGATCGTTCCGCCGATCCGTGCCCGCGCCGGGACGAGATCGCGCGTCTCCACACGGCCATAGACCGGCTTCCACTCCGTGATGGCGGTCGTGGTGATTGTCATTTCCCCAGCGGTCGCCCCCAGGAGGAGGGCAGCCAAGAAGATGTAGCGCATTGATGGCCTCGGTCGTGTTTTAAAGCATGTCTCCCGAAAGGGGGGGCCGTTTCGGGAGACATGCGAAAAACCAAAGAGCTGATGAGTGTGAAGCAGCGAAACGCGCTTAGAAGGCGGTCCCGGACTTGACGCCCAGTTTCTTGAGCAGCTTCGCGGCCGGGCAGAATCCGGTGAAGGCGGATTGCAGCAGGTTGGCGCCGACGAAAACGGTCAGCCAGACGAAGAGCGGCGACACCCAGACCGTTAGGGCAACGGACAAGAGAACCATGAAGCCGGCAAAGGCGAGAATGGACTTATCGAGAGACATGACGTTTTCTCCGTGTTTGATAGATCTGTATATACGTAGTATGGTATATTTACGCAAGGCCCTTGCGAGACGTCGATCGACAGGCGCGCTCAGGCCCATCAAGTGGGCCGCCGGGCAAGCAGCCGATGCGCCGCATCGGCAGACCAGCCGCTGAACGGAGTTTCGTTTGATGTTGACGATATATGCAAATAACCGTAGATGCATAGGCGTGAAACTAGATGCCGATCTGATGCAGGCCGCGGCCGACGAGGCAAGCGAGCTCTTGAAAGCGATGTCGAACCGGCACCGCCTGCTGATCCTGTGCCAGTTGATCGAAGGCGAGAAATCGGTCGGCCAACTGGCCGAATTCCTGGGCATTCGAGACTCAACGGTCTCGCAGCACTTGGCGCTGTTGCGCAAGGACCGCCTCATCGCCGGACGACGCGATGGGCAGACCATCTGGTATCGCATCGAAAGCGAGCCGGCCCGCAACGTCGTCGGGGCACTGTACAAGACATTCTGTTCTCCCGGCGCCGCGACCTGATCCGAAGGTAGACAAGATCCGGCGGCATCGCGTCATTGGCCGGGCGGTGTGCGCGCCGCAATTTCCGCGTGGTTCCCTTTTGGCGTTCTGGCGCTTTTCGAGCATGTGCAGGGCTGCACAAGTTCTGAAACCGGCGTCGGCCGATTTCAGTTTCCACATGCATGCGCTATCCAGAACCAAAGGCTCAATACGGAGAGAGCGGTATGTCGGTAGCGGAAGTTCGGATCGGGGAAAGCTGGAGGGGGCCACTCTCGGCTGAGTTCGACAGTCCCTACATGGCGGGACTGAAGGGTTTTCTTGTCCGCGAGAAGGAGCAGGGCAAGCGCATCTTTCCCAAGGGGACCGAATATTTCCGCGCGCTCGACCTGACCGCGCTGGAGGACGTCAAGGTCGTGATCCTTGGTCAGGACCCCTATCACGGCGAAGGCCAGGCGCACGGCTTATGTTTCAGCGTGCGGCCCGGCGTGCGCATCCCGCCGTCGCTCGTCAACATCTACAAGGAAATCGAGGCCGATCTCGGCATCCCAAGGGCGCGTCATGGCTTTCTGGAGCACTGGGCGCGGCAGGGCGTGCTGCTGTTGAACAGCGTTCTGACAGTGGAAATGGGGCGTGCCGCCTCACATCAGGGGCAGGGCTGGGAGCGCTTCACCGATGCGGTGATCCGCGCGGTGAACGAAAACGACAAGCCGGTCGTCTTCATGCTCTGGGGTTCCTATGCGCAGAAGAAGGCGGCGTTCGTCGACCCGCAACGGCATCTTGTGCTGCGTGCGCCGCATCCCTCGCCGCTCTCCGCCCACAGCGGCTTCCTTGGCTGCCGGCATTTCTCCAAGGGAAACGCGTTCCTGGAAGGCCGGGGACGCGAGCCGATCGACTGGCGCCTGCCCGCCAGTCCGGAATAGGCTCAGGCCGGGCGGGAAAGCGTCTCGGCAATCAAGGCCAGCACCGCATCGGCATCGATGCCGATGCAGGCGTGCTGGCTCGGCAGCTCGTCCCAATTCCCCGGCGGAAAGGTGCGTCCATCCGGCTTCTGGATCGTCTGGCCATCGGCAATGCCGCCGGCGACGACGCGGATCGTGCCGCTGCGAGTGGTGAACAGTTCCGGCGCCACCAGGTAGACGCAGGCACAACTGTCGTGAACGACCATGCCGTCCTTCACGTGCCGGCCGTAGAAGTCGATGTACAACTGGGAGATATCGGAAAGCAGCCTGGCGCGCGCGCCGCCTTTCGCGACGATCTCGTTCAGCAGCGTGCGCGTCATCACCGTCTTCATCGTCACGTCGAGCCCGACGACCGTCACCTCCCAGGGTGCCGTCACAACGACGTCGGCCGCTTCCGGATCGCCGTGGATATTGGCTTCGGCCGCGGGCGTGATGTTGCCGGGCACGTCGAAGGCGCCGCCCATGATGATCACCTGCTTCACCAGCGCGGCGATTTCCGGATCCTCCTTCAGCGCAAAGGCGAGGTTCGACATCCTGCCGACGGCGATCAATGTCACTTCGCCCGGGTTTTGGCGCACGGTGTCGATGATGAAGCGATGGGCGGGGCGGGGATCGATCGGCAGGTCGATCGTCTGCGGCACGTCGATGTTGCCGAGCCCGTCATGGCCATGGATCATCACCGGCCAGTCGGTCGGGTTGCGCATCGGATTGAAGGCCTTGCCGTCGCCCTTGGCGACGGGAGCGGCAATCTTCCACTCGCGCTTCAGGAACAGCGCGTTGCGCGTCGTCGTCTCGACCGAGGCGTTGCCGAAGACGGTGGTGATGCCGATCAGGTCGATGTCGGGATGCTGGTGCAGGAAGAGCAGAGCCATGGCATCGTCGATGCCGGGATCGGTGTCGAATATGACCTTGTGCATGGTGGCGATTCTTTCGAGGTCTGCAGTGCGGTCTACTGGAACCGGCGGATCGAGAAAGCGTCAAGTTCCGGGCTGGCCTGGCCGGCAAAGAGTGCGGCCACGTGGCGCCCGGTGGCGGCCGACAGCGTGAGGCCGAGATGGCCGTGGCCGAAGGCAAAGGCGATGCGCGGGTCGCCCGGGTGCAGGCCGATGACCGGGATGGAATCCGGCGTCGAGGGACGACGGCCCATCCATTCCGTGCCACCGTCCTCCGGCAGCTCTGGAACGTAGCGGCGCATCTTCTTGCGCATGGCGGCGGCGCGCGCGTAGTTGGCGGCGGTGTCGGGTTTGGCCATTTCCACGGCGCCCCCGACGCGCAGCATGTTTTCGAACGGCGTTGCGACGAAGCCATGTTCGGAGAAGAACACCGGCATCTCCAGCGTCACCGACGGATTGACGAAGGTGGTGTTGTAGCCACGCTCGGTCTCGAGCAGCACCTGCAGGCCGAGCCGCTCGACGAGCGCCTTGGACCAGACCCCGGCAGCGACGACGACCTTGTCGAAGCGATGGGTGTTCTGCGCCTCGGTGCGAACCGATATGCCCTGATCGTTCCATTCTATCGATGAGACGGCCGCATCGATGAAGGCCGCGCGCTCGCGAATCGATGCCTGCAGCCGGCGCAGGAAAGTCAGCGGATACTCGAAGGTCTGATAGCCCTGGTTGAACACGGCGCCGGCGAAATTGCCGCTCAGCGCCGGAACGCGGCGACGCGCCTCGGCCGCATCAAGCTTCTCGATGTCGAACCCGCCAAGCAGGCGAGCGTTTTCAACCTCGTGGGCGAAGGCCTTGTCGCGTGCGGCTACCGTATCGAAGATCGCCAACGCGCCGGTCTTGCGGATATAGCCGGAGATACCGGCCATCTTCGCCATGGAGGCGTGATCGGCCGCCGCGGTTCGCATGAGGAAGGTCAGCGCCTGTCGGGATTGCTCGACCTGTCCCGGCCGTGAGGACAGCAGGAAGCGCGTCAGCCAGGGCAGGAGAGAGGGGAGGTCCTTCCAGCGCACCGTCAGCGGTCCGAGCGGATCAAGCAGCCAGCCAGGCGCCGATAAGAGCATTCCGGGCCGCGCGATCGGGTCGATTTCCGGAGCGGCGAGGATGCCGGCGTTACCGACGGAGGCCGGCAATCCGCCCGCGTCGCGCTCGATGACCGTCACCTGGTGGCCGCGGTCGAGAAGATGAAGTGCTGTGGCGCAGCCAATAATGCCGCCGCCGACGATGCCGATATGTGCCATGCCTGTCCTGCTAGGTCCGCGCGGTGGCTCGCCATAACGGGAGGCCACCTCCTGATCGGGGCGGACGATAGACGGAAACGAAAGGCCTGTCGACCGCGCCCCGGTCGGTCACGCACAGCTGGTTTCGGCCGTCACCACTGCCCTCGACATCGTCTGCTCCGTGGTCAGTGGCGCGCCGATGGCCCTGGAATCTCAGTCGCCGTCTGCCGGCTGCGCATGGTCTGCACGACGAAGGCAGCGACAAACAGAACCGTCATGAGAACAACGATCGTGGGTGCCGGGGCGCTGTCGAGGAAGAAACTGAGATAGATTCCCGCGAGTGAGGCACCGACGGCAATGGCCACGGCGGTTGCGAGCATGGTTGCGAATCGCCGCGTCAGAAGCGCGGCGATCGCGCCCGGTGCCACCAGCAACGCCACCGACAGGATAATGCCGACCGCCTTGAGTGCGCCGACGACAACCAGCGACAGCACCGCCAGCAGGCCGTAGTGCAGCAGGTTGACGGGCAGGCCGATTGCCGCAGCGTGCTGCCGGTCGAACGCCTGCACCAACAGATCCTTGCGGAAGAACAGGATGAAGGCGGTGCAGGCGAGCGCAATCAGTCCCGTTTCGACGAGGTCCGACGGCGCGATGCCGAGCATGTCGCCGAACAGGATATGGTCGAGGTGGACGTCGGATTCGATCGCCACATAGAGCACGATGCCGAGCCCGAACATGCCCGAGAAGACGATGCCGAGCACCGTATCCTCCTTCACCCGGCTGTTGGTGCGGATGTAGCCCGCCGCGAGCGCGCAGAAGAGGCCGGCAACGAAGGCGCCGACGGCAAAGGGGAGGCCGACGACATAGGCGATAACGACGCCCGGCAACACCGCATGGGAGACGGCGTCGCCCATCAGCGACCAGCCCTTCAAAACGAGATAGCAGGACAGCAGCGCCATCGGTACGGCGATCATCAGCGTCACGGCGAAGGCGTATTGCATGAAGCCGAGGCGGAACGGCATGAGGGCAAGGTCAAGGAACTCGCTCATGCAATGCCTCCGCGCTGCTCGAGCGCAAGCCTTCCCTTGCGACGAAGCGCCAGCACCCCGTGCTTCGGTGCGAAGACGAAGGCGGTCAGGAAGATCAGCGTCTGCAGGACGACGATGATGCCGCCGGTGGCGCCGTCGAGGAAATAGGAGGCATAGGCGCCGACCAGGCTGGTGCCGGCGCCGAGCAAAGCGGCGATCACGATCAGCCGCTGGAAGCGGTCGGTCAGAAGATATGCGGTGGCGCCGGGGGTGACGACCATGGCGATGACGAGGAAAGCGCCGACCGTCTGCATGGCAGCGACGGTTGAGGCAGCCAGCAGCGTGAAGAACAGGAGTTTCAGCGCCAGCGGCTTCAGCCCGATCGAGCGGGCATGGTTCTCGTCGAAGAAGGTGACCATCAGGTCCTTCCACTTGAGAAGCAGGATCAGCAGCGTGACGCCGCCGATAATGGCGAGCTGCAGCGTGTCGGAAGGTGTGATGGCCAGGATGTTGCCGAGCACGATCGTCTGGATGTTCACCGAGGTCGGCGACAGTGAGACCATGAACAGGCCGACGCCGAAGAAGGAGGTGAAGATCATGCCGATGATCGCGTCCTCCTTCAGTTTTGTGCGGTGGTTCAGGAACAGCATGGCGCCGGCGGCGAGCCCGCCGGAGAGGAAGGCGCCGAGCGAAAACGGCAGCCCGAGCATGTAGGCGCCGGCGACGCCGGGCACGATCGAGTGCGAGAGTGCGTCGCCGATCAGCGACCAACCTTTCAGCATCAGATAGGCCGACAGGAAGCCGCAGATGCAGCCGACCAGCGCGCTGACCCACATGGCGTTGACCATGTAGCCGTAGCCGAAGGGTTCGAGGAGCAGGGTCACTTTCCGGCCTTCTCCGTTTCTGCTGTCTCGGTCGTCTCGCTGCTCTTTTCGCCATAGATGACGAAAGGCCGCTCGTCGTCGGTGATGACCTTCACCTGGCGCGGATCCGCGTCTTCGTGCAGGTCGTGGCCGGAGAGGATGAAATGGCGCAGCACGCCGCCGAAGGCGCGCTCCAGGTTGGCCTCGGTGAATGTCTCGGCGGTCGGGCCGGAGGCGATTACCGTGCCCTTGACGAAGACGGTGCGGTCGCAGAAATCCGGGACGCTGCCGAGGTTGTGGGTGGAGACGAGCATGACCCGGCCCTCGTCGCGCAGCGTGCCGAGCAGTTGGACGATCTGCTCCTCGGTGGTCACGTCGACGCCGGTGAAGGGCTCGTCGAGCAGGATCACCTGGCCTTCCTGCGCGAGCGCACGGGCGAGGAAGACGCGCTTGCGCTGGCCGCCGGAGAGTTCGCCGATCTGGCGCTTGCGGTAGTCGCTCATATTGACCCGGGCGAGCGCCTCCGAAACCATCTCGTGGTCGCGTTTCGTCGGGATGCGCAGCCAGTTCATGTGGCCGTAACGGCCCATCATCACCACGTCCTCGACGAGGACCGGAAAGGTCCAGTCGACCTCCTCGGCCTGCGGCACGTAGGCGACGAGGTTCTTGCGCAGCGCCTCGCGCACCGGCATGCCGAGAATCGTCACCTTGCCGCCGGCGAGCGGCACGAAGCCCATGATCGCCTTGAAAAGGGTGGACTTGCCGCTGCCATTGACGCCGACAAGGGCTGTGATGGTTCCCCGTGGCACCGAGAAACTGGCATGCTTCAGCGCGGTGACGCCGGTGCGGTAGGTGACGGTGACGTCCTCCGCAACGATGCCGTCGGCCAGTTTCCTGCGGTTGCCCATCATCATTGCGAGAGGCCTTTCACGATCGTTTCCGAGGTCACGCGCAAAAGGTCGAGATAGGTCGGGACCGGGCCGTCGGCTTCGCTGAGGCTATCGACGTAAAGAACGCCGCCGTAGGCCGCACCGGTTTCGGCGGCAACCTGCCGGGCGGGCTTGTCGGAGACGGTGCTTTCGGAGAAGACGACGTGGATGTTGTGCTCGCGCACGGCATCGATCACCGCTTTCACCTGCTTGGGCGTGCCCTGCTGGTCGGCGTTGATCGGCCAGAGGAACAGTTCCTTCAGGCCGAAATCGCGTGTGAGGTAGGAAAAGGCGCCCTCGCTGGTGACGAGCCAGCGCTTGTCCTCCGGCAGTTTGCCAAGTTCAGCCTTGATGTCGACGGAGAGGGCCTTGATCTTCTCGCCGTAGGCCTTGGCATTCGCCTCGTAGACAGCGGCATTGGCCGGATCGATCGAGGTGAGCGCCTTTCTGATGTTTTCGACATAGATCAGCGCATTGTCCGGGGACATCCATGCATGCGGGTTCGGCTTGCCCTCGTACGGGCCCTCGACGATGCTCATCGGCGCGATGCCGTCCGAAACGACGGCACTCGGCACATCGCTGAGATTGGCCAGGAATTTTTCGAACCAGCGCTCGAGGTTGAGGCCGTTCCAGAGCACCAGCGTCGCATCCTGGGCCTTGAGAATGTCGCGCGGGGTCGGCTGGTAATTATGGATCTCGGCGCCGGGCTTGGTGATCGACTCCACGGTCGCGGCGTCGCCCGCCACGTTGCGGGCCATGTCGGCGATGACGGTGAAGGTGGTGATGACTTTCGGCTTTTCCTGGGCTGCGGCTGCCGCGAACCCTCCGAACGTCATGAGCGCTGTTAGAAGGGCTGCTTTAGCCAACCGGGCAATCATGTGAAATCCCAAAACGCTTTTGCAAATGAGTTGCAATAACGTATCGGCGGTGCGACAGGCTGTCAATGCAATTGCAAATCATTCTCAATTATGGCGGGCGTTAACCATTCGAGACGACAAGCGGGGGCGGACGTCGGTTATTGGCCGCGCGCAGCCATTCTTTAAGATTTCGGAAACGCCCCGCGACCTAGGCTGAGCTAGGGTCCTGCGCCAGTTGAGGCCTGCGTTTTTTTCTTCACGATATAGAGTAGTGCGTTCCGGTGAAGTTTATCCCCTCGAAGCTGCGCCTGCCCAAGAAGGTGCTGATTCTCCTCGCAGGCGTCGTTGTCCTGACCGGGGCATCAGGGGCCGTGGCCGCGCTCGTCGGACGTGAAGCCATTCTGGGGCCGCGACCGGAGCGCATCTCCGGCGTAGCCTGCACGACGGTCTTGACGCAGCGCCAGGAACAGGATGGCCAGCGCTGGATCCGCCACTACATTCGCGCCAAGGCCGAGGACGGCGATGTGCGGATCAAGACGGCGCTGCGGGTGGCCGGCGCGCTCTCCAACAAGGAGCAGGCGGATCTCTACCAGGTCGTTCTGCTTGACGAGGCAGGTCCTGCTCAGCGGGCGGATATGCGGGGTCGCGCGATCGGCGCGGAAGTACTGTTTTCCCGCGATCCCGGTAAGGTTCCTGGGATGAACGCACCATTCCAGGCGAGCTATGCCGAAGGCACGGCCGCGGAAAACGGCGAGTTCTACGGCGAGCGCAAGGCGCTCGATCTCGACGAGATCAAGGACATCGTTACGGCGATGGCGGAGCGGGCTGATTGCTTAGACCCCGTCGCGGAGGACGAAGCAGGCGGCGAAGTGGCGAGCGCAGGAGAGGCCGCGCCCGCTGCAGAAGGCTCCCACGAGGTCGCGGCGAACGGACACTGACGCCCAACGTCAGGCGCGAAGCGTTCCCCTTCGCCATGCCGGCCTTGAGCCGGCATCCAGCTGCCGCGTGTCGACGCGGTGAAACGGCTCATAGTCCTTTAGCATTCTTCGCGCCGCAGACGTGGCGTTGTCGGACACCCCGGCTCAAGACCGGGGTGACCAAATGCCTGAGCTCATGAACTCAGTCGTTTTTCGCCCGGCGGGCCGGGAAGAGGATGACGTCGCGGATCGACGGCGCGTTGGTCAAGAGCATGATCAGGCGGTCGACGCCGATGCCGAGACCACCGGCGGGCGGCATGCCCTGGTCGATCGCGTCGAGGAATTCTTCGTCGAGCTGCTTGGCCTTCTCGCCGCGGGCATGCGCCTGCTCGAGTTGCTCGACCATGCGGGCGCGCTGCTCTTCCGGATCGTTGAGTTCCGAGAAGGCGTTGCCGAGTTCCCAGGTGTTGCAATAGGTCTCGAAGCGCTCGACCAGGCGCGGCTCGCCCGGCACTTCCTTGGCAAAGGGCGAGATGTCCTTCGGGAAGTGGGTGACGTGCGCGGGCTGGATCAGCGTCGGCTCGACCTTTTCCTCGAAGAGGAAGGCCAGGCACTCACCCCAGGTCCAGTCCTTCTCGACCTCGAAGCCGGCAGCCTTGGCGGCGGCGCGGGCTTCCTCGTCGGTCTTGAGTGTCAGGAAGTCGATGCCAGTCACTTCCTTGACGGCGTCGGGCATCGGCACGCGGCGGAACGGGCCCTTGAAGGAGATTTCCTTGTCGCCGTAGGCAAATTCGGTCGACCCGTGGATCTTCACAGCCAGTTCCGCGAACATCCGCTCGACGAGGTCCATGACGTCCTCGTAGTCGGCATAGGCCCAGTAGCACTCCATCATCGTGAATTCGGGATTGTGCCGGGTGGAAACGCCTTCGTTGCGGAAGTTGCGGTTGATCTCGAACACCTTGTCGGTGAGCCCCGAAACCAGCGTGCGCTTCAGGTACAGCTCCGGCGCGATACGCAGGAACATGTCGAGCTTCAGCGTGTTGTGATGCGTCTTGAACGGTTCGGCGGTGGCGCCGCCGTAGACCGAATGCAGCATCGGGGTCTCGACCTCCATGAAGCCGTCGTTCTCCATGAAGCGGCGGATGCCGGAGACGATCTTCGAACGCTGCTGGAAACGCAGCTTCGATTCCTCGTTGGTCATGATGTCGAGGTGGCGCTTGCGGTAGCGGATCTCGACGTCGGAGACGCCGTGCCACTTCTCCGGCATCGGCAGCAGCGACTTCGTCAGCATTGTGATTGCTTGCGCATTGATCGTCAGTTCGCCGCGCTTGGTGCGACGGACGACGCCGGTCACGCCGATGATGTCGCCAATATCGATCATCGGCAGCAGGCCACGGGCCTCTTCCGGCGTCGTGTCCTTGTGGCTGAAGATCTGGATCTTGCCGGAGGCGTCATGGAGGTCCATGAACATGCCGGAATTGCGCGAGGAATAGACGCGGCCGGCAACGGTGACGACGTCGCCACTCTCGGTGTCCGGCTCCAGGCCTTCGTATTTCTCCGCCAACTCGGCATTGGTCATCGTCCGGTGGAAATGCGCCGGATAGACGTCGCCGATCTGCTCGCGCAGAAGGTCGAGCTTCTGGCGGCGCACTTCGGTGGCGTCGGAGGAGAGGGCGGTGTCGGTCTTGGTGTCGGTCATCGTGTCAATTCCTGTCGCAGGTTTGCGTTTCTGCGTGTCTGCCCCTCACCCTAACCCTCTTCCCGCAAGCGGGGCGAGGGGACTGGCGCTGCGGCTGGTGTCCTTCTCCCCGCCTGCGGGGAGAAGGTGCCGGCAGGCGGATGAGGGGCTTTTGCCCTTACTTACTTCCCGCTTCCGACCATCGAGGCCACCACCTGCGCGGCCACCTTCAGGCGCTGGCGCACGACGGAGCGGCCGAGGATCGCCATGGAATCGAATAGCGGCAGCGAGCGCGAGGAGCCGGATACGGCGACGAACAGCGGCGCCAGCACCACCTTCAGCTTCTTGCCCATGCGGTCGGCAATCGCGCGCAGCTCAGCCTCGATGCTCTCGACGTTCCACTCGAAGATGCGCTCCAGCTCCGGCTGGACCGTGTTGAGGATCTCCAGGATTTCTTCCGGCGTCGACTTCACCTTGGCGAAGGCGTCCGGGGTCAGTCCGAGGTCGGACTTCAGCAGGAATCCGGCTAGGTCCGGCAGTTCGCCGAGCTTGGTGATGCGCGACTGCGAGAGCTTCAGGCCCTCCTTCAGCCGGTCGTTCTCCATTGCCCAGGCGAGCACGCGGGCGGTGAATTCCTCTTCCGAGAATTTTTCGCGCAGCCAGCGGCCGTTCAGCCAGTCGAGCTTTTGGATGTCGAAGATCGCACCGGACTTGGACAGGTTGTCGGGCTCGAACTTCTCCGACAGCTCGGCCATCGTCATCAGTTCCTCGCCCTCGGCGATCTGGATGAAGAAAAGGCCGAGGAAGTTCATCAGCGCTTCCGGCGCATAGCCGAGCGCGGAATAGTAGGAGATCGAGGTCGGGTTCTTGCGCTTCGACAGCTTCGACTTGTCGGCATTGCGCATCAGCGACAGGTGCATGAAGGTCGGTTCGTCCCAGCCGAAATAGCGATAAAGCAGGATGTGCTTCGGGACCGAAGCCAGCCACTCCTCGCCGCGCGCGACATGGGTGATCTTCATCAGGTGGTCGTCGATGACGTTCGCCATGTGATAGGTCGGCATGCCGTCGGCCTTGATCAGAACCTGCATGTCGACGGAGTCCCACGGGATCGAAACGTCGCCATAGACGCCGTCGCGGAAGTCGCAGGAGCCCTCGGCCGGGATCTTCATGCGCACGACGGAAGGTTCGCCTGCGGCCATGCGGGCGGTCACTTCTTCGGCCTTCAAGTTGAGGCAGAGGCCGTCATACTTCGGCTGCTTGCCTTCGGCGCGCTGGGCGCTGCGCATCTGCTCGAGCCGCTCGGGCGTGCAGAAGCAGCGGAAGGCGTGGCCCTTGTCGAGCAGGTCCTGGGCGTAGGGCTGGTAGAGATCCTTGCGATCGGACTGGCGGTAGGGACCGTAGGGGCCGCCGATATCCGGGCCTTCCGCCCATTCCAGCCCGCACCACTTCAGCGCGTCGAGCACCTTGGTCTCGAATTCCGGCGTCGAGCGGGTCGCGTCGGTGTCCTCGATGCGCAGGATGAAGGTGCCGTTGTGCTTCTTGGCGAACAGGTAGTTGAACAGCGCGATGTAGGCGGTGCCGACATGCGGCTCACCGGTCGGTGAGGGGGCGATGCGGACGCGTACGTTCGTTGCGGAGGTGGTCATGGGTTGCTCGGTCCGGTCGAATGCTCTGACGCCGTTCGCCGGAGGAGTTCCTGCGTGATCGGCTCATGCTTTATGGGAGGGAAAGCCCGATATGCCGCCAAATTGCGGCGGAGACGGAGTTTTCCATTTGGTCAGGGGTGAGACCATATTCGATCCGGTGCGTCAAGAGATTGTCGGCTCTTCTAGCGCACCGGCCAGACGTAGAGCAGGGCTGGCACGCTGACGAGGACGACGAGCAGCGACAGCGGCAGGCCGAGGCGCGGATAGTCGCTAAACCGGTAGCCGCCCGGCCCCATGACGAGCGTATTGCACTGGTGGCCGATCGGCGTGAGGAAATCGCTGCCGGCGCCGATCGCCACCGCCATCAGGAAGGCTTCCGGTCGGTAGTCGAGCGCAGCGGCAAAACTGACGGCGATCGGTGCCATGACGAGCACGGTGGCGGCGTTGTTGAGGAACGGGGTCACGGCCATCGCCGTCACCAGGATCAGCGCCAACGCGCCATAGACCGGCATGCCAGAAGCGACGTCAGCTAGCCAGCCGGCGATCAGTTCGCTGCCGCCGGTGGTCCGGAGCGTATCCGAGACGGGGATGAGGGCCGCGAGCATGACGAGGATCGGGCCGTCCACCGCCCGGTAGGCGTCGGCGAGCGGGATCACCCGACAGAGCAGCATGGCGATCGCGGCGGCGAAGAAGGCGATGGCGACCGGCACCGTTCCGGTGGCGCTGGCGAGCATTGCCGCGGCGAGGATGATCACCGGCACGATGGCGCGCCGCTTTGTGCCGAGCAGGATCTCGCGCTGGGCGAGCGGCAGCAGGTTCAGTTCCTGCAGGGTCGCGGGCAGGGTCTTCATTCCGCCTTGCACCATCAGCACGTCGCCGGGGTCGAGGCTCACCTCGCTCAGGCGCTCCGTCAACCGCTTTCCCTGCCGGCTGACGGCGAGCAGGTTGATGCCGTAGCTGTGGAACAGTGCCAACCGCCTGGCCGACAGCCCAACCAGGCGGCTGTCGTTTCCGACGACTGCTTCGACCGCAGCGATCTCCTCGCCGGTTGCGGGTGCCTCCTTGATCGGTTTCCCCGACAGCTCGAGGCCGGCGGCCGACGTAACCCGATCGAGCGCCTGCGGCGTTCCTTCAAAGAGGATCGTATCGCCGACCCGAACCGTCACGTCCGGAAGCGGTGCCAAGTGGCGACCGTTGCGGATAATCGCGGTGGCGGTGATATCGCCCTCGCCGGGCTTGAGGGTGGCGCTCAGCGACTTGCCGGCAGCGCCGGAGTTCGCCGTCACGGTGGCGTCGGAGGAATAGGTGGCGAAGTCGAGCGCTTCGTCCAGCGAAGGGTTCTGGTTGATGCGGGCTGGAACAAGTCGATTGAAGGCGATCAGGAAAAGGACGCCCGCAATCGTCAGGATTCCGCCGACCGGTGTGAAGTCGAACATCGTGAAGCTCTCGCCGGTGATCTCCTGGCGCATGCGCGACACGACGATGTTCGGCGAGGTGCCGATCTGCGTCATCAATCCGCCGAGCAGGGCGGCAAACGCCATCGGCATCAGGTAGCGCGACACCGGCACGCCCGAGCGCCGGGAAAACTGGAAGGCCATCGGCATCATGATGGCAAGCGCGCCGATGTTCTTGATGAAGGCGGACATCACCGCGACGGTTATCAGGAGCAAAAGCATCTGTGGTGTGAAGGTGACGAGGCTCGGAAAGAACCGCTGCACGGCGGTGTTGATGATGCCGGAGCGGGCGACGCCCGCACTGACCACCAGCGCGCTGCCGACGATGATGACGATGTCGTCGCTGAAGCCTGAAAATGCCTTGTCATAGGGGACGATGCCGACGGCGACCGACACCAGAAGCGCCAGGCAGGCGACGATGTCGTAGCGAAGACGTCCCCAGATAAAGCCGGCCATCATCAAGAGGATGACCCCGAATGCCAGCATCTGTTCCGTCGTCATGGCTCCCCCATCGTCCCTGCGAGGGGATGCAGCCTCGCAATGATGAATGGAGAATTCCAGCGTCGGCAAAAGGTTCCGGAACCTTCGGTGCGTGATGGCTTTCCGTGGGACGCCAACGGACAACGCGGATGGGGAGTGCGGGGATTTTCCTATTTCGTCCTGCAGCCAACAAAGGAAGCGAGCGACCTAAGCCCGTCCGGGGCCTAGGCATCTTCTTCCTTTTGGCCGGCGCGCATCACTCGCCGGCCCGTTCCGGTCTGATCGGCAGGCGCTCAGTGGAGCGTCTGCGCGTCGGCCTTCTTCCGCCGCCTCGCATTGCGCGCCAACATATTGAGCGCCTCGACCAGCGCCGAGAACGCCATGGCAGCGTAGACGTAGCCCTTCGGCACGTGGAAACCCATGCCTTCGGCGATCAGCGTCATGCCGATCATCAGCAGGAAGGCAAGCGCCAGCATGACGATGGTCGGGTTCTTCTCGATGAAGTTGGCAAGCGGCGTTGCCGCCAGCAGCATCACGGCGACGGCGACGACCACGGCTGCGACCATGATCGGCAGATGCGGCGTCATGCCGACCGCGGTAATGATGCTGTCGACGGAGAAAACGAGGTCGAGCAGCAGAATCTGGCCGATGGCGGCGCTGAATGAGGCGGCCGCGGCGGTGCCGATGAAATCCTCGCTGTGAGCGGCCGGATCGACGTTGTGGTGGATTTCCTTGGTCGCCTTCCAGACGAGGAAGAGGCCGCCGGCGATCAGGATCATGTCCTTCCACGAAAAGCCCTGGCCGAAGATCTCGAACACCGGCGTCGTCAGCTTGATGATCCAGGCGATCGTGCCGAGCAGTGCCAGTCGCATGATCAGGGCCAGGCCGATGCCGATGCGCCGTGCCGAGATGCGATATTCGGGCGGCAGCTTGTTCGTCAGGATCGAGATGAAGATCAGGTTGTCGATGCCCAGCACCACTTCCATGACGATCAGCGTCACAAGGGCAACCCAGGCTTCAGGGCTTTGCATCAGGACAAGGATGCTGTCCATGCGATCTTCCTCTCCAAATCGGAACGTCAATGACGTCGCTATGTATGGAGAATCAGAGGGCTTACAAGGCAGCAGCTACAGATAGGATGCGAAAAAAGCTTGCCGTCCGATGCATTTATCCGATTTGGCCGGCGGATTTTGGGCTGTCGGATTCCTGGGGCTGCAAAGACAGGCGACCTTCGGCTGCGCTCCGTTCGTAGGCTGCCAGGAAGACTTTGGTGCCGCTCGCCACGATCCGCTCGATCTCGGAGGGGGGTGGCGGCGTCTCCATCGAACCGAACAGGCGGTGCTTGAAGATGCCGGCCGTCGCCAGTTCCAGAAATTGCCGGCTGGCGAGCTCGGTATCGTCAATTGCAAGCCGTCCATCCTCGACCTGCCGGTCCAGGTAGGCCGTCAGAACCGAAACCGGGTTCATGGGGCTGGCGGAAAGGAAGTTGCAGGCCAGCAGCGGCATACGCTGGTTGACCGCGATCACCATGCGCATGGCCTTGATCGTATAGTCCGCCGAAATGTGCGTGGCGAAAAGGATGCCGAAGTCGTGCAGGGCCTCGGCCACCGTCAGGTTGTCTTTGAGGGCGCTGCGGGTCGATTCGGTGATGCGCAGTCGTTCGCGCTGGATCAGTTCACCGAACAGGTCTTCCTTGTTCTCGAAATAGACGTAGATCGTCCCCTTGGACACGCCGGCCGCTCGCGTGATGTCGTTCATGCTCGCCGCATCGAAGCCTTGTTCCATGAAAACGCGCTTGGCGCCGTCCAGGATCTGCTCACGCTTTACCGGATCCGCGCCGGCGGCGCGCCGCCCGGTCGGGGAACTGGGGCAGGTCTCGTCGCAAGTTGCCGTTAACTTCGTTTCCATCGCGCCTTGCAGAAATTCCTCTTGCTACTTGCTTTTCGAACCGCGCGGTTCGATTTCGCCTTGATATGGAACATATTTGGTACTATGTCAAATCGAACTGAACGGTTCAGTTCGATTGCATCATCGCTGCCATGCCATTTGCGGGTGAACATATGTCAATTTCCAAGACATCGAGCAAAGCCAAGGTGCGTCCGGTCGACGATGATTTCGTCGCGGAAGCGCCGACTGCGCCCGCGCCGGAGGCACCGGCAACCGTCGAGCCGGCGCCGGTGCCGGCTACCAAATCCGCCAAGGCAGGACGCAAGCGCCGTGTTCTGCCGGTGCTGTTTCTGGCATTGCTCGCCGGCGGCGGCTGGTACGGCTACGACTGGTGGACGACCGGACGGTTCATGGTCTCGACCGACGACGCCTATATCGGCGGCGATATCGCCACGATTTCGCCGAAGGTGACGGGTTATGTCGCCCAGGTTCACGTCGCCGCCAACCAGCAGGTCAAGGCTGGCGACGTGCTCGTGACCCTCGACAGCGGCGACTACCAGAACGCCCTCGATCAGGCGAAAGCGCGGATTACGACCGCCGAACTCTCCCTGCATCGGATCGATGCGCAAATCGACGGCGCGAAGGCCTCGCTTGCCCAGGCGGAAGCAACGAAGGTGGCGCTTGATGCTGCCGTCCGCGGTGCCGAAATCAATCAGCAACGTGCCAGCACCTTGCAGTCGAAGTCCGTCGGTACGACGGCCGAACTTGACAGTGCCAATGTTGCCCTTGACCAGGCCCGGGCGAACCTGGCCGGAGGCGAGGCCAACATCATTGCCGCCAAGGCCAATATCGCGTTGCTCGAAGCACAAAGAAAGGAAACCGAGGGTACGATCCGGACCCTGGAGATAGAGCGTGACAAAGCCGCGCGCGACCTGGGTTTCACCGTGTTGAAGGCGCCCTATGACGGCGTCGTCGGCAACCGCTCCGTCCAGGTTGGCGATCTGGTTGCGCCGGGGCAGCGGCTGATGGCGATGGTGCCGACCCGCGAACTCTATGTCGATGCCAACTTCAAGGAAACGCAGCTGAAGCGCCTGGTGCCCGGCTCGAAGGTCAAGGTCTACGTCGATGCCTATGACGACGACGCTATTCAGGCCACCGTGGAGTCCATCTCGCCGGCATCCGGCTCGGTCTTCTCGCTGCTTCCGCCGGAGAATGCGACCGGCAACTTCACCAAGGTGATCCAGCGCGTACCGGTGCGCATCGCGCTGCCCAAGGACGCGCTCGACAGCGGCCGCCTCCGGGCGGGCCTGAGCGTCGTCGTCGATGTCGATACCCGCACGGCTCCCGAGGCAGGCGCCGCTGCGGCTAAGTGAATGTTGCGCGTTCTCCGGACGCGCAACATTCCGCAATCCTCTTTGATCCAGTATCCGGACGCCGCACGTGTCCCGGGTAGCATTGACCGTCGGAGTCGGCCATGTCAGCCACAACCGTTATTTCGGGCTCGGCCGCTCCGAACGCCTCAGAGACCATGGACCCGAAGCGACTGATCGCTTTTTTCGCCATGGTGCTCGGCATGTTCATGGCGATCCTCGATATCCAGGTGGTGTCGGCCTCGCTATCGGAAATCCAGGCAGGCTTGAGTGCCGGGTCGGACGAGATCGCCTGGGTGCAGACCTCCTATCTGATCGCCGAAGTGATCATGATCCCGCTTTCGGGAACGCTCGCCCGGATCATCTCCACCCGCTACCTGTTCACCATCTCCGCCGCCGGCTTCACGCTCGCCAGCATTCTCTGCGCGACCGCGACGAACATCGAGCAGATGATCGTCTACCGGGCGATTCAGGGCTTTATCGGCGGCGGCATGATCCCGTCCGTCTTCGCCGCCGCCTTCACCATCTTCCCGCCGTCGAAGCGCAGTATCGTCTCGCCCATCATCGGCCTGATCGCAACCCTGGCGCCCACCATCGGGCCGACCGTCGGCGGCTATCTCAGCCATGCCTTTTCCTGGCACTGGCTGTTCCTGATCAACGTCATCCCGGGCATCATCGTCACCATCGTCGCGTGGAACTTCATCGATTTCGACAAGCCGCAGCTGTCATTGATGAAGAGGTTCGACTGGTGGGGGCTTCTCTCCATGGCCGTCTTCCTGGGGGCGCTTGAATACGTGCTGGAAGAGGGCAATGCCAAGGACTGGTTCAACGACGAGCATATCGTCATGGGCGCCGTCGCCTCGGTCATGGGTGCTGCGGTCTTCTTTTACCGCGCCTTCAAGGTCGAGTTTCCGGTCGTGGATCTTCGCGCCTTTTCCGATCGCAACTTCGCTTTCGGCTCGATGTTCTCCTTCATCATGGGTATCGGCCTCTACGGCCTGACCTATCTCTACCCGGTCTATCTCGCCCATATCCGTGGCTACGATTCCTTGATGATCGGCGAGACCATGTTCGTCTCCGGCCTGGCGATGTTCTTCACCGCACCGGTCGCCGGCATATTGTCGAGCAAGCTCGACCTGCGGGTGATGATGGCGATCGGCTTCATCTCCTTCGGTGCGGGTACCTACATCATGACGGGGCTGACGGCTGATTGGGACTTCTACGAACTGTTCATCCCCCAGATCCTGCGCGGTGTCGGGCTGATGCTGTGCATGGTGCCGATCAACAACATCGCGCTCGGCACCCTGCCGCCGGCGCGCATTCCAAACGCCTCCGGCCTCTATAACCTGACCCGTAATCTCGGCGGTGCCGTCGGTCTCGCCATCATCAACTCGATGCTGACGACGCGGCAGGACGTCCACTACATGCGGCTGCGCGAGCACATCGACTGGGGCAACCCGGCGGCTGTCGAGCAGCTGAAGAACATGGCCGCCAACTATTCCGCGCACGGACTCGATGGCGCGACGATCGCCATCAAGCAGATGGTCGGCATCGTCCAGCGGCAGGCGATGATCATGTCGTTCAGCGACGTGTTCCTGCTCCTGACCGTCCTCTTTGCCGGCATGCTGGCCTGCGTGGTGCTCATCAAGAAGCCCGGCGCCCATGCAGGCGAGGGCGGCGGTCACTGACCGCTTTGCCCGCGGGGGCTGTATTGGAACGCCCGCTTTCGCTAGGATGTCGTGCCGACGGATCAATTCGGATCATTGCATGGCATTCGAACGACGGTCATGGCTTTCACGGCGCGCCTTGTTGGGCGTGATCGCTGGCCTCGGAGCAGCGCCGATGCTTCGCAGCCTCCCGGCGCGCGCGGAAAATCCCTGGCCGGCGATCGATTCGACGTTCATCTTCGCCGCCGACGTGCATGCCTGCCTTGTCACCGCGGACACGCTCAGCCCGCATTGCGAACAGGAGGGCAAGACCGACGCCAATCTCGTCCGTCACGTCCGGGCGATCAATCAGATCGAACACAAGGATTGGCCGCGCAACATCGACGGCGTCGACACTGGACTTCAAAACGCCGGCAAGCCGATCGGTCGTCCGCACGGCGTGGTCATGGGCGGCGACATGACCGACGATGGTGGCGGGCAACTGAAGGTCCCTGGCGTCGGATGGCAGTTGCAGCAGTTCGCCAGCCGCTACCGGCAGGGCACCGGCCTCGACGAGGTGCACTACCCGGTCTACAACGGCCTCGGTAACCACGATCTCGACCAGGATGGCGTAGCGCCGCATGTCGACTTCTACCGGCGAGCGATGCGGGACTACGTGGAACTGAACCACCGCATGTCGGTGTTCTACAAGCCGCCGGTGCCGGTGACGAACTTCCACGTGCCTTCCGACAGCTACTCCTGGGACTGGGGCGGTCTGCATCTCGTCCAGTTGCAACGCTTCGGCGGCGACGAGGCGAAGGGGGCGGTCAGCGGCCTGTCCTGGCTGCAGCAAGACCTCGCCGCCTATGCCGTCGATGGACGGCCCGTCTTGCTTTTCCAGCACTATGGCTGGGACCCGTTCTCGATCGAGCGCTGGAATCCGTCGAAGATGGCCTTCGATGATCAGGGTACTGGAAAGGCCCATTGGTGGACCGAGGACGACCGCCAGGCGCTGCTGGCGACGCTGAAGGGCTACAACGTGATTGGCCTGTTCCATGGCCACGAGCACGACACACCGATGATCTACCGCCGGGATGGCCTGGACCTGTTCAAGCCGATCGCCGCCTACAAGGGCGGGCTGGCCGTCGCCCGGGTCACCGACGAGCGTTTCGAGGTGGTGCTGGCGAAAGCCTACGGTGAGCGCGGCGACGTCGTCTTCACCCACGCCTTCAGCAAGCCGCTGGGCAGGTGACGGGTCTCTCCGCGTTCTTTTGGCTGGTGCGGAGAGGGTTGGCTCGGCGATCAGCAAGGCTCTCCCGTCATGCCGGGCTCGACCCGGCATTCAGCGCGGGCAAGTCCTTGCGCGCAAAAGGGCCTTTCCGCGCCGCAGACGCGGTTGCTGGATCCCGGCTCAAGGCCGGGATGACGACAAGGACGGTTTGAAGGCAACGAAAAGTGCCGTTTGGCCAGTCTTCCCAAGGCAAGCCACCGGACCGAAACCAGTCGCTGCCAGTTTCTGATTTACGTACATCAAAAACTCCGCTAAAGCTCGCCGCCGGAGGAATTGATGCGACCCACCGTTCATGACATCGCGGCAAATGCCGGCGTCAGCCTGGCCACCGTCGATCGCGTCCTCAACGGCCGCCCCGGCGTGCGTGCCGTCACTCGCGCCAGGGTCGAGGCGGCGATCCGGAAGCTCGGCTTTGTCCGCGACGTGGCGGCGGCCAATCTCGCCAAGGGGCGAGTCTATCCGCTTACCTTCATTGTGCCTGACGGCGAAAACCCTTTTATGCGCGGGCTGGAGCGAGAGGTGCTAGACGCGGTCGATCGTTCCTCTTTCGAGCGAACGCGGATTTCGATCGTTAACGTTCCTCCCTTCGATGCAGGCGCGCTGGTAACGGCTATCGATGCGGCCATTGCCGACGGTGTTGCGGGGGTCGCCGCCGTCGCGGTCGATGCGCCGGAAGTCGCCGCGGCCATCGCACGGGCGAACTCGGCCGGTATCCCCTTCGTCACGCTCGTTTCCGATCTGGCCGCCTCGCAACGCGACCACTTCTGCGGCGTCGACAATGTCGCGGCCGGTCGCACCGCCGGCAGCCTGATGGCGCGTTTCCTGGGGACGCGCCCGGGACCCGTCGCCGTGCTCGCCGGCTCGATGCTGGTGCGCGACCATCGCGAGCGCCTGGAAGGGTTTCGCGCCGTCATGGCAGAAGCAGGCGGCGGGCGACCGGTGCTCGACGTCCTGGAAGGGCAGGACGATCCAAAGCTTGCGGGAACGCTGATTGCGAAGTGCCTGAAGGGCAACCCGGATCTCGTTGGCATCTACAGCCTCGGTGCCGGCAATGGCGGCCTGGTCGCCGCGCTCGCCGCCGCCGGCAGGGACAACCTTTGCGTCATCGCTCACGAATTGACGGCGCCGACGCGGGCTGGGCTGGAAAGCGGCCTCGTCGATGCGGTGCTCAACCAGGATGCCGGTCACGAGGTGCGCAGCGCCATCCGCATCCTGCGCGCCAAGGCCGACGGCCTGCCGGTGGTCGAGGCGCAGGAGCGCATCCGCATCGATATCTTCATCAGGGAAAACCTGCCGCCGGAGGGCGGAGAAGCCGGGCTGTCACAGCCGGGCGAAGCTTAGGAGCCTGCCATGTATCTCGGAATCGACCTTGGAACGTCCGGCGTAAAGGCGATGCTGATCGATGCCGACCAGCGGATTGTCGGCTCGGCCAGCGGCGCGCTCGACGTCTCGCGCCCGCACCCGGGTTGGTCGGAGCAGGATCCGGCCGACTGGATCGCAACTGCCGAGAATGCACTCGACGCCCTGAAGGCCACGCATCCGGCCGCGCTTGCCGCCGTGCGCGGCATCGGCCTCTCCGGCCAGATGCACGGCGCGACGCTGCTCGACGGCAACGACCGGGTGCTGCGCCCCTGCATCCTGTGGAACGACACCCGCAGCCATCGCGAGGCGGCGGCGCTCGACGCCGATCCGCGCTTTCGCGCCATCACCGGCAATATCGTCTTTCCCGGCTTCACGGCGCCAAAACTCGTCTGGGTGAAGAACAACGAGCCGAAAATCTTTGCCAAGGTTCGCCGGGTCCTGCTGCCGAAGGATTATCTGCGCCTGTGGCTGACCGGCGAGCACATGTCGGAGATGTCCGATGCCGCCGGCACCTCCTGGCTGGACACCGGCGCGCGAAAATGGTCGCCGGAGCTTCTTGCTGCCACCGGGCTCGAGGAGCGGCAGATGCCTGACCTCGTCGAGGGCACCGACAGCGCCGGCACGCTTCGCGCCGAACTCGCTTCCCGCTGGGGCCTCGGCGCGGGCGTCGTCGTCGCCGGCGGGGCAGGGGACAATGCGGCGTCGGCCTGCGGCATGGGCACGGTGCGGGATGGCGCGGCCTTTGTCTCGCTCGGCACTTCGGGCGTGCTGTTTGCCGCGAACGGGCGCTATCTGCCGAACCCGGAAAGCGCCGTGCACGCCTTCTGCCACGCGCTGCCGAACACCTGGCACCAGATGGGCGTGATCCTGTCGGCGACAGATGCGCTGAACTGGCATGCGCGCATCACCGGCGTGAGCGCCGCTGAACTCACCGCCGAACTCGGCGAGACGCTGAAGCGACCCTCCGGCGTCACCTTCCTGCCCTATCTGTCCGGCGAACGCACGCCGCACAATGACGCCGCGATCCGCGGCGCCTTCGCGGGTCTCGGTCACGAGAGCGACCGCGCGGCGCTGACGCAGGCGGTGCTGGAGGGCGTTTCCTTCGCGATCCGCGACAGCCTGGAGGCGCTGCGGCTTGCCGGCACGGAATTGACGCGGGTCACTGCGATCGGCGGCGGCTCGCGCTCGCGCTACTGGCTGCAGGCGATCGCCACCGCGCTGTCGCTGCCGGTGGACGTGCCGGCCGACGGCGATTTCGGCGCGGCCTTCGGGGCGGCGCGGCTCGGGCTGATCGCGGCGACGGGAAGCGATCCGGTGGCAATCTGCACGCCGCCTTCGACGGCCGAGACGATCGAGCCAGACGCGGCGCTGAGCGGTGCGTATGAGGCGGCTTACGAGCGCTACCGCCGACTCTACCCGGCGATTCGCGATGCGATGTTTTGAAGGCGGGGTTTGCCCCTCACCCTAACCCTCTCCCCGCAGGCGGGGAGAGGGGACGTGGGACACGGAGCGTCCCTGACGAGACGGTTCGTCCCCAGAAGGTGAGGGACGCGGCATATCCCTTCTCCCCGCTCGCGGTGAGAAGGTCGCGGCAGCGGGATGAGGGGCGTCCGCTGCAACCAGGTTCAGTTATTCAAGGAGGAGACACCCATGAGCACCGGCTTTTTCGGCGACATCGCCAAGGTGAAATACGAGGGCCCGGAGAGCACCAATCCGCTGGCCTTCCGCCATTACGACAAGGACGAAGTCGTGCTCGGCAAGCGCATGGAGGATCACCTACGCTTCGCCGTCGCCTATTGGCATAGCTTCGTCTGGCCGGGCGGCGACCCGTTCGGCGGGCAGACGTTCGAGCGGCCGTGGTTCAAGGACACGATGGACGCAGCGAAGCTGAAGGCCGATGTCGCCTTCGAGTTCTTCCAACTGCTCGGCGTGCCGTTCTACTGCTTCCACGACGCCGACGTGCGCCCGGAAGGCAAGAGCTTTGCCGAGAATACGAAGAACCTCAACGAGATCGTCGACCATTTCGAGAAGAAGCAGGCGGAGACCGGCGTCAAGCTGCTGTGGGGCACGGCGAACCTGTTCTCCAACCGCCGCTACATGGGCGGGGCGGCGACCAATCCGGATCCGGACGTCTTCGCCTTCGCGGCGGCGACGGTGAAGACCTGTATCGACGCCACCAAGCGCCTCGGCGGTCAGAACTACGTGCTCTGGGGCGGCCGCGAGGGCTACGAGACGCTGCTCAACACTGACATGAAGCGCGAACTCGACCAACTCGGCCGCTTCGTCAACCTCGTCGTCGAGTACAAGCACAAGATCGGCTTTACGGGCACGATCCTGATCGAGCCGAAGCCGCAGGAGCCGACCAAGCACCAGTATGATTTCGACGTCGCCACCGTCTACGGCTTCCTGAAAAAATACGGGCTGGAGAACGAGGTGAAGGTCAATATCGAGCAGGGCCACGCCATCCTCGCCAACCACTCCTTCGAGCATGAGCTGGCGCTGGCCAATGCGCTCGGCATCTTCGGCTCGATCGACATGAACCGCAACGACTACCAGTCCGGCTGGGACACTGACCAGTTCCCGAACAACGTGCCGGAGATGGCGCTGGCCTATTACCAGGTGCTGGCCGGAGGCGGTTTCAGGACCGGCGGCACCAATTTCGACGCCAAGTTGCGCCGCCAGTCGATCGATCCGGAGGACCTGCTGATCGCCCATATCGGCGGTATGGACTGCTGCGCCCGCGGCCTGAAGGCGGCGGCAAGGATGATCGAGGACGAGGCGCTGTCGAAGCCGCTCGAGGAGCGCTATGCCGGCTGGAAGGTACCGGAAGCGAAGAAGATGCTCGACGGCGGCTTCTCTCTGGAGGAGATCGAGGCCTGGGTGCTGAAATCCGACCTCAACCCGAAGCCGCGCTCCGGCAGGCAGGAGTTGCTGGAGAACGTGGTCAACCGCTACGTCTGAGCTGGCCGGTGTCGACCGCTGCGTCAGGCCCGATCCTCAGGTAGCCGTAGCGGTCGGTCTCGCGTTTGATTTCTGCGATGAGGACATCCAGGGCGGGATTGCGGGATTTTCGGGCGCGTCGCACGACGTAGGCGACCGATGGTGGCTGCGGCAGCCGTCCGGCAACGCGTTCCATCTCCTGAGAGAGATGGCGGCTGCTGACGATGGCGACGCCGAGGCCAGAGGCGACGCCTGCCACGATCCCCGCAGCACTCGTGCATTCCAGCACGGTCTCGAACACTAGGTCGCTGTCTTTTGCGATCTCGAACGCCCATTGCCGGTAGAAGCACGCGTCGTCGAACGACAGGAAGGGTATCGGGCCGGCGTCCGGCAAGGAAAGCTCCGGCGACTTCACCCAGTGGAGATCCTCGCGAAACAGGACCACGTCCGAGGGGCGAACTTCATGCGCAAACACCTGGATAATGGCGGCATCGAGCCGTCCGTCGTCCAGCATGGATCGAAGCGTCAGGCTCATCTTTACCTGCGCCCTGACCGACACTTCCGGATGCAGCCGGCGAAACCGGCCCAGGATGCGCGAAAGGTCGGTGCAGGTCGTATCCTCGGTCATGCCGAGCGTGATTCTCCCCGCAAGCGAACTCTTGGACAGGCTGAGAAGCGCTTCGTCGTGCAGGCTCAAAATGCGTTCGGCATAGTCCAGCAGTTCCTCGCCCAGTTCCGTGAATAGTGGAGCGTCCGGTTTTCGGCTGAGCAGTTCGCAGCCGATATTGGCTTCCAGTCGCCTTATCTTGTGGCTGACGGCCGATTGCGACAGCCGCAGGGCCGCCGCCGCGCGCGTGACGCCACCGTGAAGCCGGATAGCCTGGAGAGCCCGAAGCGCGTCGACATCCAGACGCCTGGCGTTCAGTTCGGTCATGGTTCCTGTCCTACAAAAACAACTGCGGCCAGAATGACAAATCTTGGCGGCCGCATACAGTCTTCAATCCAGATTTCGTTGAACATTCATTGCATGATCGAAATTTGTCATGTGATCTCGTCCGGGTTTGCGCGTATTCGGCCGGGACCGTCATCACACTGAACCACGTTGCGGGCGACCATGGCTGACACGACTGCTGCATCCTCCCCTGTTTCTGGCCACCGCCTTCTTTGGCCGCTTCTGGCTACCGTCCTGGTTGTGGGTTGGAGTTCGGGGTTCGTCGGAATCCGCTACGCCAGCGAACAGGCAGGTGTGATGCTGGTGCTCTTCTGGCGCACCCTGTTGTCCGGGGTCATCCTGCTGCCGTTCGCTTTGCTGGTCGGGCCGCGCATATCGCTCCGGGCCGTCGGTGTGCAGATGATCTTCGGCGTAATGATCGTCTTCCTGTATCTGGGCGGATTCGCCTTGGCGATCGAGCAACGGGTGCCGACGGGTCTCGTTGCGCTGATTTCGGATCTGGTGCCGCTGGCGATCGCTGCCTTGTCGCACACGCTCCTGGGTGAGCGGATGAGCCTGCGCCAATGGGCTGGCACCGCAATCGCGATTGCCGGCGTGCTGATCGTGTCGTTCGACAGCCTGAGCCTCGGCACCGCGCCGGTGTGGGCCTATGTGGTGACGGTCGCCTCGATGGCAGTGTTTGCGCTAGCGACCGTTCTTCAGAAGCGCTTCGGCACGCTGAAGATGCCGATCCATCAGAGCCTCTGCATCCAGTTTCTGACCGGCGCGGTGCTGTTCGGGGTTGTCGCCAATGCACAGGGTGGGCTGCTGCCCCCGGCCGATCGCGGCTTTGCTGTCGGGATTGCCTGGCTCGTGCTGGTCGCGACGTTCCTCTGCTACACGACCTACTATATGAGTCTGCGCCTGTTTCCGGCCGCCAAGGTCAGTGCCGCGATCTATCTCAGCCCGCCTGTCACGATGATATGGGCCTGGGCGCTGTTTTCCGAGCCGCTCACCGTGTCGATGTTCGGCGGGCTGTTCGTCACCCTTCTCGGGGTCTGGCTCACCTCGTCGACGGGCAGCGCCAAGCACGGCTAGCTCGCACGGAGGCGTGCAGGTGCCTTCAGATCCCGAGCGAACGCCTCAACGCCCCACTCGCTGCCTTGACGGCGCCGCCACCGAGTTGCGCACCACGAGATCCGGTCGAAGCAGGATCTCGGTCTCCGTCTCCGCCGACGTTCCATCCGACAGCATCTCCAGGAGCAGCGCCATGGCACGCTTGCCGATGGCGGTGCGGGGTTGGCGGATCGTGGTCAGCGATGGTGTCATGAAGCTCGCTTGCGGAATGTCGTCGAAGCCGGTGACGGAGAAATCGCTGGGAATGTCGTAGCCGCGGGCCTTCAGGCCGATCGTTACACCGAGTGCAGTCTGGTCGTTGACGCACATGAAGGCGCTCGGCAGGTCGTCGCGCATGAAAAGCTGCTCGAGCGCCAACCGGCCGCTTTCGATCGTGCCGTCGCCCTCCATGACGATCCGGCCGGCCGCCGGCACGCCGGCGGCATCGAGACCGGCCTCATAGCCGGCGCGGCGGCGGTTGTGGGCGAGCTTCGTGCGCGAATCGCCGATGAAGGCGATCTTTCGGTGACCTTCGGCGATCAAAAGATCGACCGCCTTGCGCGCGCCCTCCACGTCGTCGACACCCACATAGGGAATGCCGCCGTTGAAGACCGGCTCGAAGACGCCGACACAGGGGGGCAGGCGCGCCGTCATTGCCCGGTGGCCGAAGGGCAGGATGCCTGTGAACAGGATCAGTCCGGCCGCCTGGTTGGAATTCAGAAACTTCAGGTACTCGAGGCCGCGCTGCGGCTCGTTCTGCGTATGGCCGATCAGCACGCCATAACCATGCGCGCGGGCCTCGTTCTCCAGGCCGACGAGGATGTTGGAGAAGTTTGGGTCGCCGATGTCGGGGGCCACGACCAGGATCATGTTGGAGCGGCCGAGCCTGAGGCTGCGGGCCATCGCGTTGGTGGTGTAGCCGGTGATGGCGATCGCCTGGTCAACTTTCAGCCGTGTCGACTTCGCCACCTTCTCCGGCGTGTGGATCGCCCGCGAGACCGTCGCGATCGACACTTCGGCGATCCGGGCGACGTCTTCGATCGTTGCGGGGGAGGAATTCGACACTGCGTTCTGCCTCGGGCTCAAGTTGCGGGGACACTACACAGACTCGTCCGGCGGTCAAACGCCGCCGCGCAAAAATTCGGGATATCGACTGATGTAAACCTTTACATTCGACGATGTAAAGGTTTACATCAGTGCAAGCGGTGGGGAGAGCCGCACGGGAGGGCTTCATGGATTCGGATGTCGTCGACGGGGCTCCCGTCGTCCTGTCCGCGCGGCGCATCAGCAAGTCGTTCAGCGGCGTGCAGGTGCTGTTCAGCGTCGATTTCGAGCTGCGTCAGGGCGAGATCCATGCGCTGATGGGCGAGAACGGCGCTGGCAAATCGACGCTGGTGAAAATCCTCTCTGGTTTCGAGCAGCCGACGTCAGGCGAAATTCTCCTCGACGGTAACCCGGTTATGCTCCCGCCGAACGGTGCCGCCGAGGCGCTCGGCATCGTCATCATCCATCAGGAATTCAACCTCGCGGATCACCTGACCGTCACCGAGAGCCTTTTCCTCGGCCGCGAAGTGACGCGCTTCGGCGTGCTCGATCGCAAGTTCATGCGCGCCGAGACGCGGCGCGTGCTCGACCTGCTTGGCTCGCATGTGGACGAGAACGCGGTGATCGGATCGCTGTCGATCGCCGAGAAGCAGATGGTCGAGATCGCAAAGGCGATCAGCCGCGACGCGCGCGTCGTCATCATGGACGAGCCGACGGCGGTGCTGTCGCGCGAGGAAACCAACTTCCTGTTCCGTCAGGTGCGCAAGCTGCGCGAGCAGGGCACGAGCTTCGTCTTCGTCTCGCACAAGCTCGACGAGGTGATGGAGCTGACCGACCGCGTCACCGTCCTGCGCGACGGCCAATGGATCAAGACATCGCCGACGGCGATCCTCGATGGCGAGGCGATTGCCCAACTGATGGTCGGCCGCGAACTCTCCAGTCTCTATCCGGCGAAGACCGAGCCGGATGTGGACGAGGAGGTGGCGCTGCGGGTCGAGGGGGTTTCGACCGGCTATGTGCGCGACGCGAGCTTCGAGGTTCGCAAGGGCGAGATCCTGGGCTTCTCCGGCATGATCGGTTCGGGGCGGACCGAGCTGATGGAAGCGATCGTCGGCCTCCGGCCGCGCCTTTCCGGCGATGTTTTGGCGAAAGGTCAACCCGTTTCGTCCGGTGATGTGCACGCGGCCAACCGGAGCGGCCTTGCCTATATGACGAAGGACCGCAAGGCCAAGGGGCTGCTTCTGAACGCCGGCATGATGGCGAACCTGACCCTGCAGTCGCTGGAGCGTCACACCAAGCTCGGCTATCTCGATCCGGCCAGCGAGACTGCCGCGCTCGTCAAGGCGCGGCGCCGTTTCGATATTCGTGTGCGGGACGCCAGCGTCGTGGCCGGACGCATGTCCGGCGGCAACCAGCAAAAGCTCCTGCTTGCGAAGGTCATGGAGACCGATCCGCAGATCATCATCATCGACGAGCCGACGCGCGGCATCGACGTCGGCACCAAGCAGCAGATCTACCATTTCATTTCCGCGCTCGCGCGGGATGGCCGGTCGATCATCGTCGTGTCGTCGGAGATGCCGGAGATCATCGGTCTGTGCAGCCGCGTGGCGGTGATGCGCGAGGGCCATATCGTCGGCATGCTCGAGGGCGACGAGATCACTGAACACGAGATCATGCGCTATGCCGCCGGCCTGAAAAGGAAGGCTGCCGCCTGACGACAGCGTCCCCGCAGGCGCCGGCAACAAGAGACATTCCCCGCGGGAGCGGGACGGGAGGATTGGACTTGGACATGAGCGTGAATGAGGAAAGCAGCCAGGGCGGCATCCGCCGTCGCAGTTGGCGGGATGTCGATCTGAGGGCCGTGGCCCCCTTTGCCGCGCTGGCCTTGCTCCTGGTCATCGGGGCCCTGGTCAATCCGAATTTCATCGGCATCAATAACCTCGCCAATGTCGCCACCCGCAGCGCCTTCATCGCCATCATCGCCGTCGGCGCGACCTTCGTCATCTCCGCCGGCGACCTCGACCTTTCGGTCGGCGCGATGGTGGCATTCATCGCCAGCCTGATGATCCTGTTCATGAACTCCGGCGTCATCGCCGATCCGGCGCTGATGCTGGCGGCGGCGGTCGCCTTCGCCATTGCGGCCGGTGCCGCCTGCGGCCTTGCCAACGGCCTGATCACCACGGTCGGCAAGATCGAGCCCTTCATCGCCACGCTCGGCACGATGGGCATCTATCGAGGGCTGACCACCTGGCTGTCCCAGGGCGGGGCCATCACGCTGAAGGAGCCGCAGCTGCAGGAGATGTACCGGCCCGCCTATTTCGGCTCGATCCTCGGCGTGCCGGTGCCGATCGTCGTCATCCTCACGGTCACGGTCATTGCCGCTTTCGTCCTCTACCGCACCCGCTATGGCCGGCACGTCGTCGCCGTCGGCTCCAACAGCGACGTCGCGCGCTACTCCGGCATCGCCGTCAATCGCGTCCGCACGGTCGCCTTCGTCATCCAGGGCCTGTGCGTCGCTGTCGCCGTCCTGCTCTACGTTCCGCGGCTCGGCTCCACCTCGGCGACTACCGGCATCCTTTGGGAACTGCAGGCGATCACCGCCGTCGTCGTCGGCGGCACGGCGCTCAAGGGCGGCGCCGGCCGGGTCTGGGGCACGATCTGCGGCGCCTTCATCCTCGAACTGGTCGGCAATATCATGCTGCTGTCCAACTTCATCAGCGAGTACCTGATCGGCGCCATCCAGGGGGCGATCATCATCATTGCGATGCTCGTCCAGCGCTCGCTGGTGCGCAAATCGTGAAACCAAGCGACTCCGGCAGAAGCGCGAAGCGATTTGTCCGGAATTGCGAGGAAGGAAGCCGGGTCAACAGGTCTCCCGGCATAGAGACTGACCTGATTGTGGGAGGAACCTAATGCGCAAGAAATTTTTGGCTCTGACGGTCGCGGCCGTGGCCGCCTTCGCCGGCGTCAGCCACGCCCAGGACAAGAACGTGACGATCGGCGTCTCGATCCCCGCCGCCGACCACGGCTGGACGGCTGGTGTGGTCTTCCATGCCGAACGTGTCGCCAAGCTCCTGATGGAGCAGCACCCCGGCCTGAAGGTCATCGTCAAGACCTCGCCGGATCCGGCCAGCCAGGCGAACGCCGTTCAGGACCTCGAGACGCAGGGCATCGACGCGCTCGTCATCCTGCCGACCGACCCGGATCCGCTCGTCAACGCCATCAAGGAGGTCAAGGGCAAGGGCACGTTCGTCGCGCTCGTCGACCGCGCGCCGTCCGTCAACGACAATTCGGTGCGCGACCTCTATGTCGCCGGCAATAACCCGGCGCTCGGCCAGACCGCCGGCGAGTACATCAAGGCGACGACGCCGGATGCCGAAGTGGTCGTCATCCGCGGCCTGCCGATCCCGATCGACCAGCAGCGCCAGGACGGCTTCGACAAGGGCATCGAAGGCTCGAACGTCAAGATTCTCGATCGCCAGTACGGCAACTGGAATCGCGACGACGCCTTCAAGGTGATGCAGGACTACCTGACCAAGTATCCGAAGATCGACGTGGTCTGGTGCCAGGACGACGACATGGCCGTCGGCGTGCTGCAGGCGATCGACCAGGCCAAGCGCACCGACATCCAGTACGTCGTTGCCGGTGCCGGCTCGAAGGACATGGTCAAGAAGGTCATGGACGGCGACAAGATGATCCCGGTCGACGTGCTCTATCCGCCGGCCATGGTCGGCACCGCACTCGAGATGACCGTCGCCAACTTCTATGGCCAGGTGCCGGTGCGTGGCGTCTACACGATCGATGCGACGCTCATCACCAAGGACAATGCCAAGGACTTCTACTTCCCGGATTCGCCGTTCTGATCCGGACCGCATGACACCGCCCGGGCCATTTCGGCCCGGGCGATTTTCGATCGACACTGCCCGGCGGGGAACTCGGGCCGCAGGGCGCGGAATGGCGGGCAGGTAATTTCAGGACGCGGGGCCACGGGACGGTCCATGCGATGGGAGGAAACATCAGATGAAGACGATCAAGGGACCGGCGCTGTTTCTGGCCCAATTCGCCGGCGACGCGGCGCCGTTCAACTCCTGGGACTCGATCACCAAATGGGCCGCCGATATCGGCTACAAGGGCGTGCAGGTGCCGTCATGGGACGGCAGGCTGATCGATTTGAGGAAGGCGGCTGAATCGAAAACCTACTGCGACGAGTTTGCCGGCAAGGCGCGTGAGAACGGCGTCGAGGTCACCGAGCTTTCCACCCATCTGCAGGGACAACTCGTCGCCGTGCATCCGGCCTATGACGAGGCCTTCGACGGCTTTGCCGCCCCCGAGGTGCGCGGCAATCCGAAGGCACGGCAGGCTTGGGCCGTCGAGCAGGTGAAGCTGGCGCTAACCGCGTCCAAAAACCTCGGCATCGGCGCACATGCGACGTTCTCGGGCGCGCTCGCCTGGCCTTTCGTCTATCCCTGGCCGCAGCGTCCCGCCGGTCTCGTCGAGACCGCATTTGATGAACTGGCCCGCCGCTGGAAGCCGATCCTCGACCATGCCGAGGACTGCGGCGTCGACGTCTGCTACGAGATCCATCCCGGCGAGGACCTGCACGACGGCATCAGCTACGAGATGTTCCTGGAGCGCACCGGCAACCATACCCGCGCCTGCATGCTCTACGATCCGTCGCACTACGTGCTGCAGTGCCTCGACTATCTCGACAACATCGATATCTACAAGGACCGCATCCGCATGTTCCACGTCAAGGACGCGGAGTTCAACCCGACCGGCCGGCAGGGCGTCTATGGTGGCTATCAGGGCTGGGTGAGCCGGGCCGGGCGCTTCCGCTCGCTCGGCGACGGCCAGGTCGATTTCGGCGCGGTCTTCTCGAAGATGGCTGCGAACGATTTTGCCGGCTGGGCGGTCGTGGAATGGGAATGCGCGCTCAAGCATCCCGAGGACGGCGCGCGCGAGGGGGCGGAGTTCGTCCGGCACCACATCATCCGCGTCACGGAAAAAGCCTTCGACGACTTCGCCGGCGCCGGCACCGACGAGGCGGCCAATCGGCGCATGCTGGGGATCTGAGCTCAGGCGGAGCGTAGGGCAACCAGATCGGCACTTTCGAGCGCAGCGATGTTGCGCTCGATCCTTTCGGGGTCCCAGTCCCACCAGGCAAGGTCAAGGAGGGTCGAAATCACGTCATCGCTGAAGCGCTTGCGGATGGGGGCAGCGGGATTGCCGCCGACGATCGTGTACGGTTCGACGTCGCGCGTGACGACTGCGCCGGCCGCAACGATCGCGCCTGGACCGATCGTGACGCCGGGCATGACCTGCGCGCCATGGCCGAGCCAGACGTCGTGTCCGATCACCGTGTCGTTAAATGGAAGATCGGCATAGCCGCCGGTCGCGGCGAGATTGAAGATGCGGAAGGGATAGGTCGTGAAGCCGTCCATTGGATGGTTCGCAGAACTGGTGATGAAGCGCACGCCGTGAGCGATCTGGACGAACCGGCCGATCACGAGCTTCTCCTGGCTGAAGTCAAAGAGATAGGGCGCGAGCGTCGCGGCCCAGTCGTCGGGGCAGCTGAAATCGCTGGCATAGGAGTAGTCGCCGACCTCGATCCTGGGATGGTCGATGACATTGCGGAGATAGACGGTGTTCCTGATGACAGTGCCGTCGGGTGCGGTAATCGGGTGGGCAAGCGTGGAATTGAGCAATGGCATGAGCAAGATCTCTCAACACAAGAATGGCGCGCCCGCCCGAAGGCGTACGCATTTGATTTGTGATGGATGCCTCGATCGAGGCGGATCTTACTTGTTCATCGGCGTGGGCTCCGCAAAACGGGGACCGATATAGAGGCAAAGTCGCAATATTCCAAATCCCGTGCGGGGGTTAAGGCAAGGAGGAACCCAATGGCAATTGAAGGAAGCACGAGCGAGGCGCGGCAGCCGCGGATCCGGCTCGGCATGGTGGGCGGCGGATCGGGCGCCTTCATCGGCGCGGTGCACCGCATCGCAGCCCGGCTCGACGACCACTACGAACTCGTCGCCGGCGCGCTGTCGTCGACGCCGGAAAAATCCGTCGCCTCGGGCCGGGAGCTCGGGCTGGAGCCGGCGCGCTGCTACGGCAGCTTCAAGGACATGGCGATCCGCGAAGCCAAGCTGAAGAACGGCATCGAGGCGGTGGCGATCGTCACCCCGAATCACGTCCACTACGAGGCGGCGAAGGAATTCTTGAAGCGCGGCATCCATGTCATCTGCGACAAGCCGCTGACCTCAACGCTCGGTGACGCCAGGAAGCTGAAGAAGCTCGCCGACGAGAGCGACGCGTTGTTCGTGCTCACCCACAACTACACCGGTTATCCGATGGTGCGCCAGGCGCGGCAGATGGTTCGGGACGGGGTGATTGGCCCGGTGCGGCTGGTGCAGATGGAATATCCGCAGGACTGGCTGACGGAGAATATCGAGCAGACCGGCCAAAAGCAGGCGGCCTGGCGCACCGATCCGGCGAAATCGGGTGCGGGTGGCTCGACCGGCGACATCGGCACGCATGCCTACAATCTCGGCTGCTTCGTCTCCGGCCTCGAGCTTGCGGAACTTTCCGCCGACCTCGACAGCTTCGTGTCGGGGCGCCAGCTCGACGACAACGCCCATGTGATGATGCGCTTTGCGGAGAAGGACGGCGTGCACGCCAAGGGCATGCTGTGGTGCAGCCAGGTGGCGCCCGGCCACGAGAACGGCCTGAAGGTGCGGGTCTACGGCACCAAGGGCGGGCTCGAGTGGGTTCAGGCCGATCCGAACTACCTGTGGTACACGCCCTTCGGCGAGCCGAAGCGTCTCATCACCCGCGCCGGTGCCGGCTCCGGTGCAGACGCTGCCCGCGTCAGCCGTGTTCCTTCGGGCCATCCGGAAGGCTATCTCGAAGGTTTTGCCAACATCTATTCGGAAGCTGCACGCGCCATCTACGCCAAGCGCAAGGGCGCGAAGGTCGATCCGGCCGTGCTCTACCCGACGGTCGATGACGGCCTGAAGGGCATGGTCTTCGTCGACGCCTGCGTGCAGTCTTCGAAGAAGAACGGCGCCTGGGTGAAGGTCTGATCGCCGACTTCTCCCTCTGGAAGGGCCAAGGTGTTTCGTAAGGCAGGATATGGGGGACGTGCGACACGTCCCCCATATGCCCTTTGTGCTGACCCTGGTTGTGGCAGCGGCAACGCTGCGTTGGGCGAAGTTGCCACCGTTGTCGCCTTCCGGCGCGATGAACTGGGGTCGGCCTGGAATGAGGAAGCATGGGAAGGACTACTGCCCTATCCGGCGCTCCTGCATCTCTTCGCCCACGAAGCAATTGTAGCCTTGGCGGTCAACAACCCTTCTCAGCGGCAAATCGAACGGCCGCAATTCGCTCACCTCCGCTCCCAATATCTCGACAACGAGCTTGCGGAGAATCGCGTCCGCAAAATGGCTGACGTCGGACACCTTCAATAAAAAGGCGCCGTCTCCGCCGATTACGCACTCCTCATAGTAAACGTCGAGGTCCGGTATCGATGCAGAATCCGGGTGCATCAACATGATGGGAAGGCCATCGATCACAATGCCTTGGGCGACTGTCGAATTGCGGGCGACGGGTGCCGGAACGCCAGCGTTGTTCGGGCCATCGCCGGATATGTCGATGACGCGCCGCGTTCCCTGGAATGGGCTGATTTGGAAGAGTTGCCGCGCAAATATCAGGGTGTTGGAAATCGAGGTGAAGGAAATCCGTCGGATCGGCTGCCGACGCAGAGCTTCTGCAAATTGAGCCGCCGCGCCTGGCCCGTCGATCAAAGTCCAGGGCAAGACCTGGACAGCGGAGCCGCCCCATTCGACATAGGTCACGGCAATCCTGCCGAGCGGCCCGCTTTGCACGGCGCTGATGAGTTCCGGCTGGAGAAATGCATCGACATAACCTTGACGCTGGATTTGCTGTTCGTGCATCTCCATCGAGTAGGAGACATCCACAGCGAGAACCAGCTCAAGATCGACGGCAACCGGATCAGGTCGGGCGGGTGTGCTTCCCACCAGAACACCACAGCAGACAAGAAGTGCGCATCGCAGGTTCATCGCGACAAACAAGCCAAAAGCGCGATGATGATACATCTATTCCGGGTGTTCGCAATGCAGGGTGCGAGCATGCAACTCGCGCCGTGTCGTAACTGGCAGCACTGTTGCAGACGTCACTCTAGCCGGATCACCCGCGCGCCGGCTGAAACAGTTCGACGAAGTTGCCGGACGGGTCGACCAGCAGGATCTGCGCACCACCGGGCCCGGTGACGATGTCGTTGCGGAACCGAACGCCAGCAGCGCGCAACCGCGCCACCTCCGCCGGCAGGTCGTCAACGATGAGATGGATCCGATTCCAGCCGCCGGGTCCCGGTTGTTCTCCATCCGGCATCGGCCGTCCCGCCGAACTCGCCGGCCCGCTGAGCAGCAGCCGCAAGGCGCCGCGCCGCACGTCCGCGAACGCCGGAGCGTGGTTCGACAGAAGCGAAAAGCCAAGGTGGGCCGTATACCAGGCGATCGCGGCTTCCACGTCATCGACCATGTAGCGGACATTGACAGTCGTCTCGGACATTCCTTGTCCTCCAAAGGGGACCCGGCGCGATCCGGTCCGAACCGCGCCTCTGCCGTCCCCGCCGTTTTTCATCATTTAGGCGTTGATGCACCGGTGCCGCGTCGCGCACGGCGACGGGGCGATCGGCTTTCAATATTGCGGCTGCCTAGTTTGACGGATCGTCCGCCGGATTGACGTACTTGATGCCCCACGGGCCGTTGGTGGTGACTTGAACCACCGTCTCCTCGTCGAAGTAGACGTAGTGCGCCATGCCAGGCGGCAGCGCGAAGAAACTGCCTGCCGGCAGTGCCTTGGTGGCGCCCGGATCGGCGGTTTTGCCCATTCCAAGGTTGGTCGCCCCGGATATGACGGTGACCACTTCATAGGCAGGATGCGTGTGGGGCGGGATCGCATAGCCCGCCGGCACCTTCAGCCGAAGGGCGAACAGGCCTTCCTTGGTGGGATCGCCGAAGAGGACCGCCGCTTCGGCTCCGGCGGGAAGCATTTTGGGGGCGGGAGCCCACTTGATGTCATTGGGAGCAACCATCGTGTGCGCACCCTCTGCCAGGGCAAAGGAGGCGATTGCGCAGAATCCGATCCAGCCGGCTGCAAATATCGATGCGGTTCTCATGACAAACCTCCCTCTGTCGCCAAGCCTTTCATCTCGGCCACGCGCTGGGACAGGCTGGCGAAACGCACAAAATACGTCCGCAGGCCACGTGGAGGCAAGCAATCAGAGCGCGGCATGGGCGCCAGTTGTCCGGACCAGAAGGAACGCCGGGCGGATTCCGGCGAAGATCCTTGCCGCTCGGTGTGCCGCTATTTGCCGAGGTGCCGCTCGCCGCGCTTGCGGGCGAGGCCCATCTGCTTCTGTCGCTCTCGGAAGCGCGCCCGGTCCTCGTCGGTCCGGCTTGCGAAGCAATGCGGGCAGGAGACCCCGGCCTCGTAGGTCGACGCCGTGACCTCCTCGGCCGTCAGCGGATGCCGGCAGGCGCGGCAGAGCGTGTGCTCGCCCTCTTCGAGGCCATGGGTGATCGAGACGCGCTCGTCGAAGACGAAGCAGGCGCCCTCCCACAGGCTCTCTTCGGCCGGCACCTCCTCGAGATATTTCAGGATGCCGCCCTTCAGGTGATAGACCTCGTCGAAGCCCTGTTCCTTCATGAAGGCGGTCGCCTTCTCGCAGCGGATGCCGCCGGTGCAGTACATGGCGATCTTCGGCTTGTTGTGCAGGCCGGTGTGGTTGCGCACCCAGTCCGGGAACTCGCGGAACGTCTTCGTCTGCGGATCGACCGCGCCCTTGAAGATGCCGATGGCGGTCTCGTAGTCGTTGCGCGTATCGATGAGGATCGTGTCCGGATCGGAGATCAGCGCGTTCCAGTCCTTCGGTGCAACATAAGTTCCGACCACCTGGTTCGGGTCGATGACCTCGACCCCCATGGTGACGATTTCCCTCTTCAAGCGCACCTTCATGCGCAGGAACGGCATTTCGGCGGCGGCGCTTTCCTTGTGCTCGAGGCCGGCAAATTCCGGCTGCGCGCGCAGGAAGGCGAGCACGGTGCGAATGCCGGCCTCGGGACCGGCGATGGTGCCGTTGATGCCTTCATGGGCGAGCAGCAGCGTCCCGCGCACGCCCTTGTCCTCGCACAGCGCCTGCAATGGCGCGCGCAGGTCGGCAAAACGCGGCACGGAAACGAAATGATAGAGGGCGGCAACGAGGAACGATGCCTCGTTCGGATCCGGGATGCTGGAAGAGATGGCTGTCATGGCCGCTGGAATACAGCTTTGTGCGCTGCGGCGCAATTGGACGGCTGCGGCAAGCCTCGTGCTCAGGCAGCGTGCCGCCACAATAATACGATGTGTTCGGCGTCCTGCCTGACGTTCCGCGGAAACAGCATCGCCGCCAGGGGCAGGGCTTCCGCCCGCATTCGGGCTTCTTCGGCGGTCATCACGGCGGTGAGATGCGTCAGGTCTTTCGGCTGGCCGACCTCGTGCGGATGCGCATCGGCAAAGTCGGACAACAGGGCGATGTCCTGGTTCTCGCCGAGAAGCGCCGCCAGGTGCTTCGCCTGTCGTTGCGCGCTGGACAGTGCGGCCGGCCAAGCCTGGGCCAGGAAAAGGCAATGGGCCCAGCGGTCTTGCGTCCGTTTGCGCAGCGCATGAAAACTGTCGGCCGCGCCGGTCTCCTTTGCCTGACGGAGCGCACGGACGGCCTTCTTGCCCGTCCTGCGCCATCCTTCGCCGAGGATCTCAGCGGATCGCTTCGGACCCGCGTCAAGGCGGAAACGGGCGATGGCCTCCAGGGCGTCGTCGCAGGTTGCGATGGCCTCCTTGATCAGGTCGTCCGTCGTCGCAGCGTTGGCGACGGAGTCACGGCGGGCGACGAGCCGCTGATGGATGCGGGTCACCGCCATGCGCTCCTCTGCCGTCGAGGCCGCATCCGCAAGCCTGTGCGCGGTTTCGACGAGTGAGGTCGCGTCCCGGCTTTCCCTGAGGTGACGGCCAAGCGCACCGATCCGTTCGTTTTCCTCTTTCTGAAACGCCCGGTCTGCGGTCGCAACCAGCCGGTACAGGCTTCTGACGCGCTTGAACTGCTTGCGGGCGGTATGGATGGCCTCGTGGGGGCCGTCCGGCTGTTCTTCGAGCACGGACTTGGCCCGCACCAGATAGCGGGATGCAACCCGTCGCACTTCGTTGGCGAGCGGCTTATCCGCTTTAAGAGTGAGGCTCATCCAGGGATCCGGTCGTTGCTGCGGACAAGGCCATTGCCTGGTTCGAGTAGCGGTCGTCGCCTGTCACTTCGTGTCCCACCCAATCGGGGATTTTCGGCAGATCGGCCTCGCTGTCGAGTTCGACTTCGGCAACCACGAGGCCGCTGTAACGCCCGCCATATTCGTCCACCTCCCAGGTGAAACCCTCATGCTCCACCTCGTAGCGGACTTTCTCTAGGACGGTTCCGACGGCTTGGTGCAGCATGTCGGTGGCGGTCTCGGCGTCGATGTCGAATTCGTACTCGTCACGGGAAAGCGCGGTCTTGCCAATCTTCAGCGTCAGGCAGGCACGACCGTCGTCATAGGTGCGCACGCGCAATGAACGATCGTCCATGGCAACAAGATAGCCCTGCTTGATGGCGACACCCGCGTCGGCGAAATGACGCCAGTGCTCGCCGGAAACTAGGAACTTTCGCTCGATCTCTTTCGCCATGCCACTCGCTTTCGCATTGTGGATAGTCGGGCAATAAAACTCTACACGATGGGACGTTCATGACAAGGAGCGAAAGGGCGCGACGTGTGATGACGTTGCGCGATGGTTTCTGTGCCTCCCTTTTTTCTCGACAGCCACCGAGCGAGGGAGTATTCACCGCGAATTAAATCGTTTTAAGGGGTTGGAACATGTCAGGCAAAACCGAAAACCTCCTTACCGTGTTGAACCTACAGCCGGTCGTTCCGGTTCTTGTGGTGGATGACGCGGCCAGTGCCGTGCCGCTGGCGCGCGCTCTTGTCGCGGGCGGCCTGAAAGCGATCGAGATCACGCTGCGTACTCCGGCCGCACTGGAGGCGATCCGGCTCGTGGCAAACGAGGTCGAGGGCGCCGTCGCAGGTGCCGGCACCATCCTGAATGCGGCCCAGTTCGACCAGGCCGTCGAGGCCGGCTCCAAGTTCATCGTCAGCCCCGGCACGACGCGGGAGCTGCTGGATGCCGCCGCCCAATCGCCGGTGCCGCTCCTGCCGGGCGCCGCAACGGCCAGCGAGGCCATGGCGCTGCGGGAGCAGGGCTACAAAGTGCTGAAATTCTTCCCGGCCGAACAGGCGGGTGGCGCGGCCTATCTGAAGGCCCTCTCGTCGCCGCTTGCCGGGACGCTGTTCTGCCCGACAGGCGGGATCTCGCTTGCCAATGCGAAGGACTATCTGTCGCTTCCGAACGTTGTCTGCGTCGGCGGGTCATGGGTGGCGCCGAAGGAGTTGGTGATGCGGGAGGACTGGACGGGAATCACCAAACTGGCGGCCGAGGCGGCAACGCTGAAAAACTAGCCGGCTAAGGAAATCGGCCCGCAAATGTTCGCCGCCGGGTGCCGCTGGGGGTGTTCTCATCCTGCAGGTCGGATTTGTATTCCCCCCGTCGCATTCCTATGTCTCATCCGGATTCAACACGGCCGGCTTCGACACGGCAGGGGAGAGAACACGATGTTTGATGCGAAGAAGTTGCTGGACCAGTTTCTCGGCTCGCAGATCCCGGGTGCCGGCGGCACAGTGCGCGAGCGGGCGGGACAGGCGGGCCAACTGGCGAAGGACAATCCGCTCGCGGCTGGCGCTATCGCAGGAATTCTGCTCGGCACCAAGAGTGGCCGGGAGGTCACCGGGGCAGCGCTCAAGCTCGGCGGACTGGCGGCAATCGCAGGACTGGGCTATCAAGCCTACAAGAACTATCAGGCGGGACAAGCGCCCGCCACCGCCGCTTCGTCGCCGGCCGAGAACCAGCCTGAACTGCTTCCACCGCCTGAAAACTCCGGATTTGCCACGCAGGCCGTCAGCGCCGATTTTGCGCTCACCCTGGTCCGCGCCATGATCGCCGCCTCGCGCGCCGACGGCCACATCGATGATGCCGAGCGCGCGCACATCATGGACAGACTGAAGGTCTCCGGCATCGGCGGTGATGCGGCCGCCTTCTTGGAGCAGGAACTCGCCAATCCGATCGACATCGACGGTATTGTCGCCGCCGCCAAAACCGAGGAGCAGCGGGTCGAACTCTATACCGCCTCTCGGTTGACGATCGAGCCCGACAGTCGCGCCGAGCGTGGCTACCTCGACCTGCTCGCCGGCCGCCTTGGCCTGGACGATACGCTGGTCGATCACATCGAGGCGACCGTCTCCACGGCAAAGGCGCCGGCCGGCCCCTGGGCGTGATCGGTCGATCACGACTTTGCATTTGTGTCGCCGCGGGCTCTGGCCTATGGCTGGGGAGCAACTAAATCGGCTCGGGCCGGTAGAGCGCACGACACGAAGGAGGACACGATGCGAGACCTGAGCCACTGGAAAGGCTGCCCGGCACCTGAGCCGGTTACGCTGGACGGCCGGTTCGTTCGTATCGAACCTTATGAACGCGCGAAGCATTTGCAGGCCCTCTGGGATGCCTTCGGCGGCCCGGCGATCAACCCGCTGCTTCAATACTTCACGCAGGACGATTTTGGCGGCATCGAGGACTTTGATGCGTGGTCCGAAGCGGTCATCAAGTCCGGCTGGGTTCGCGAAGTAATGATCGACAAGGCGAGCGGTGAGGCCGTGGGCATGGCGCACTACATGCGGCCGGATCCGGCAAACGGCGTTGTCGAGATCGGCGGCATTGCCCATGGTCCGGCGATGGCCCGCTCGCCCGTCTCCACCGAGGCGCAGTATCTCCTCGCCAAGCATGTCTTCGAGGATCTTGGCTATCGGCGCTACGAATGGAAATGCCACAACGAGAACAAGCCCAGCAAGCGGACCGCTGAGCGGCTGGGCTTCACCTTCGAGGGCGTCTTCCGCCAGCACATGCTTTCAAAGCACGCAAACCGGGACACGGCCTGGTTCTCGATCATCGACGGCGAATGGCCGGCTCTCGCGCAGTCCTTCGAGCGCTGGCTCTCGGCGGACAATTTCGACGACCAAGGCAGGCAGAAGCGGCGTCTCGAAGACATCCGTGCGGAAATGAAGGAATTGGTATCGCAATGAGCAACAATCCGGGCACGAGCAGCCGCTCCGCCGCCATCGCCGCAGCCGTGATTCTGCTCATCACGGGGCTTGCTTTTTTCGTCCTGCCAAACGTGATGATCTGGCTCGGCCAGACCTCGCCATGGCTCGCTGCGGCGGCGGGGGCAGCTCTCGTGCTTGCCTTCTTCCTGGTGTTCTGGCTGCGGGCCCGCTACCAGCGCAGGGGCGAGTAGCGTCGCTCAGCTCTGGAGCGACGCGCCGAGCAGCACCAATCCGAGAACGAGCACCAGCAGCGCACCGAGGATTTCGATGGCATTGCCGACACGAAGCGCCGCGCTGTTGCCGCCTGCGAGGCGCATCGCCGCGCCTTTGGCCGTCACAGCCAACGTTGCCAGAATTGAGACCGTGATCGCCGTGCCGATCGACATGGCGACGACCGACAGGATGCCGCCGAGATAGAGCCCGTTCAGCAGCGCGAAAGAAAGCACGATCAACGCACCCGAACACGGGCGAAGACCCACGGCGACGATCGCCGACCAGGCCTCGCGCAGCGCAAACCTGTCCCCCTTCAGCAGCGCCGGGTCCGGCGCATGGGCATGGCCGCAGCTGGCGCAGACCTCGCCGGGGGCGTGCGAATGGCCATGATTGTGGCCATGCGAGTGATCGTGATGATGGCCGGCGGCGGGGCTGGTGTGGGCATGATGACGGTGGCCATGTCCAGCGGGCTCGGACTGGGCCATCGCAAAGACCTCGACGGGTGCCGGGCGGCGGTTCCGGCCCCAGAGCTTGCGGTAAAGCAGCCACGCGCCAAAAGCCGCGATCAGCGCGTAGCTGAATGTCTCCAGTGCCTTTGTCGCCTCGGTCATCGAAATCGATGTTCCGCGCAGAAGAAGATAGGCGGCGCCGACGAGCAGAATTGCGACGATGCCCTGCATCAGCGATGACAGGAAGGAGAGCAACACCCCGCGCCTCAGCTCGATTTCGTTGGCGAGCATGTAGGAGGAGATCACGGCCTTGCCGTGACCGGGGCCTGCGGCGTGGAACACACCATAGGCGAAGGACAGGCCGACCAGCGTCGAGGCCGCCCAGGGATTGTCGCGCATGTTCTTCAAGGCGCCGGTCAGCATGCGATAAAACGCCTGCTGCTCGCTGTTGATCCAGGCAAACACGCCACCGAAGAGGCCGGTCGTCTTGAAGGCAGGCTCGGCGCTGCCGATCCCGAGCGGCGACTGGGCGTGGGCTGCGGTCAGGCCAGCCAGGAAGAGGAGCACAGCGACGGCTGCGATGTGCGGGATCGTTCGGCGCGTCAGCATGTGACCTCCAGCCGCGTTGCGAACAGCTTCGTCATGTCGGTTCCGGCCGGGTCGCTCCAGAACGCGTCGGTCAATGTACCCTGGTTCTGAGCAAGAACCTCGTCAGGATCCGGGCGCACGACCTCGTGCTTGCAGGCGGCGAATTTTTCGCCGACGACAACCAGGTCGCCATCGGTGGCGAAATCCATTGCCGCATACATCGTCGGGTCATAGACGCCGAAGGTGAGCTTCCCTTTCAGCGCCAAGGCCTCTCCGGGGCTAACCTTGAAGAACATCAGGAGCTGGCCGTCCTGGAAATCGACGTTGATGGCCTCCGGCTTGGCGACCTTGATGGTTCTCCCGTCCTCGGTGATGGAGGTGTAGTAGCTAAATTCCTCCAGCGATTCGAGCACCGTCTGGCCGACCTCGGCCAGTTCATCGGCATCAAGCTTGCGATTGGAATTCTTGTCGAATTCGAGCACGACGCTGGACGAGAACATCTCATCGAAGCGCCAGACGTTTCGTAGTTCGGCGATCGTTCCGTCATCGCCGGCGACGACCTCAAGGCGCGCTTCGGCAAAGATGTGCGGGTGGGCAAGGGCCACAGCCGGCAGCAGCCAAACGGCGCCTGCGAACAGAAGGGCGGTGGACTTCATGCGCGCAGGTTTCCTCTCATCTATGGCATTTGCGGACACGCAGCCAAGTGTACAGAAATTGGGCCGGATTTGGGACGATGGCCGAGGCGCGAATTGTCGCGCCCACCCTTCTCAGCTCCGCGCGTCGGCGCCGTTGCCGTGTTTCTTGAACCAGTTGTGCAGGAAATCGACGAAGGTGCGCACCTTCGCCGGCAGATAGCGGCGATGCGGATAGATCGCGTAAATGCCGCGGTCAGCGGGAAGATAGTCGTCGAGGATCGATATGACCTTGCCCGAATCGAGGCTGGCGCGGGCAATGAATTCCGGCACCTGGGCGATGCCGAGGCCGCTTGCCGCCGCCCTGACGGCGGAGGCCGGGCTGTTGACCTCGATATGCCCGCTCACCGGAACGCTGAAGTTCGTGCCCTTGGCATCGATGAAGCGCCAGTTGCTGTGCGACTTGCCGTTGGTGTCGATGACGCAGGGCAGGCGCGACAGCTCCGACGGGTGGCCGATCGGACCAGTTCGTTCAAGAAAGTCCGGCGAGGCGCAGATCTTGAGATAGAAGTCCCCGAGCTTGCGGGCGATCAGAGTGGAGTCTTCGAGCCGCGTGATGCGGACCGCCACGTCGAAACCCTCCTCCACCAGATCGACGAAACGATCGTCGGAAACGATCTCCAGTGACAACTCCGGATGCTCGCGGCCGAAATCGATGAGCGATTGGCCGATGTCCGCGTCGACGAAGGTGCGCGGTGCCGAGATCTTCAGCTTGCCCTTCAGGTCGGCGTTGTTCTCACGGACCAGGTCGGCGAGGTTGTCGATCTCTTTGAGGATTTCCGAGGCCGTCCGGTAGTAGGTATGGCCGGCTTCCGTCATGGAGAACTGTCGCGTCGTGCGGTTCAGGAGCAGCGCGCCGAGTTCGTCTTCCAACTCGCGCACGTATTTGGACAGCAACGCCTTTGACTTGCCGACCTTGCGAGAGGCGGCAGAGAAGCCTTCTGCATCCACGACGTCGATATAGGCGCGAATGCGGGTGAGCGTGTCCATCAAGTATCCTTCCTGCCGGATGGCAACGAATCCGTTCCGAATCCGGGCAACGGCAATGTCGTGGGCGGTCGAATTTTTTTCAATAGCGGTATCGAAAAACTCTTGATTGCGACAGGGAATCTCCCTATTTCCGCCCTTGCCCAAAGTCGCACGTGCCTGTGGGTGTCCGCCGACCCTCGAACTGGGAGCCATCCCTAAGGTGAGGTCATCGGTAAGGTACCTGGATCTAACCGCTCCAGTCGCTATTCCGGCCAACCGGGAAATGCGAGGACATCTTGAAGCAACGACGGTGCGGGCCTTTCTGGTGTCTGCCGGCTTTCCATCAGCCGGGGTTACTGAAGAGGCACACCTTCATTGCCGGAAGTGCGGTTGGGTTACCCCCTCCAATCCATGGCAGACAAAGCCGAATCCGAGCCTCGGCGGGCTCAGGTTCATCGTTTCGCGCATCGCGCGCATGCCTGGTACCGGGGTCTCCACCGGCTGGTTCCATTGCATGTTCGCGTCGCCCTTTGTCCTCCGGATTTTTCCGGAGCGTCTGATCACGGGGATTGGCAAGATGACCACTGCACGCATTATCGACTTCCTGAACACCCGACGACCCGATGGCCCTTGCCTGGTGGTCGACCTCGACGTGGTGCGCGACAATTTCAAGGCTTTCCGCCACGCTCTGCCGGACAGCTCGATCTACTACGCTGTCAAGGCCAATCCGGCGCCGGAGATCCTGCGCCTGCTCGCCAGCATGGGTTCCTCCTTCGATTGCGCGTCTGTCGCCGAAATCGAGATGGCGCTCAATGCCGGCGCGACCGCGAACCGTGTCTCCTTCGGCAACACGATCAAGAAGGAGCGCGACATTGCCCGCGCCCACGCGCTCGGGGTCAACCTCTTTGCGGTCGATAGCCACGAGGAAGTCGAGAAGATTTCCCGTGCCGCACCCGGCGCCCGCGTCTTCTGCCGTGTGCTGACCGATGGCGAGGGCGCAGAGTGGCCGCTGTCGCGCAAGTTCGGCTGCGTGCCGCAGATGGCTGTCGACGTACTCGTCTACGCCCACCAGCTCGGCCTCGTCTCCTACGGCGTCTCGTTCCATGTCGGTTCGCAGATGACGAAGGTCGACGCATGGGATTCGGCGCTCGCCGATGCCAAGCGCGTCTTCGTCCAGCTTGCCAAGCAGGGCATCGAGCTGAAGATGGTCAACATGGGCGGTGGTTTCCCGACGAAGTACCTGAAGGACATTCCTTCCGCGGAGGCCTACGGGCAGGCGATCTTCGGCGCGCTGAAGAAGCACTTCGGCAACCACATCCCGGAGACGATCATCGAGCCGGGCCGCGGCATGGTCGGTAATGCCGGCGTGATCAAGGCGGAAGTCGTGCTGGTGTCGAAGAAGTCGGACAACGACGCGCACCGCTGGGTGTTCCTCGACATTGGCAAGTTCGGCGGACTTGCCGAGACGATGGACGAGGCGATCCGCTACCCGATTCGCACCGCGCGCGACGGCGACGCGATGGAGCCCTGCGTGCTCGCGGGCCCGACCTGCGATTCGGCCGACGTGCTTTATGAGAAGAACATGTACCCGCTGCCGATCACCCTTTCGATCGGTGACGAGGTGCTGATCGAGGGCACCGGCGCTTACACGACGACCTACTCGGCCGTCGCCTTCAACGGCTTCGAGCCGCTCAAGGCCTACGTGATCTGAACCGATCCGGGCGCTCCCGCGAGAAGCGGGAGTGCCACTCACAATGAGATCCGATGACCGCTCGTGGCGGCAATTGAAGTTCGGGAGGCCGGAATGGCCACTGTTCTTGGTTCTGTCCGCGCATTTTTTGCGCAAACTGCCTTTTCCGTCGATCAGGAGAATCCGGGCGACGTCGTCGCGCGCGAGCGCCTGCTCGACCGCGCCATGGGCGAGGGGCGCTTCCGCAAGTCCTCCGAAAAGCTCCGCCGCGGCCACGTGCCGGCAGACGGTCTGGCGCTCGTCGCCCGCGACCCGGACGGCCAGGTGATCGGCACTGTGCGGTTGTGGAACGTCGAGGCGGGCGTCGATGCCTCGGGAAATGCGGTGCCGGCGCTGCTGCTCGGCCCGCTCGCGGTCGATCCGGACCATGAAGGCAAGGGCATCGGCTCCGCGCTCATGCGCGCTGCCGTCACCGAGGCAGCGACACGCGGCCACGGTGCCGTGGTGCTGGTAGGCGATGCGCCCTATTACGAGCGCTTCGGCTTCTTCGCCGACAGGGCGAAACATCTCGTCATGCCCGGCCCGTTCGAGCGTCATCGCTTCCTCGCGCTCGAGCTGAAGGAGGGCTGGCTCGAAGGCGCGGCCGGCGTTCTCGTCGCCTCCGGGCGCCGGCTTGGTCGCGCTGGGCTTCACAAGGCGGCCTGACGAACCGCAATCATCGGCGGTAACCTGCAGTTGTCACGATGGAATTTTCCCCGGCCGGTGTTATTATCGGCCGGCGGCGCGAGGGGCGCCGCCTTAAACAGGGGAACCACTCATGCGCAGACTTGATGACTCCTACATTGCCTGCGGGCTGCTTTGGCTGGTGTTCGGGATGGCTTACGGCATCTGGATGGGCATCGCGATGCAACTGAACTTCGGCAATTCGCACGCCCACGCCAATCTTCTCGGTTTTGTTGCGTCCGTCCTGTTCGGTCTGATCCTGCGCGCCTATCCGGCGATGCGGGAGGCACGGCTGGCCCTTCCACAGTTCCTCGTCTACCAGCTCGGCGCCGTACTTCTCGTGGCCGGCAAGATGCGGATCGATGCCGGCGGGGATCCGACACTAGCCAAGATCGGCTCGCTCGTCATCATCGTCGGTGCCCTCGGCATGGTCTGTCTCTTCGTCATGCGGCGCAATGGGCAGGTGGCACTTGAAGGCCGGGCCAGTCCGGCTGCCTGACGACATCGGCGGCGTGCCTCTCCGATCTTGACGTCACAAACGAGTTCGGTGCGCCGCTGCCCGGCTGTCCCTGGCTGACCGGCACGAGGGGCGTTTGGCGCTTCTGATTGAAGGAACTCTGCCGGACTACACGGAAAGGCGCGTGGCGACCTTAGCGATGGAGGGGGGCGTCAGGATCGACGTCCCCTTTGACAGGCGGCGTGTGCCGGTGTACCGGAATGCTTGGGTGAGAGCCCCGGCCGTCCGCGAGCGCAAGCTTTGGTGAAGTCTCTCGTCTTCTGACACGGTTATCCAGCCCTCAAGGCATGCGAACCGGTGGCAATGCGGACCCCCCGACATGACGCATGCAGAGACTGGAGAAACCCATGCGTCCATCGACGCCGCTTCCTTCGCTGGAAGGACTGAAAGACCAGGCGAAACGCCTGCGGGCGCGTTTTGCGACCGATGACCAGCCCATCAGCCACTCCCGCGCGCTCGAACTCGTGGCCGCCCAATATGGCTATCGCGACTGGAACACGCTGCACGCCGCCGTCGGCAATCGACCGCCCTTCGATCCGTGGCAGTTAGGCTCGCGCGTTCGCGGCTACTACCTCGGGCAGCCTTTCGACGCGAAGGTGCTCGGCGTACAGGCGATGTCGCCCGGTCGCTACCGGCTCACGCTGCATTTCGACGAGCCGGTCGACGTCGTCACGTTCGAGAGCTTTTCCGCGTTTCGCCAACGCGTCAACTGCACGGTGGACGAAACCGGGCGGACCGCCGCGAAGACCTCGGATGGCCGCCCGCATCTCGAGCTGGAATGGTAGGCCATCGCAGCAGCTTGTAGGGATGCCGACGCTCCGATGCGGGCGTGGCCGGTCGCGGAGCGTCCCTCCGCGCCGGCCCAAAGGTGACACCGGCGAATACCGGCCGAGCCTTGCTCAGGCGCTGATATCGACGACGCCGCAGTCACCGACTTCGGACGCGAAGGCAAGCTGCCGGCCGTTCCCGCTCCAGGCCATCGACGAGATCGCGCCCTTGCCGGGCCGGCGTAGCAGCACTTCGCGGCTGTCGGCAAAGCGGGCGGCGAGCACCATGCCGTCCGAATAGCCGATCGCGACGACCTCTTCCGCCGGATGGCAGGCAACGGACGTCACCATCACGTCGGCACGGGTGCCAAGCTCCAGCGGCGCCTTGCCCATTGGCCCGTCCTTCGATGCGAAGGGCCAGACAATTGCGGCGGGCGCACCCGAGGAGGCGAGCCACTTGCCCTTGGCCGACCAGGAGAGCGACTTCACTTTCGCCGGATAGCCGGTCATGCGCATGTGACGGGTCTCGGCGGCCTTGCTGTCGAGCTTCCAGCCGTGCAGGGCATTCTCCTGCATGCTGGTGACGACGAAGCGCCCGTCCGGCGAGAAGGTGACGCCCGTGTGCGCGCCCTTCCATTCGAGATCGACCGGCTGGCCTGCAGTCGCCACCCAGTGCATCGACACACCGTTGTAGCGGGCGACGGCGATGCGCAGCCCCTTCGGCGCGAAGGCAAGGCCTTCGACCGTGCGCTGCTCGGGAAATTCCTTCAGCGTGCCGTCGGCAAGGCGGACCCGGGTGGTGCGACCTTCGGCGAAGGCGACGATGCCTTGCGGCCCGGCGGCCACCACGGAGATCCACTTGCGCGGCACTTCCGAAAGCAGAGTTGCGGTGCCGTCGGCGGCAATCCGGAAGACCTTGCCGTCTTCGCCGCCGGTGACGAGCGTGTCGTTCGCCTCGTCGCGGACGCAGGCGAGCAGCCCGTCATTGGCCTCGGTGACCTTGTGGCCGTGGTCGAGCCGGTGGATCGCGCCGATCGCCGTTGCGAAGAACGGCACGTCGCCAAGGAAATACGTCGCGACGACGTGGCCGTCGAGATCAAGGGGGGCAACGGTCGGCATCAGTGCGTATCTTTCGTCGGCATGACGTTGTCCGAAAACGGTTTCGCACGTTTCGGTATCATGCTTTTGCCTCGCAGGCCTTGAAGGTACGCTCGATCTTCTCGCGGTCGAGGTCGCGGCCGATGAAGACGAGGCGGCTTTCGCGCTTCTCGCCGTCCTTCCAGGCGCGCTGGTGGTCGCCCTCGACGATCATGTGCACGCCCTGGACTACATAGCGCTCGTCGTCGCCGGCAAAGGCGATGATGCCCTTCAGGCGCAGGATGTTCGGCCCGTCCGTCTGGGTGATCTTCTGGATCCAGGGGAAGAAGCGGTCGGGGTTCATCTCGCCGCCGCGCAGCGAGATCGACTGCACCGTCACGTCGTGGATCGGCGAGGGGCCATGGTCGTGGTGATGGTGGTCATGATCATGGTCATGATGGTGGTGGTCATGATCGTGATGGTGGTGGTCATGCCCATGGTCATGGTCGCAGCCCGGGCCGCAGACGTGGTCCTCATGGTCATGGTCGAGGAACTGCGGGTCGTTCTCGAGCGCGCGCTCCAGGTTGAAGGCGCCTTGATCCAGGACCTTAGCCAGGTCGATGTCGGAGCGGGTTGTGCGGTAGATGCGAGCCGACGGGTTGATGGCGCGCACCGTCACCTCGACTTGCTCCAGCTCTTCCGGGGTGACCAGGTCGGTCTTGTTCAGCAGCACGACGTCGGCAAAGGCGATCTGGTCCTCGGCCTCGCGGCTGTCCTTCAATCGCAGCGGCAGGTGCTTGGCGTCGACGAGCGCCACGACCGCGTCGAGCTCGGTCTTGGAGCGGACGTCGTCGTCCATGAAGAAGGTCTGGGCGACCGGCACGGGATCGGCCAGGCCGGTGGTCTCGACGATGATCGCATCGAAGCGACCCGGGCGGCGCATCAGCCCCTCGACGACGCGGATCAGGTCGCCGCGAACGGTGCAGCAGATGCAGCCGTTGTTCATCTCGTAGATCTCTTCGTCGGACTCGACGATCAGGTCGTTGTCGATGCCGATCTCGCCGAACTCGTTGACGATGACGGCGTACTTCCGACCGTGGTTCTCGGTGAGAATCCGGTTCAGAAGGGTGGTCTTGCCGGCGCCGAGATAGCCGGTGAGGACGGTGACGGGGACGGGCTTTTGCGTGGCGGTATCGGTCATGAGAGCCTCGAGAACGGTCGGGGATGCGGTCGGCACCCGGTTGGCGTCTGATATAGGAGATCGAAGGCGGCAGCGCAAACGCTGCGCGCGCTCAGCGCAGCGTCGCCACGTCGAATGCGTTCACGTCCTCGATCAGTTCGACTAGGCCTGTTATCGCATGATCCAGCAATCGCTCGCCGCGTTCGGCGGTCGCGGCGGCCGCGTTGCCGGCCGCGCCCTGCGGGTTCAGGTCTGACATCTTCCAGCCGAAGGCGTGCGGGCCATAGGCGCGCAGGTGGCGGAACCGGCCGGCGAAATCCGTTTGGCGCGATGGGAAATTGGCGGCCTTGTCGCGCTTTACCAATTGCGGATGGATTGCGAGCATTACCGATGTTTCGATGTCGCCTCCATGAATATCGACGGCTTTTTCCTGCGGCGCGATCCAGCCGTCGGGTTGGCCGAAGCGGGTCCAACTCGTCGCGACCGCCAGCATTTCGTAGCGGATGCGCGCCTCGGTGGCGACGACCGTCATCAGCGGCGAGTTGCCGCCATGGGCGTTGAGCATCACGAACTTGCGGACACCCAGCGCGGACAGGTCGGCGGCGATGCCGAGCCAGCGCTCCACGGCTTCGTCATAGGCGAGCGATTTCGTGCCTTCCACGTCAAGATGCTCGGGCGAGTAGCCGATCCGTTCGGTGGGCAGGAAGGTAACGGGCAGGTCCGCCGGGAGGGCTGCGATGAGCCGGTCGACGATCGCGTCGGCGATCAGCCAATCCGTCTCGAGGGGTAGGTGCGGACCGTGGCCTTCATGTGCGCCAAGGGGGAGGACGGCAATCCAGTCGGCGCGCGCCGCAGCATCGAGCGCAGGGTCGTTGTCTTGCCAGCGTCTTGCCGGGCGGACACGCATCGGGCCTCTTCCTGTCTTGTCGTCAACGGGTCGTCTCTGTCATACAAGGTGAGTTCGGCGAAACAAGATCGGCGGGGACGCATGGGCAAGAAAAAAAAGGAAGAGAAGAAAGAAAAGGCCAAGAAGAAGGAGCACGCTCCGATCGGATCGACCGACGTTTCCGGTGCCATCGTCCAGGCAGCCCGCTCGATCCGCACCGTCCTCTCCCGAAATCTTCTTTCCAGCGGTCTTTATGCCGGGCAGGATGGCGTGATGCTGGCGCTGGCCGACAACGGTGGGATGACCGCAGGCGCGCTCGCCGCCCGCCTCGGCGTCAAGGCGCCCACCATGACCCGCACCATCGGTCGCCTGGAGGCGCAGGGGTTTGTCGAGCGCAAGCCGGACACGGCTGACGGGCGGCTTACCGTTGTCGAGCTGACGCAAACAGGGCGCGCCTCGCTCGCCCTTATTGCGCAAGCCTGTGATTTGAGTGAGAGCCAGGCACTCGATGGCTTGAGCGACAAGGAGGTCCGCACGCTCCTGAAGTTGCTGCGCACCGTGGATGGAAATCTGCGCGGCGCCGCGGCGCAAACCGGTGAGAAGAACGTTGCGGAGCAGATTTAAATAGTTTAAATAAACGATTTAAATATCGCGTTTGTCAGATCCGGGGAAGGTCATGGCGCAGAAGGTCAAACTGTCCACGATCGCGGAAACGCTCGGGGTATCTACCGCAACCGTGTCCCTGGCCCTGCGTGACAGCCCGCTCGTTGCGGTCGCCACCCGTGACCGGATCAAGGAGCAGGCGCGCGCGCTCGGTTACATCTACAATCGCCGTGCCGCCAGCCTGCGCACGTCGCGGTCGGGCATCATCGGCGTCGTCGTGCACGACATCATGAACCCGTTCTACGGCGAGATCCTCAAGGCGATCGAGAGCGAACTCGATCGCGATCGCCAGACCTTCATTCTCTCCAACCACTACGACTCGGTCGAAAAGCAGCGAAATTTCATCGAGACGCTGCTCCAACTCGGCGGCGACGGCGTCATCATGTCGCCGGCGATCGGCACGCCGCCGGAGGATATCCTGCTGGCGGAGGACAACGGCATGCCGGCGATCCTGATCGCGCGGTCGATCGACGGTATGGACGTGCCGATCTTCCGCGGTGACGACGCCTATGGCATCTCGCTGGCGACGAACCACCTGATCGGGCTTGGTCACCGCGTCATCGCCATGGTCGGCGGCACCGACCAGACCTCCACCGGGCGCGACCGCTATCAGGGCTATGTGAACGCGCTGCGCAAGGCCAATATCGAGGTCGATCCGGGCTTGCGCATTCCCGGCCCGCGCTCCAAGCAAGGCGGGTTCGAGGCCGCGGTGAATTTTCTATCGCTGCCGCAGAAGCCGACGGCCGCCGTCTGCTGGAACGATCTGGTCGCGATCGGGCTGATGAACGGAATCGCACGCGCCGGGCTCGTGCCGGGCCGCGACGTTTCGGTGACCGGCTATGACGACCTCGAGGAAGCCGCGATCGCCACGCCTTCGCTCACGACCGTCTGGAATGGCCAGTCGGAGGTCGGGCGCAGTGCCGCCCGGGCGCTGCTCGACAAGCTTTCCGGCAGCCATGAGCCGGACGGCATTCACCTCATCAAGCCGGAAATGCGCATTCGCCAGTCGACCGGTCCCTTGAAGCACAACGGACACGACGCCGCCTGAGGGCGAACGATGCCACAGCAGGGGGCAGCCCATGTCTGGAAGGCCGAAAGTTCTTTTTGTCGGGAAAGTCAGGGAGCGTGTCGCCGAGCGGCTCGGTGATGCGGTGGAACTGATCCGTTGCGCAGCCCCGCTCGTTTCCGGTGTCCTTGATCCCGAAACCGCGGCCAGAATCCGCGGCGTTGCCGTCTCCAACAATTTCGACGGCGCAGCGTTCGACTGTCTGCCGAATCTTGAAATCATCGCCAATTTTGGCGTCGGCTACGACGGCATCGATGTCGGCAGCGCGGCTGCGCGTGGCATTGTCGTGACCAACACGCCGGACGTGCTGAACGACGAAGTTGCCGACTCGGCGATCGCGCTGCTTCTGAACACGTTGCGGCGGTTCCCGGACGCGGAGTCCTGGTTGCGCAAGGGGCGCTGGGAGCGAAGCGGCGCGTTTCCGTTGTCGAAACTGACGCTGCGCGGCCGCTCGGTCGGCATCTACGGGCTGGGCCGGATCGGGCTGGCGATCGCCCGACGGCTGGAGGGGTTCGGGGTATCGATCAGCTATCACACCCGCACCAGAAAGTCCGATGCGCCGTACGGCTACCATCCGTCATTGCTTGGCATGGCCGCAGCCGTCGACACACTGATTGCGATCGTCCCAAAGACCCCGGAGACCTACAAGGCGATCGACGCAACGGTGCTGTCGGCGCTCGGCCCGGACGGCGTTCTTATCAATGTCGGCCGCGGCTGGACCGTGGATGAGCAGGCGCTTGCGGAAGCGTTGGAGGCAGGTACGATCGCCGCCGCGGGGCTCGACGTGTTCCAGGATGAGCCGCACGTGCCGGCTGCGCTGCTCGCCGCGCCCAACACCTGCCTGCTTCCGCACGTCGCCTCGGCTTCCGTCGCCACGCGTGACGCCATGGCCGATCTGGCCGCGGACAACCTCTTGGCCTGGTTTGACTCCGGCAGGCCGTTGACACCGGTGCCGGAAACGCCGCGCTGAAGCGGTGGATCCTTTCGAAACGGCCAGACTGTGTCGTTAAGATGTCGTCAACGATACGGGCGCAAGCTTTCTTCGAATCGCCCTGCTTCGGAGAGAGCCATGCGAAAAGTGATGCTTCCGGTTGGCTGCACCCTTGCCCTTTTTGCCGGGATCTGGTCGCTGGATGGGGGAAGCCCTCCGGACGTGGACCCGGTTATTTCCGGCTCAATCCCTCAGATTGATGCGCCCGCGGGCGACAGATTTTTATCCGTCACAAATGTCGAAGCAGAAACGGCCTGTGCGGTATCGCGCGGCGAAAAACTGACCAACAGAAGCATGCGTCTTACCGCGGCCAGGGGCTGCGAGCAGGTCTGGCCCGGCTTGTCGCACGTGGCAACCTGGACCGAGAACGGCGACGGAACGGTCGTCCTGTCCAATGCTGCGGGTGACGCCGTGCTGACGCTGGCCGAAGGCGACGGGATGGCCTACGAGGCCATCGACCCGCCAAACGCGGTGATCACGCTGAACGCTGCGGATTAAGGGCTGCAGCGATCTATTCAGATCGCCTGTGCGCGTCGCCTGGGCCCTCCGCATGTTTGCCGCGAAGCTGGCCGCCCCTTCCGGGAGACAGATTTAGCCGGCAGCTTGGCGCGCCGGCCGGACCATCTTCGAATCCGCGTAGGCGCGGACGGCCTCGCCAAAAGCTGCAAACAGCTTGTTTGAAGGTTCGTCGGAGCCGACCCAGTACTCGGGATGCCACTGGACACCGACGGCAAACGCCTTCGAGCCGATGACCGAAACAGCCTCGATCGTACCGTCTTCGGCCAGAGCCTCGATGGCGAGCTGCGGAGCGTTCTTCGAAATTGCCTGGCGGTGCAGGGAATTGACACGCACGGTCCCGGCGCCGATGACCGAAGCTAGGCAGCTTCCTTCCTTGACGATCACCTCCTGGCGTATGCCATAGGCCTCGTCGAGGTCCGTCGTGTTCGGCTTGCGGTGATCCCAGTTCCCAGGGATTTCCTGGATCTCGTTTGCCAATGTTCCGCCGAGCGCGACGTTCAATTCCTGCAGCCCGCGACAGATCGCAAGCAGCGGGATGCCGCGCTCCAGTGCGCGCTTGATGAGGGGAAGTGCTGTGGCGTCGCGGGCGAGGTCGAACGGGCCGTCCGCTTCGGTCGCTTCGCTGCCCCAATAGGATGGATGCACATTGGTGCGCGAGCCGCTGACCAGAAGGCCATCCACGCGGTCGAGGATTTCATCGAAGTCGTGCCCGCTTTCCAGCGCCGGCACCAGGAAAGGGATGACGCCGGCGCCCTTGACGGCGGCGCGGACATATTGGTTCGGAGTGGCCTGCCAGACATTGCCCTCGATCTCGCGGATGTCGGCGGGGATGGCGACGACAGGTTTCGGCATGCTGAACTCCGATCGAATTGGCTTGTCGATGCCGCGGCAAATTCGATCAAGCCTTGTCCAAGTGCAAGCGATCGCGCATTGCGCAACACGCTTATCCGATGGGTTTGCCGATAAATCGCAACCCAGTCAATTCCCAAGCTTGGAGCCGTACGAGAAATATCGCAACTGCGGCCTGCGGCTGCTGGCGCGTAACGTGCGAGGAGAGGTCAAATCCGGCCTGTCAAAATTGACCTTTGGTTCATCATGTTCCAAGAAACCCGAGGTCCGGCAATGAGATTGCCGTGAGGCCTGCCGCGCGCGCCGTCCGTGCCCGAAGTGCGATTTCTGCAACATTCCGCTATGTGGGGTTGCGTTTTGGGCCGATCCTGGAGTGTTCAGCGCAAGAGAGGGTTGAACAGGTGTGCAAAAGCACGGACAAAGCAGCGAAAAGCCGGTGCTTACTCCGCGCAATCGGACAATTTCGCGAAATCATTCATTAAAATTTCGCCTGTAACGCTCGCCCGTCAATGGGAGCGCCGAATCCATGAAGGATCGAGGTCAAAGCACGCTGCCGGCGGATGTGTATCTGTCGTTCGTCAGTTCGCTTTACGGAAACCGCCAGACCCTGTTCGTCGGCATGATTTCCCATGTCGTCACATTCGCGTTCGTCTATGCAAAGACCGCCGATCCGTTCTTCCTCGCCTGTTGCGCTGCGGTCGTCCTTATCTGGTCGCTGCGCGCCCACGGCATGCGCCGTTTCGACCGCGTCGATCACTCCGCACTCGACAATGATGGAATCCGGTACTGGGAAAACTGGTACAATACCGGCGCAGTCGGCACGACGCTCGTGCTCGGCATGGCGAGCGGCTACAGCCTGCTGGTCAGTCGCGACAGTTTTGCGGAACTCGCCTGCATTTCCGTGACGCTCGCCACCATGGTGTCGGTGGTGGGTCGCAACTGCGGCTCGAGCCGGGCCGTCGACTACATGAGCTTTTCGGCCTGCTTTCCGATGGTGGTGGGCTTTCTCGGCCTGCAGGACTTCTACCACGCCGTGCTGGCGGTGCTCATTCTGCCCTTTATCCTGACGACCAGGATCATGGCGAACGGCGTCCGCAGCTTCCTGCACAAGGCTGCACTGGCCACCCGCGAAATCAAGATCATCGCCGACCGTTTCGACGCTGCGCTCAACAACATGCCGCACGGATTGTTCATGCTGGATGCGGACCAGCGGATCCTCGTCGCCAACCGTCGTGCCTGTGAGCTGCTGCGACTCGGTGACAAGGATCGGCTGAAGGATTGCCACCTCGACGTCGTGCTGCGCTATGGCGTGCGAAACACCTTCCTGAACGCGGAACAGAGCAGGGGGGTGCTGCGACAGCTCGACGAACTCTTGAAGGGCGAGCGCTCCCGCGCGCTCGTGCAGATAACCGACGATTTCTACCTGGAGTTCACCGCCAGCCGCCGGGAAAACGGCGGCGCCGTCCTGATTTTCGAGGACGTGACGGCCCGCATGCGGGCGGAGAACAAGATCCTTCACATGATCCGCTACAACAGCCTGACCGGGCTGCCGAACCGCACCTATTTCGGCGAACTGGTGCAGGCGGCGCTGGCGGAGCGCAAGCGGCCGGGCACCGTGGGCTTCATGGTGCTGGACGTCGACGAGTTCAAGCACGTCAACGACATGAAGGGGCACGTCACCGGCGACCGGTTACTCTGCCTGATCGCGGAGCGCATGCGAAAGGCGGCCGGCGACAAGGCGATCGCCGCCAATCTGATGGGCGACGAGTTCATCCTGTTTTTCCCGAACGAGAACGACCGCAAGGACCTTGAGGACCGCATGCGTCGGATGCACCAGCAGGTGCGCGGCTCTTATGAACTGGACGGAATGACCTTCAACGTGTCGCTGAGCGCCGGATGCGTGCTCTGCGACAGCGAAGACTTTCGCATGGAAGACATGCAGATCAAGGCCGATCTTGCCTTGTTCGAGACCAAATCGCGGGCCAAGGGCGGCTTCACCACATTCGAGGAGGAGATGGACGCCCGTTACGTCGATCGACAGAAGCTCAAGGCCGATCTGCGCGAGGCGGTTGCCAAGGACGAGCTGTCGGTCGCTTACCAGCCGATGTTCCAACCCGACGGATCGCGCATCGAATGCTGCGAGGCGCTGGCGCGATGGACGCATGCCGAGCGCGGACCCGTTTCACCCACGGTCTTCATCCAGATCGCCGAGGAGATGGGAATCGTCTCTGAGATCACGCGTCTGATGATCGAGCGCGCTTGCGCCGATTGCGCTGGCTGGCCCGGGCACATGGGCGTTTCTATCAACCTGTCGGTGCAGGACCTGCGCAACGCCGAGATCGTCGGCGTTGTCACGGATGCGCTGATTTCGTCCGGTCTCAAGCCGTCCCGACTGCACCTGGAGGTGACCGAGAGTTGCCTGATGGAGGAACCGGTCAAGGTCAAGGCGGTGCTGCAGGAACTGCGCGCGCGCGGTATCACCATCGCCATCGACGACTTCGGCACGGGTTACTCGAGCCTCAGCTATCTCGACGCGCTGCCGCTAGACGTCATCAAGATCGATCGATCCTTCGTGCGCAACATCGCCGAGGATGCGCGTCGCTTCAAGCTGCTGCGCGGCACGGTCAATCTCTCGCGCGAACTCGGCCTCAAGATCGTCATCGAAGGTGTCGAAACCCGTGAACAGCTGGCTCTGATCAACCAGCATCGATGTGCCGATCTGGTCCAGGGATATGTCTTCGCCGCACCGATGTCTTCGGCCGCACTCATGGACCTGACAGAAACCCTGGCCCGTACCGCCGCCGATACACGCGCCCGGCGCGGACGCCACTTCGCCTGATTCCTCTCAAGCCCCGGCAATCCTCAAGCTTCCCCTAAAATACTGATTTCCTTATATGACGAAAAGTCTGTTAAGGTTAATAGATGGCAATTTACACAAATTGATCGAAATGATTGAGTGTGTGCCTGCGGTGCTGCGGCCGCGGTCATTCAATCGGGGATTTGTGTCTTATGGCCAGCGTACAATCGGCGACCAATCGGTTCTCGGACAAGCTCATGCAGTTGCTCGACCGGGTGGAGTACCGCCGGGTGGAATCCGGGGAGGACATGGAGGAGGTCGCCCGCATCCGCTACAAGGCCTACAAGGCCGGTAGCGTCATGCAGCTGGGCGACGAGTCGCCGCTCCTGATCGACGAAGCCGACTTCGACAGTCATGCCTATGTGTTCGGGATCTACTACGAGGAGCGACTGATCTCGACCGTCCGTCTGCATCACGTCACGCCCGAGCATCGCGTTACCTCGTCCGGCAAGGTGTTTCCCGACGAGATCAACGCCTTTCTCGATGCCGGCATGACGCTGATCGATCCGGTCCGCCTGGCCGCCGACCCGGAGGTCTGGAGCGAAATGCCGGCGATCCCCTATCTCACGCTGCGCCTGGCCACGATGGCGACCGACTATTTCCAGGCCGATCGCTGCCTGCAGATGGTCAAGCCGGCGCATGCAGCTTTCTACAAGCGGGTGTTCGATGCCGATTTCGTCGCCTCGCCGAAGAGCAACCATGGCAAGTTTATCATCGACCTCATGCTGCTTGCCACCCGCGTGAAGGAGGTTCTGCCGTCGCTCTATGTGCGCTTCCCCTTCTTCAAGTCGGAAGCGTTCGAGCGGCGGATGTTGTTCGGGCGCGGCGAAGACATGCTTTTCAGCCCGCTGACGGTGCGCCCGACCGCCCGCCTTGCGCATTTCGGCGCCGCCAGCCGTATCCAGATCGGCGAGGCGGGTCTGCGCGCCTGATCCGCGCGTGCCGTGTCGCAACTCGAGCGACAAATGTCGAGGTGCGACTCTGTCACGCGTTGCGCTTTGACAAGCCATTGTGTAAGCGATGGCAACAGGGGCCTTGTGGCCCGCGTTGATGAATGCGCCCTCTAAGCGCCGGCGCAGGCAAACAGGAGACGATAGCATGGCTGAACTTCATACCGGACCGGTCGAAATGGGTGCTCCGATGGACTACGCAGAGCATGAGAAGACCTACGTCTTCTTCCTGAACGCGGCCAAGTACGTAACGATGTTCTGCGTGACGCTGATGATCGCAATGGCCGCCGCCTTCTTTACCAGCGCCGGGTTCTTTTCCGGGTTCGTCCTCCTGATCGTTCTCAACGTCCTCGGGTTCATCGCTCTGCGCTGAACGCTCTCTAGCGGACGACGGAATACCGCGCCCCCTGCCGGGGGCGCCTCTGCATAGCGCTGCCGAACTGGGGGAGGATTGGCGTGTGAGTGGAATTGTATTCGTTGCGCGGGAGGTGGATCCCGCGGAAAGCCGGGTTTCTGCGTCGGTCGAGACGGTGAAGAAGATGAAGGGGCTCGGCTTCGACGTGGTCGTCGAAGGAGGGGCAGGCCTTTCGTCCCGTATTCCCGACACGGATTATGAGGCCGCAGGAGCCAGGATCGGCTCGGCTGCAGACGCAAAGGGCGCCGACGTGGTGCTCAAGGTGCGTCGGCCGACCGACAAGGAAATCAAATCCTACAAGTCCGGCGCGCTCGTCATCGCGATCATGGATCCCTACGGCAACGATAAGGCGCTTGCCGCGATGGCCAAGGCGGGCCTCACCACGTTTGCGATGGAACTGATGCCGCGCATCACCCGCGCCCAGTCCATGGACGTGCTTTCCTCGCAGGCAAACTTGGCGGGCTACCAGGCGGTGATCGATGCGGCCGCCGAATACGACCGCGCGCTGCCGATGATGATGACGGCGGCTGGCACCGTTCCGGCCGCAAAGGTCTTCGTCATGGGTGCAGGCGTTGCCGGTTTGCAGGCAATCGCGACGGCCAAGCGCCTCGGTGCCGCCGTCTCCGCCACCGACGTTCGTCCTGCCGCCAAGGAGCAGGTCGCCTCTCTCGGCGGCAAATTCATCGCCGTGGAGGACGAGGAGTTCAAGGCCGCCGAGACGGCCGGCGGCTACGCCAAGGAAATGTCCAAGGAATACCAGGCGAAGCAGGCGGCGCTCGTTGCCGACCACATCGCCAAGCAGGACATCATCATCACCACCGCTTTGATCCCCGGTCGCCCCGCACCGAAGCTTGTCACCCGTGAGATGCTGAAATCGATGCGCCCGGGGGCGATCGCCGTCGACCTCGCCGTCGAGCGTGGCGGCAACATCGAGGGCTCCGAGGCCGGCAAGGTCGTCGATGTCGAGGGCGTCAAGGTCATCGGCTATCTCAACATGCCGGGCCGGATCCCTGCCTCCGCGTCGCTGCTCTACGCGAAAAACCTCGTCACCTTCCTGGAGACGCTGGTTAACAAGGAAGCAAAAACGCCCGCCGTCAATCCCGAGGACGAACTGGTCAAGGCGACGATGCTGACCCGCGATGGTGCGGTCGTCCATCCGAACTTCGCCGCTGCCGAGAGCAAGGAGAACGCGTGATGGCCAACGAACTCCTGGACAAGGCGCTCACCGATCTCGAGCGCGCCGTCGAAGCGGTCCGCACGGCGGCCGAGTATGCCCCCGAGGCCGCCGGCGCCGTCGCGCATGGCGTTTCCGGCGGGGCGATCGATCCGTTCGTCTTCCGGCTGGCGATCTTCGTGCTGTCGATCTTCGTCGGCTACTACGTCGTCTGGTCGGTGACGCCGGCGCTACACACGCCGCTGATGGCCGTCACCAACGCGATCTCCTCGGTGATCGTCGTCGGCGCGCTGCTCGCCGTCGGCATCTCGCTGTCGGGCATCGCCACCGGCTTCGGCTTCGTCGCCCTGGTGCTTGCCTCCGTCAACATCTTCGGCGGCTTCCTCGTCACCCAGCGCATGCTGGCGATGTACAAGAAAAAAGAGAAGTGAGGGCCTGCTGATGTCTCAGAATCTCGCAGCCTTCCTCTATCTCGTCTCGGGCGTGCTGTTCATCATGGCGCTGCGCGGCCTGTCGCACCCGACCACCAGCCGGCGCGGCAACATGCTCGGCATGACCGGCATGGGCATCGCCATCGTCACGACGCTGATCCTGGCTTCGCCCTCCTTCGGCGGATTCATGCTGATCGTCGTCGGCCTGGCGATCGGTGGCGGCGTGGGCGCCTATATCGCCCGCTCGATCCCGATGACCTCGATGCCGCAACTGGTCGCCGGCTTCCACTCGCTGGTCGGTCTCGCCGCGGTGCTTGTGGCCGCCGCTGCGCTCTATTCGCCGGCCGCCTTCGGCATTGGTGAGGTCGGCTCCATCCATGGCCAGGCGCTGGTGGAAATGGCGCTCGGCGTCGCGATCGGCGCGATCACCTTCACCGGCTCGATCATCGCCTTCCTGAAGCTCGACGGGCGCATGTCCGGCAAGCCGATCATGCTTCCGTCGCGGCACTTGATCAATGCCGTGCTGCTGGCGCTGATCGTCTTCTTCATCGTCGGGCTGGCGCTGACCGAGAGCCATTTCAATTTCTGGGCGATCGTCCTGCTGGCGCTGGCGCTCGGCGTGCTGATCATCATTCCGATCGGCGGCGCCGACATGCCCGTCGTCGTCTCGATGCTGAACTCCTATTCGGGGTGGGCGGCTGCCGGCATCGGCTTCACGCTGGGCAACCTGGCGCTGATCATCACCGGCGCGCTGGTCGGCTCGTCGGGTGCGATCCTGTCCTACATCATGTGCAAGGGCATGAACCGCTCGTTCATCTCGGTCATCCTCGGCGGCTTCGGCGGCGAGACGGCGGCGGTGGTCGACGACGGCATCCAGCGCACCGTCAAGCAGGGTTCGGCCGACGACGCCGCCTTCCTGATGGCGAACGCCTCCAAGGTCATCATCGTGCCGGGCTATGGCATGGCGGTGGCGCAGGCGCAGCACGCGCTGCGCGAACTCGCCGACAAGCTGAAGGCGAACGGCGTCGAGGTGAAGTACGCGATCCATCCGGTGGCCGGTCGTATGCCCGGCCACATGAACGTGCTGCTCGCAGAAGCCAACGTGCCCTATGACGAGGTGTTCGAGCTGGAGGACATCAACTCGGAGTTCGCCCAGGCCGACGTCGCCTATGTCATCGGCGCCAACGACGTCACCAATCCGGCCGCGCGCGACGACAAGTCCTCGCCGATCTACGGCATGCCGATCCTCGACGTCGACAAGGCCAAGACCTGCCTGTTCGTCAAGCGCTCGCTCGGCTCCGGCTATGCCGGCATCGACAACACGCTGTTCTACAAAGACGGCACGATGATGCTGCTCGGCGACGCCAAGAAGATGACCGAGGACATCGTCAAGGCGATGAACCACTGAGCCGACGCAAACCGGTGAAAGAAAAAGGGGCCCGCGAGACGATCGCGGGCCTTTTGGTTTGGTTCAAGGCTGGTTCTCAACCCCTCATCCGCCTGCCGTGCCGTTCTCCGCGCTTGTGGGGAGAAGGGCACTCGCGGCGGTGCCCGTCACTCTTTCCGCATGCGGGGAGGTAGGTTGGAAGCGGCGCGGCATATGTCCTTCGTCCCGCTTGCGGGGAGAAGGCCGGCAGGCCGGATGAGGGGCCTTTCAGCCGGCGATGCAATGAAAAAGCCCGCGATCGTCTCGCGGGCTTGGCCGAATCTCTTCGCAGTCTGGAATGCTGCCTGTTATGCCGACTTGCCGCGGGTGCGGGCCAGGCCGTCCTTGGCAGGCAGGTACTTGGGGTCGAGCTGGAGCGCGTGCGAATAGGACTTCGCAGCCTTCGCCATGTCGCCCTTGCGCTCGTAGATCAGCGCCTGGTTCGCCCAGGACTCGGCAATCTTGCCGTCGAGCGTGATCGACGTGTTGAAATCGGCAAACGCGTTTTCGTCGTCGCCCTGGGCGGCATAGGACAGGCCGCGGCCGTTGTAGGGTTCCGGCGAGCTGGGCGAAAGGGAGATCGCCTTTGAAAAGTCTTCGATCGCCGGACCGTGCTGGCCGCGCTTCTGGTAGATGAGGCCGCGGTTGTGGTAGGCGCGCGGATCCGTCGTGTCGAGCTGGACCGCCTTGTTGAAGTCGTTGAACGCGTCGTCCATGCGGCCGGCCTGGCGGTAGAGGTTGCCGCGGCCGATATAGGCGACGTCGTAGCTCGGGTTGATCTGCAAAGCCATGTTGTAGTCGGCGGCAGCCTCGGCCTGATTGCCCATGTTGCGTTGAACCAGGGCGCGGTTGGCGTAGGCCTGGTAGAAGCGCGGGTTGAGCTGTACCGCCCGGTTGAAGTCCTCCAGCGCGTCGCGGAACTGGCCGGCGCGGCCGTAGGCGGAGCCGCGGACGTTATAGCCTTCCGGATCCTGCGGATTGGCGGCGATCACGCTCGACAACGAGGAGATGTTCTCCGACGAGCCCTGCGCGCGCTCGACGCGCATGACGTCGGAGGTGCTGTTGCTCTGGCAGGCGGTCAGCAGCCCGGCCGAGGCAAGGGTGAGAAGGGCGACGGCAACGGGCCTGCGAAGGTTCGTGGCATCAGCGAAGCGTTTCAGCGTGGAGGTGGAATGCGCCGTATTAGCTGCCATTAAGATCTGATCCCTCAATAAAGCGCGTCGCGCCCATCGTGCATCCCCTCGCGCCGGCGTGACCTGCCACCGCTGGGGGCTCGTTCCATTGGACAGCATGGCAACGCTGATGCGTCGGCTGCCCAGCGGCGCGATCGGCACCCACCTTGCGGCGGATTGGAGCAAATGCGCGGGTCCCCAGGCACAATGCCCGACGCGCATCAAAAAAGGCGGTGGCGATCCTATCGCCCCCGCCAGACCTTGCATCTGAAAACGTCGAAAAAACGACGGATCAACGGCCCGTGCGGCCACCGGCAATCAGGCCTTCGCGCTGTGCGCGCTTGCGAGCCAGCTTGCGGACGCGGCGGACGGCCTCGGCCTTCTCGCGGGCACGCTTCTGCGACGGCTTTTCGTAGTAGTCCCGCATCTTCATTTCGCGGAAGATGCCTTCGCGCTGCATCTTCTTCTTGAGAGCGCGGAGCGCCTGATCGACGTTGTTATCGCGGACTAGTACCTGCACGAGTATCCCGTTCCTTTGTTTGTGTTGGACGCCTCGGGGATCCAGGTCGACGAGGCAAACAAAAAATAGTTTCGCAGCCCAGCAGGCACGCGAGTGGGAGGTCGGATACCAGAACATTGGGTGGAAGTCCAGACGTCCGGCTCGAAACCACGGGAAAAATCACCGGGCAGCGGTCGGAACAAGGGCTGCGACGTACGTTATCGTACCGATGTCGCAAGCCGCGCAAGCCGCGCCTGAATGCGTCGCAAAGAAAACGTTGTAACTGCCCCAGATTTGCTTTCTATCGGCGACACGGAAATCGAGCCGGACACATACGGAGTAGAGGCGGATGCGCAAATATTCGGTCTTTGCCGTCGCACGCGAGGCGTTGCGCGGCCACACGGGATGGGAGCCACAATGGGCATCGCCCGAACCCCGCAAGGAGTATGATGTCATCATCATCGGCGCGGGCGGCCATGGCCTCGGAACCGCCTATTATCTCGCCAAGGAGCACGGCATCACCAATATCGCCGTCCTCGAAAAGGGCTGGCTCGGCGGCGGCAACACTGGCCGCAACACGACCATCATCCGCTCGAATTACCTCTATGACGAAAGCGCAGGTCTTTATAACCATGCCCTGAAGCTGTGGGACGGTCTTTCCCAAGACCTGAATTACAACGTCATGTATTCGCCGCGCGGCGTTATGATGCTGGCCCACAACATCCACGACGCGCAGGGCTTCCAGCGTACTCTCCACGCCAACCGCCTGAACGGTGTGGACAATGAATGGCTGACGCCGGAGCAGGCCAAGGAATACTGCCCGCCGCTCGACATTTCCCGTTCCGCCCGCTACCCGGTGGTCGGCGCGACGCTGCAGCGCAAGGGCGGTACCGCCCGCCACGACGCCGTCGCCTGGGGTTATGCCCGCGGCGCCTCCGATCGCGGCGTCCACATCATCCAGAACTGCGAGGTCACCGGCATCCGCCGCAACCCGGACGGTTCGGTGGCCGGCGTCGAGACGACGCGCGGGCCGATCAACGCCAAGAAGGTCGGCGTCGTCGCGGCCGGGCACACCTCTGTCGTCATGCAGATGGCCGATATCCGCATGCCGCTCCTCAGCTTCCCGCTGCAGGCGATGGTCTCCGAGCCGGTCAAGCCGATCTTCCCCTGCGTCGTCATGTCGAACACGGTCCACGCCTATATCTCGCAGTCGGACAAGGGCGAGCTGGTGATCGGTGCCGGCACCGACCAGTACCAGTCCTATTCGCAGACCGGCGGCCTGCACATCATCACCCACACGCTGGATGCGATCTGTGAACTGTTCCCGATGTTCACCCGCATGAAGATGATGCGCTCCTGGGGGGGCATCGTCGACGTGACGCCGGACCGCTCGCCGATCCTGGCCAAGACGCCGGTCAAGGGCCTGTACGTCAACTGCGGCTGGGGCACCGGCGGCTTCAAGGCGACGCCCGGCTCCGCCCATGTCTTCGCCCACACGATCGCCCGCGACGAGCCGCATCCGATCAATGCGCCCTTCACGATGGAGCGGTTCCGTACCGGCCGCCTGATCGACGAGGCCGCCGCCGCCGCCGTGGCTCACTAAACCTTCTTAATCGCCTGCGCTCTCCGGTGGAGGGTGGCAGGCCGGAGACGACAAGATGCTGCTGATCCATTGCCCCTACTGCGAGGAAGAGCGCCCGGAACTGGAGTTCCGCGGCGCCGGCGACGCCCATATCCTGCGTCCGACCAACATCGCTGACATCTCGGATGAAGAGTTCGAGGCCTTCTTTTTCCTGCGCGACAACGTCAAGGGTCTCGTCTACGAGCGCTGGCGCCACATTCATGGCTGCGGCCGCTTCTTCAACGCCGCGCGCGACACCGTGAGCGACAAGTTCGTGACGACCTACAAGGCGGGCCAGCCGCGCCCGGATCTTTCGCCGGCGCCGGCAGCGACGGAAAGGACCGTCGAAACCTATGAAGCTACGGAAGGAGTGGCAGGATGAGCGGGGCAAATCGTATCACGGGCGCCGGTCGCCTGACCCCCGCCCGCCAGGCAAGGTTCACATTCGACGGCAAGAGCTATGAGGCGCTGGAGGGTGACACGGTCGCCTCGGCGCTGCTGGCCAACGGCGTCCATCTTGTCGGCCGCTCGTTCAAGTACCATCGTCCACGCGGCATCCTGTCGGCCGGCGCAGAGGAGCCGAATGCGCTGATCGACGTCGAGCGCGACGCCGCCCGCAAGCAGCCGAACGTGCGGGCGACCGTGCAGGAGGTGTTCGACGGCGCGACGATCTCGTCGCAGAACCGCTGGCCGTCGCTGGCCTTCGATGTCGGGGGCGTCAACAACCTGCTGTCGCCCTTCTTCGCTGCCGGCTTCTACTACAAGACCTTCATGTGGCCGAAAGCCGCCTGGGAAAAGTTCTACGAGCCGCGCATCCGCGCTGCCGCCGGCCTCGGCGTCGCGCCGACGCAGGCTGATACCGACCACTACGCCAACCGCTTCGCCCATTGTGACGTGCTCGTCGTCGGTGCCGGCATCGCCGGCCTTTCGGCGGCCCTTGCCGCCGCTGAGAGCGGCGCACAGGTGATCCTCTGCGACGAGCAGCCGGAAGTCGGCGGTGCGTTGCACTACGACAAGTCGGTCACGATCGACGGACAGGACGGCTTTGCCTGGGCGCAGGCGACCGCGGCCCGGCTCGCGGCGATGGACAACGTCACCGTCCTCACCCGCACGACCGCCTTCGGCTACTATGCGCAGAACTTCGTCGTGCTGGCCGAACGGGTCACCGACCACCTGTCGCGTCCGGACCGCAAGCTGCCGCGCGAGCGGATGTGGCAGGTGCGGGCCAAGCGCGTCGTCCTGGCGACGGGCGCGATCGAACGCCACATGGTGTTCGCCAACAACGATCGTCCCGGCATCATGCTGGCGTCCGCCGCGCGGACCTACCTCAACCACTTCGGCGTCGCCGTCGGCAAGAAGGTTGGCGTCTACACCGCCAACGATTCGGCTTACGAGGCGGCCTTCGATCTGGCGCGCGCCGGTGTCCGGATCGCTGCGATCGTCGACAACCGCACCAAGCCGGGCGAGGCGGTCCTCGCCGAAGCCCGCAGCCTCGGCATCGAAGTGCTGACCGGCCATTCCGTGATTGACACCAAGGGGCATCGCCGCGTCAATTCCATGACGGTCGCCCGCAACGGTGGCGGCGGAAAGCGCACCATTGCCGTCGATGCGCTGATCATGTCGGCCGGCTGGACGCCGTCCGTTCACCTGTTCTCGCAGTCGCGCGGCAAGGTCGCCTACAACGCCGAAGCCGGCCAGTTCCTGCCGGGCACCTATGCGCAGGATTGCCTGTCGGTCGGCGCCTGCAACGGCACCAATGGCCTGCAGGCAACCGTCGAGGAAGCGCTCGCCGCCGGTGAACTGATGGCGCGCGCGACCGGCAGCAATTCCGGCGGCAAGGTCGAGATCCGCGCCGAGAATGCCTTCGAATGGACCGGCGGCATGGCCGGTGCGGCCGAAGGGGCGGGCGCCAACGACAATGTCAAGGCGTTCATCGACTTCCAGAACGACGTCTGCGCCAAGGACATCCGCCTTGCCGTTCGCGAGGGCATGCACTCGATCGAGCACATCAAGCGCTTCACCACCAACGGCATGGCGACCGATCAGGGCAAGCTGTCCAACATCCACGGCCTGGCGATCGCTGCCGAGACACTGGGCCGCGACATCCCGAAGGTCGGCCTGACCACCTTCCGCGCGCCCTATACGCCGGTGACCTACGGGACGATCATCAACCACTCGCGCGGCGAGCTCTTCGATCCGACCCGCAAGACGCCGATCCACGCCTGGGAAGAGGCGCATGGTGCCGTGTTCGAGGACGTCGGCCAATGGAAGCGTGCCTGGTACTATCCGCGTGCCGGCGAGACCATGCATGAGGCGGTGAACCGCGAATGCAAGACGGTGCGCGACGTCGCCGGCGTGTTCGACGCCTCGACGCTCGGCAAGATCGAGGTGGTCGGCCCGGATGCGGCCGAGTTCCTGAACCTGCTCTACACCAACGCCTGGGACACGCTGAAGCCCGGCCGCTGCCGTTACGGCATCATGCTGCGCGAGGACGGCTTCGTCTATGACGACGGCGTCGTCGGCCGCATTGCCGAGGACCGCTTCCACGTCACCACCACGACTGGCGGCGCGCCGCGGGTGATGAACCACATGGAGGACTACCTCCAGACCGAGTTCCCCCACCTCAAGGTGTGGCTGACCTCGACCACGGAGCAGTGGGCGGTCATCGCCGTTCAGGGGCCGAAGGCGCGCGAGATCATCGCACCGCTCGTCGAGGGCATCGACCTGTCGAACGAGGCTTTCCCGCATATGAGCGTGCGTGAGGGCAAGATCTGCGGCGTGCCGACCCGGCTGTTCCGCATGTCGTTCACCGGCGAGACCGGCTTCGAAGTCAACGTCCCGGCCGACTACGCCCAGGCCGTCTGGGAAGCGATCTGGGCCCGGGCCGAGCCGATGGGCGCCTGCGCCTACGGCACCGAGACGATGCACGTCCTGCGCGCCGAGAAGGGTTACATCATTGTCGGTCAGGATACCGACGGCACGGTAACGCCCTTTGACGCGGGCGTCGGCTGGGCGGTCTCGAAGAAGAAGACCGATTTCGTCGGCATCCGCGGCCTGAAGCGCCCGGACCTCGTCGCTGAGGGCCGCAAGCAACTGGTCGGCCTCAAGACCAAGGACCCGACGGTGGTGCTGGAGGAAGGCGCTCATATCGTCGCCGATCCGAACCAGCCGATCCCGATGAAGATGCTCGGCCACGTCACCTCGTCCTACTGGTCGTCGAATTGCGGCCATTCGATCGCCCTGGCGCTCGTCGCCGGCGGCCAGGCCCGCATGGGACAGACGCTTTACGTGCCCATGAGCGATCGCACGATTGCCGTCGAGGTCACGGACATGGTGTTCATTGACAAGGAAGGAGCACGCCTCAATGGCTGACCAAGCATTGCGAAAAGCGCCCCTCGGCGGCTTTCACGGCGGCTCCGGCGCCGCCAACGTCTCCGCGGCCGGTCCGGCGACCCGCCTGTCATTGCGCGCCCGGCCCGATGCCATCGCCGTATTGTCCCGCGCGCTCGGCGTCGACCTGCCGACGGACCCGAAGACATCGTCCACCAAGAACGGGCGTCATGCGCTCTGGCTTGGCCCCGACGAGTGGCTGCTGATCGACGAGAACGGCGCCGACCTGGCCGCTGCGGCGGCCAAAGCAGGCGCGCTGCATTCCGCTGCCGATATTTCCCATCGCAACACGGCGATCCTGGTCGCCGGACCGAAGGCGGCGCTGGCGATCGCTTGCGCCACCCCGCACGACCTTTCGCCGTCGGCGTTCCCGGTCGGCGCCTGTGCACGGACGGTGCTCGGCAAGATCGAGGTCGTCATCTTCCGGACCGGCGAGGAGGAGTTTCGGGTCGAGTGCTGGCGGTCGTTCGCCCCCTATGCGTCCGCGCTTCTTGCGGAAGGAGCAGAAGACGCGGGGCTTTAACCCGCGTCTGCATCCTGGCGACATCGACTGGCCGGTTACGCATCCTCCGGCCGGTCCTTCGGGTCGAACTGGATGATCGTGATCCAGTTCGCTGTCAGCGCCGGCTTGCGTTCGTTCTCGATGTCGACGGTCACCTCGTAGGTGACCATCAGCATGCCGGCACCGCGAAAGCGAGCTTCAGCCATGGTGAAGCGGCCGCGAACGCGGGCGCCGCTCTTAACCGGCGCCATGAAGCGCACCTTGTCGAAGCCGTAGTTGATGCCCATCGTCTGTTCGATGACGCGCGGCAGGCAGTCGTAATTCATCGCCGACAGCAGGGACAGCGACAGGAAACCGTGCGCGATCGTGCCGCCGAACGGCGTTTCCACCGCAGCGCGAACGGGATCGGTATGGATGAACTGGTGGTCCTCGGTCGCCTCGGCGAAACGATCGATCATGGTCTGGTCGACGGAAAACCATTTCGACACGCCGATCTCCTTGCCGACAAGGTCCTTGACGTCGGTAAGGTGGATTTCGGGTGGCATCGTCAGTCCTTTCGTTCGGCGCACAGCGAAGCTTGAAGGCGATGTTTAGCGCATGGGTCGCGAAATCGTAACCGGTTTTCACAGCGATGTTCGGTGGAAAGGTCCCGGTCCGACCGTTTTTGACAGGGACGAACGGTCAAACCTGCTCGATCAGAAAATCCACGCTGCGCGGCGGCACTTCCGTCACCGTTGATCCAGTCTTTATCAGCAGGCTGCGCCAATTCCCGCCGGCGACGGCGGGCAGGGAAAGCGGCAGCGGCTCGTGGCTTCGGTTGAAGCACACCGCAAGCCGCACCGTTCGCCCGCTTTCGGTATCGAGGCTGGTGAGTGTCATGGCCAGCGACGACGCTGACGGGGTTTCCCAGTCGCAGACCTGCATCGGCGTACCGTCCAACCGTAGCCACTCGACGTCTCCCTTGCCGTAGTAGAAACTCGGGTCGGAAAAGATGGAGAACCGCCTACGGATGGCCGCGAGCGCGACGACATGGGCGATAAGGTCCTCGTCGATTCTCGCCCAATCGAGCCAGGTCAGCGCGTTGTCCTCGCAATACGCGTTGTTGTTGCCCTGCTGGCTGCGTCCACCTTCGTCGCCGGCCGTGAGCAGCACCGTTCCCTTTGAGGCAAAGAGGCTGGAAAGCAATGCCATGACGTCGCGTTTGCGCGCTGACAGCACGGTCTTGTCGCCTGTTTCGCCCTCCACGCCATTGTTCCAGGAATGGTTTTCGTCGTGGCCGTCGCGGTTGTGTTCGCCGTTGGCCTCGTTGTGCTTGCCGGCATAGGAAACCAGGTCCAGAAGCGTGAAGCCATCATGGGCTGCAATGAAATTGACGCTGCGTGTCTGCGTCGCCCCATCGTGCTGGAAAGTGTCGGCGGAGCCTGAGAGAACGGTCGCAAACGCGCCGAGCCTGCCGGCATCGCCGCGCCAGAACAGCCGCGTGTCATCGCGGAAGCGATCGTTCCATTCGAGGAAGGACGGCGGAAAACTGCCGAGCTGGTAGCCCCCCAAGCCAATGTCCCAGGGTTCGGCAATCAGGATGCGGTCGGACAAGATGGGGTCGGTCCGCATTTCCGAAAAGAGCGCCGCCTTGGGGTCGAAGCCGTTGGCCTCGCGTCCGAGAACCGTGGCTAGATCGAAGCGAAAGCCGTCCACGCCGGCGTTCCGCACGAAGTGGCGCATGCTGTCGAGGATCAGCCGCCGGACGACCGGATGTTCGCAGGCGATGGTATTGCCGCAGCCTGTGTCGTTGACCAGTTCGCTGGGCCGGCCGGGCACATGGCGATAGTAAGCGAGGTTATCGAGGCCACGCATCGACAGCGTTGTGCCGAAGCGATCGCTTTCGCCGGAGTGGTTGAAGACCAGGTCGAGGATCACGCCGATGCCCTCGGCGTGCAAGGCAGCGACCGTCGAAGCCAGTTCGCTGATGCCGCCGGGCGCAAGCATCGGATCGAGCGCCATCAGCGCGACCGGATTGTAGCCCCAGCTGTTGTGCAGCCCGAGCGCGGGGAGGTGGCGTTCGTCAATCCAAGCGACGATCGGCATCAGTTCCACCGCATCGACGCCGATCCGCTTCAGATGGGCGATCACGGATGGATGGGCCAGCGCGCCGATGGTGCCGCGGGCTTCTTGCGGAATGTCGGGGTGCAGCATGGTGAAGCCGCGCACCGCAATCTCGTAGATCATCCCGCCCGGACGAAACCGCGGCGGGGCCGGCGACATCGGCGCGTCGATCGTGACAATGGCCTTCGGCACGAGATCGGCGGTGTCCTCGCCATAGCGGGTGAGGCGGACGTCATGGACGAAGCGCCGGTCCAGCTGCTTGGCATAGGGATCGACGAGCAGCTTGCTCGGATCGAACCAGAGGCCGTGATCGGGCGAATGGACGCCGTCGGCCCGATAGCCATAGCGCGTGCCGGGGCCGACGCCGTCGACGAAGACCCGGTGCACGTTGTCCGCGTCGCGCCGCATCGGCAAGCGCCGTATCTCTTCCTTGCCGTTGTCGTCGAAGAGGCAAAGATCGACGCGCGCGGCATCGCGGGAATGAACGGCGAAGGCGACGCCGCCCTCCACAACGGTCGCGCCAAGCGGTTCCGCCACCTTCGGCGTGGAGGCGGCGTGAGGCACCGCGGTCATTTCAGGTGATCACGCTCGGCGCGCTGCGGCCGGTGCGGGCCTTGATGCCGGCGATCTCGTCGGCGATGGCGATGAGATCGGCCAGCGCCTCTTGCGTTTCGACGTCGTGACGCGCCGCGTCCGGCTCGAAGCGCTCGATATAGACGCGCAGCGTCGCGCCCGAGGTGCCTGTGCCCGACAGGCGGAAGACGATGCGCGAGCCGCCGACGAAGAGAATGCGAATGCCCTGATGCTTGCTGACCGACTTGTCGATCGGATCGTGATAGGCGAAGTCGTCTGCCATCTCGACCACGCGGCCGTCGAACGGCTTGCCAGGAAGATCAGCGAGCCGCTTGCGCAAATCTTCGATGAGACCGTTCGCGGCTTCGGTTTCGACCTCTTCATAGTCGTGGCGGGAATAATAGTTGCGGCCATAGGTCGCCCAATGCTTCTGGACGATGTCGAGCACGCTTTCCTTGCGCACCGCAAGGATGTTGAGCCAGAGCAGCACGGCCCACAAACCGTCCTTTTCGCGCACGTGATTGGAGCCGGTGCCGGCGCTCTCCTCGCCGCAGATCGTCACCTTGCCGGCGTCGAGCAGATTGCCGAAGAACTTCCAGCCCGTGGGCGTCTCGTACATGCCGATGCCAAGCTTTTCGGCGACGCGATCGGCCGCGCCGCTGGTCGGCATCGAACGGGCAATGCCGGCAAGCCCCTTGCTGTAACCGGGCGCTAGGTGCGCGTTGGCCGCAAGAAGCGCGAGGCTGTCCGAGGGGGTGACGAAGATGCCGCGGCCGATGATCAGGTTGCGGTCGCCGTCGCCGTCCGATGCCGCACCGAAATCGGGCGCATCGTCGGCCATCATCGCCTCATAAAGGGCGCGGGCATGAACGAGGTTCGGGTCGGGGTGATGCCCACCGAAATCGGGCAGCGGCATGAAGTTCAGCACCGAGCCCTTGGGCGCGCCGAGGCGATTCTCGAGGATCTCCTTGGCGTAGGGACCGGTCACGGCGCTCATGGCATCGAACACCATACGGAAGCCGCCGGCGAACATGCGGCGGATCGCGGCGAAATCGAACAGTTGCTCCATCAGTTCGGCATAGTCGGTGACGGGGTCGATGACCGTCACGGTCATGTCTTCGACCGTACTTGTTCCTTCGAGGTCGAGATTGATATCGGCAGCATCGGCAATCTTGTAGCTGTCGATCACCTTCGAGCGGGCGTAAATTGCATCGGTTATCTTTTCGGGTGCGGGCCCGCCGTTGCCGATGTTGTACTTGATGCCGAAGTCTTCGGTCGGTCCGCCGGGATTGTGGCTGGCCGACAGGATGATGCCGCCGAAGGCCTTGTACTTGCGGATCAGGTTCGAGGCGGCAGGGGTCGAAAGAATGCCGCCGCGGCCGACCAGCACCTGCCCAAAGCCGTTTGCCGCCGCCATCTTGATGGCGATCTGGATCACCTCGCGATTGTAGTAGCGACCGTCGCCGCCGATCACGAGTGTCTGCCCGGAAAAGCCCTCCAGCGAATCGAAGATCGACTGGATGAAGTTCTCCGCATAGTTCGCCTGCTGGAACACGGGCACCTTTTTGCGCAGACCGGAAGTGCCGGGTTTCTGATCGTCGTATGGCTTTGTTTCTACAGTCGTAATCATGGCTTACACTCTCGCGAGGAGGCTGGAATAAAGGCTAACATAGCGTTCGGCGCTTTTCTTCCAGGAAACGTCGGACTTCATTCCCTGATTCTGCAATCGGGCCCAGACCTTTGGGTCCCTAAATGCGGTGAAAGCGCGGCGAAGGACGTGGCGGAATGCGTCGGTCGTGACCGGCGCGAACTGGAAACCGGTCGCGACCCGGGCGGAAAGTGCGGCCTCGTTGGCATCGATCACCGTGTCGGCAAGCCCGCCGGTGCGGGCGACGATCGGCACGCAGCCGTAGCGCAGGCCGTAAAGCTGGGTGAGGCCACAGGGTTCGAATCGCGAGGGGATGAGGATGGCGTCGGCGCCGGCCTGCATCAGGTGGGACAAGGGCTCGTCGTAGCCGATGATGATGCCGACGCGCCCGCGATGGCGCGACGCAGCGGCCAGCAGCGCGCCCTCCAGACCCTGATCGCCGGTTCCCAGCACCGCCAGCGTGCCGCCTTCGGCGACGATCCAGTCGGCGACTTCGGCAATGAGGTCGATCCCCTTTTGCCAGGCGAGGCGGGAAACGACGCAGAACACCGGCCCGCCGCCGTCCACCAGTCCGAACCGCTCGAGCAGCGCCTGCCGGTTCTTCGATCGGGCGCGCAGCGCGCCGGGACCATAGTTGGCGGCGATGTGCGGATCCGTCGTCGGGTCCCAGACGGCGGTGTCGACACCGTTGACGATGCCCATCAGCTCGCCTGCACGGGCGTTGATGAGGCCGTCGAGCCCCATTCCGAACTCGGGCGTCCTGATTTCCTGCGCGTAGGTCGGGCTGACCGTCGTCACTTCCCAGGCCGTCCGCAGGCCGCCTTTCATGAAGCTGACGTCGCCATAATATTCGAGCCCTTCGACGCTGAAGGCTTCCGGCGGTAGGCCAAGTTCGGGAAAGATCTCCGAGCCGAACTGGCCCTGGAAGGCAAGGTTGTGCACCGTCACGACGCTGGGGATGTGCCCGAGACCGGAATAGCGCATGTAGACAGGGGTCATCGCCGCCTGCCAGTCATGCGCATGGACGATGTCGGGCGTCCAGTCCGGCAGCAGGCCGCGCGCGATCTCCGCGCCTGCATGCGAAAGGGCGGCAAACCGCTTCCAGTTGTCGGGATAGTCCTTGCCGGTCGCATCGACGTACGGCCCACCGCTGCGGTCGAAATAGACCGGCGCGTCGAGGACGAACAGGTCGAGCCCGGCATGCTGCGCAGCAAGGATCCGCATCTCATCGCCGAACACGCTCGGCAGCGTCGCGATCTTGCGCGGTTTTGTCAGTTGCTGCATCACCGCCGGATAGCCCGGCAGCAGGGTTCGCATTCGCACCCCGTTGCCGTCGAGCGCAAGCGGGAGCGCGCCGGTCACGTCGGCAAGGCCGCCCGTCTTGATGAGCGGGAACACCTCGGATGCCACCGAAAGTACGTTCATTGGTAACAGATCCTAGAGTTCCAGCCGGTCGATCATCGGCTGCGTGATCAGGCAAATGCCGCTGTCGGAGCGGCGGAAACGCCGGCCGTCCAGTTCCGGGTCCTCGCCAACGATCAGCCCCTCGGGGATGGTCACGCCGCGGTCGATCACCACGTTGGACAGTTGCGCATGCCGGCCGATGGTCACATCGGGAAGGACGACGGCGCCTTCGAGGCGAGAATAGGAGTTGGCGCGCACGCCGGTGAAGAGCAGGCTCCGATGCAGCGATGAGCCCGAGATGATGCAATTGCCCGAGACGAGCGAGGAGATCGCCGAGCCGCGGCGGTCCTCGTCGTCATGGACGAATTTCGCCGGCGGCGTGATCTCGGCATAGGTCCAGATCGGCCAGGTCACGTCGTATATGTCCAGTTCCGGGGTCACGTCGGTCAGATCGATGTTGGCCTGCCAGTAGGCGTCGATCGTGCCGACGTCGCGCCAATAGGCCTCACGCTCGAAATCGGAGCGCACGCAGGAAGCGGTGAAGCGATGGGCGACCGCTTTGCCGTTCTCGACAATGTAGGGGATGATGTCCTTGCCAAAGTCGCGGGAGGAATTGGGATCGGCCGCGTCGCGGCGCAGGATGTCCATCAGGAACTTCGTGTGGAACACGTAGATGCCCATGGAGGCGAGCGCCATGTCCGGATTTCCGGGAATGCCGGGCGGATCGGCCGGCTTTTCGACGAAGGCCATGATCTCGTCTTTTTCGTCGACCTGCATGACGCCGAAACCGGTGGCTTCCTTCCGGGGCACTTCGAGACAGCCGATCGTCACTTGGGCGCCGGAATCGACGTGCTGCTGGAGCATCAGCTCGTAGTCCATCTTGTAGACGTGGTCGCCGGCCAGGATGACCATGTATTCGACGCCGTAGTCCTCGATGATGTCGATGTTCTGGTAGACCGCGTCGGCGGTGCCTTCGTACCATTGCGTCTCGGAGACGCGCTGGCTGGCGGGCAGGATGTCGAAGCTCTCGTTGCGCTCGGGACGGAAGAAGTTCCAGCCGCGCTGCAGGTGGCGGATCAGCGAGTGGGCCTTGTACTGGGTGGCGACGCCGATGCGGCGGATGCCGGAGTTCAAGGCATTGGAGAGGGCGAAATCGATGATGCGTGCCTTGCCGCCGAAATAGACCGCCGGCTTGGCGCGGCGGTCGGTCAGTTCGTTCAGGCGGCTACCGCGCCCGCCGGCAAGAACATAGGCCATCGCGTCACGCGCGAGGGGTTGAATCCGCTTCTGCTCCATCGTGTCCTCCCGACATTCCTCATGCATCCTGTTCCAGCATCAGCGTCGCCAGTGGTGGCAGCGTCACCGAAGCTGAAACGTTCCCCCTGTTGTCCCGGGTCGCCTGAACGGCGCCTCCATTTCCCTTGCCCGATCCACCATAGATCTCGGCATCGGTGTTGAGAATCTCCTTCCACCGTCCTTCAACCGGCAGCGGAATGCGATAGCTTTCCCGATAGGTTGGCGTGAAGTTGGTGACGATCGCAATCATCTTTTCGCCGGGCGCCTTGCGCAGCCAGGCGAACACCGAGTTATCGCGATCGTCGGCGAGCAGCCACTCGAAGCCTTCGCCCTCGCAGTCTCGCCCGTGCAGCGCCACCTTCCGCCGGTAGGTGCCGTTGAGATCGCGAACCAGCCGGCGCATGCCCTCGTGCAGGGGGTACTCAAGGAGGTTCCAGTCGAGCGCGCGGTCCTCGTCCCATTCCCGCCACTGGGCGAATTCCTGCCCCATGAACAGCAGCTTCTTGCCGGGGTAGCCCCACATGAAGGCGTAGTAGGCTCTCAGCGTCGCGAACTTTTGCCAGTCGTCGCCGGCCATCTTGGCGATCAACGAGCCCTTGCCGTGCACGACCTCGTCATGGGAGAGCGGCAGCACGAAGTTCTCGGAAAACGCATAGAGCAGGCCGAAGGTCATGTCGTTGTGGTGGAACTTGCGGTGCACGGGCTCGCGCTTGAGGTACTGCAGGGTGTCGTGCATGAACCCCATGTTCCACTTGAAGCCGAAGCCCAGTCCGCCCTCGTGCACCGGATGGGAGACTTTCGGCCAGGAGGTCGATTCCTCGGCGATTGTCATCACCCCCGGCCGGGTGCCGTAGAGGCGGGAATTCATTTCCTGCAGGAAGCGCACGGCCTCGAGATTTTCGTTGCCGCCATATTCGTTCGGCACCCACTCGCCGTGCTTGCGCGAATAGTCGAGGTAGAGCATCGAGGCGACCGCATCGACGCGCAGCCCGTCGATGTGGAACTTCTCTGCCCAGTAGAGCGCGTTGTTGATCAGGAAGGCGAGGACTTCCAGGCGGCCGAAATTGTAGATCGCTGTGTTCCAGTCGGGATGAAAGCCCTTGCGCGGGTCGGCGTGTTCGTAGAGCGCGGTGCCGTCGAACCAGCGCAGGCCATGCTCGTCGGTCGGGAAATGCGCCGGCACCCAGTCGAGGATGACGCCGATGCCGACCTTGTGCGCGCCGTTGACGAAGCGGGCGAAGCCTTCGGGTTCGCCGAAACGGGCGGTGGGCGCGTAGAGGCCGGTCGTCTGGTAGCCCCAGGACGGATCGTAGGGAAACTCCGAGATCGGCAGGAATTCGATGTGGGTGAAGCCCATGTCGACGCAATAGGGGATCAGCCGGTCGGCCAGCTCGTCCCAGGACAGCATCTCGCCATTGTCGCGCCGCTGCCAGGAACCGGCATGCACCTCGTAGATGGAGATCGGCTGGCGACGCGGATCGGCCTTCGACCAGAAGGCGCGGTGGGCGTCGTCTTCCCAGACCTGGGCGATTTCGCCGGTCGTCATCGAGGCGGTTCGCGGCCGCAGTTCCGAGCGCCGGGCAAAGGGATCCGCCTTCAGCGGCAGCAGTTCGCCGTTCTTGCCGACGATCTCGTACTTGTAGGCCTGGCCGGCGCTGACACCGGGAAGGAAGATCTCCCAGATGCCGGTGTCCCGGCGCAGCCGCATGACATGGCGGCGACCATCCCATTCGTTGAAGTCGCCAACGACGGAGACCCGCTGTGCGTTCGGGGCCCAGACGGCGAAGTGGAAACCGTCGACGCCTTCCAGCGTCAGCGGATGGGCGCCCATGCGTTCGAAGAGGCGCAGGTGGGAGCCTTGGCGAATGTAATAGTCGTCCATCGGTCCCAGCACCGGGCCGAAGGAATAAGGGTCGACAACGATCCACTCGCCGCCGGAATTGCGGGCACGATAGCGGATCGGTTGCTGCTTGCGAACGGATACCGGGCCGGCAAAGATGCCGGCGGGGTCGAGGCAGTCAAGCGGGCCGATCCCCTTGCCGGCGAGCGTTTCGGCCGTGACGGTTTCGGCATGAGGGATGAAACAGCGGGCGACGAAGGTGTCGCCGACCTGCTGGACGCCCAGGACCGAGAAGGGATCCGCGTGCCGGCTTTCAACAATTGCCTCGATATCGGCCTTCAGAAGACCCGTCGATTGTTGGTCCAGCGGGTCCTTTCTCGTCATCAAACGCCCCAGATCTCGGTCGCGTATTGGCGGATCGTCCGGTCCGACGAGAACCAGCCCATGCGCGCCGTGTTGAGGATGGCCTTGGTGTTCCAGCTGGCCTTGTCGACCCAGAGACTGTCCACGTCGCGTTGCGCCTTCGCATAGGCATCGAAGTCGGCGGCGACCATGAACCAGTCGTGATTGTAGAGGCCGTCGATGAGCCCGGAAAAGCGGTCGCGGTCATCGGGGGAAAAGACGCCGGAGGAAATGGCGAGCAGCGCCTGTGAGAGTTCCGGAGAGTTCTCGATGATGGCGCGGGGGTTGTGTCCCTCGGCGCGCACTCGGGCGACCTCGTCCGCCGTCATGCCGAAGATGACGATGTTGTCCGCGCCGACATGGTCGCGCATTTCCACATTGGCGCCGTCGAGCGTGCCGATGGTCAGCGCACCGTTCAGGGCGAATTTCATGTTGCCGGTGCCGGACGCCTCCATGCCGGCGGTGGAGATCTGTTCAGAGAGATCAGCGGCCGGAACCATCACCTCGGCCAGCGAGACGTTGTAGTTCGGCACGAAGACCACCTTGAGAAGCCCGCGCACGGCCGGGTCGTTGTTTATCACCCGTGCGACGTCGTTGGCGAGCTTGATGATCAGCTTGGCGTTGTGATAGCTCGGCGCCGCCTTGCCGGCGAAAAGCTTTACCCGCGGCACCCAGTCCCGCTCCGGGCGCGAGCGGATCTGGTCGTAAAGCGCCACCGCTTCGATGATGTTGAGAAGCTGGCGCTTGTATTCGTGGATGCGCTTGATCTGGATGTCGAACATCGCATCGGGATCGAGGCGCACGCCGAGCCGGGCCTGGACGAGATGGGCCAGCTTGACCTTGTTCTCCCGCTTGATGGCGGCAAAGCGCTCCCGAAAGGCGGCATCGCCGGCAAAGACGTCGAGCGCCTTCAGCCGCTCCGCATCGTCCTCGAACGAGGTGCCGATCGATTCGCGGATCAGGTTGAACAGGCCGGGATTGCACTGCATTAGCCAACGGCGCGGCGTGATCCCGTTGGTCTTGTTGTTGATGCGGCTTGGATAGAGCCGGTGAAGATCGGCGAAGACCGTTTCCTTCATCAACTCGGTGTGCAGCGCCGAGACGCCGTTGACCGAATGCGAGCCGACGAAGGCGAGGTTGCCCATCCGCACGCGGCGCTCGCCGCCTTCCTCGATCAGCGAGATGTTGCGGATCTTCTGGTCGTCGTAGCCGCGGTCCCTGCGGGCCTCGAGCAGGATCTTGGCGTTGATTGCATAGACGATCTGCATGTGGCGGGGCAACAGCCGCTCGAACAGCGGCACCGGCCAGCTCTCCAGCGCTTCGGGCAAGAGCGTGTGGTTCGTATAGGCGAAGGTCTTGCGGGCGATGTCCCAGGCGGCATCGAATTCCAGCCCGTGCACGTCGGTCAGCAGGCGCACCAGTTCGGCGACGGAGACGGCCGGATGGGTGTCGTTCAGCTGGATGGCGACCGCATCGGGCAGCGAGGTGAAATCCGGATACTGCTGCAGATGGCGGCGCAAAATGTCCTGCAGCGAGGCGGAGGAGAAGAAGAACTCCTGCCGAAGCCGCAACTCCTGGCCGGCCGGCGTGGCATCCGCCGGATACAGCACGCGGGTCAGGCTTTCGGCCTTGTTGCTCTCGCGCAGCGCGCCGATATGGTCGCCGGCATTGAAGGCGTCGAGCAGGATCGGATCGATCGGATGGGCGGACCACAGGCGCAGCGTGTTGACGCGCTTGGCGCGCCAGCCGACGGCAGGCGTGTCGTAGGCGGTGGCGATGACACGCTCGGCCGGCTTCCAGACGAAGCGCTGCTTGTTTTCGCCGAGGTCGAGCGTCTCGACGGCGCCGCCGAAGCCGATCTCATAGGAGCTTTCGCGGCGCTCGAATTCCCAGGGGTTGCCGTGCGCCAGCCAGGTCTCGGGCAGTTCCACCTGCCATCCGTCGGCCATTTGCTGACGGAACAGGCCATGCACGTAGCGGATGCCGTAGCCGTAGGCAGGCACGTCGGTCGTCGCCATGGATTCGATGAAACAGGCGGCAAGCCGGCCGAGACCGCCATTGCCAAGCGCTGCGTCCGGTTCGAGCTCGGCGATAACGTCGATGTCGACGCCGAGCGAGGCCAGCGCCTCGCGCATCTCGTCCATGATGCCGATATTGGTCATGGCATCGCGCATCAGGCGGCCGATGAGAAACTCCAGCGACAGGTAGTAGACCCGCTTTGCGCCGGTGGCGTAGGTGCGCCGGGTCGAATCCATCCACTTGTCGGTGATGCGGTCACGCGCCACCAGGATGGCGGCGGTCAACCAGTCATGCGGCTTGGCGACCTTCGGATCCTTGCCGATACGGTACTTCAGGCGTTCCAGAAGCTCGGTGGCAAGCTGCGACGGCTCGGTGGAGCGCAGGGCCGGGGCGGGGATTTCGTTGGAGGAGACCCTGTTCATCATGGGCGGTAACGAACCCCTTCATTGCAATCGGCGGCCGTTGGAATTCAGCCTGCCATAATTTTGCATCGATCCGAAGCGCTTGCAATACGAGTTCACCGGATAGGAGGCATGCGGTGGATGCAGGGGCGTTCAATCAGAAATGCCAAATCCGCCGCACCCCGGGGCGCGGCGGATTTGCAGAAGCAACAGGAACCTAGATCGTCGGGTTCAGTGCGTCAGGCGCGCAATCGTTGCGGCCGCCTCCTGGCCGATCTTCTCGAAAGCCTTGACGAGATCCGTCATCTTGTCGGCGACGAAGTAGCTTCCGGGCGATGCGCAGTCGCTCAGCAGCTTTTGGCCACGTGGCGGCGCCATGAACGCGACGGTGTATATTTTCATCCCGGCGTTCTTTGCGGTCTTGCAGATATTCAGCGTCTTCGTGTCGTCGGAGGTGTTGTTGTTGTTTCCGTCCGTCATGAACACGATGTACTTCGTCGGCACCTGCTGGTTCTTCTTCCAGTGCTGGGTATTTTCAGTCGAGTCTATCAGCTTGTCGTACGCTGCCTGCATGGCGGCGGTCGAACTCGTGCCGTTGCCGCCCTCGAGCGCATTCACCTGTGTGCGGGACGCGGTCGTACCCCAGTTGATGTTGTAGGCCGTTCCCGGTTTGTCGTTGTAGGAGACGGTGCCGGTCCGCACATAGATCGTGTCAGGATCGGCCGTATCCAGCGTGCCAAACAGGCTGCCCGCGGCGGTCTTGAGAGCCTCGATCTTCTTCACGTAGCAAGGAGAAATTGGGTTCCCCTTGTTCAGTTTGTTCCAGTTGTCATCGTATTGTACGCAGCTTGTCACCGGTATGATCTTCTTTTCGGTGTTCGCCATCATCGAGCCGGACTTGTCGAGCACTAGATACATCGACAGTGCGTTCTTCGATTCGGTGGCGCTTTCAGCCAATGTATTGGCCGTTATCGTTGCCTTGTCCTTGACGAGAAGTCGCGTCAGCGGGTTCAGGTCCATGTCCATCCTGGCGGTGACATTGATGACCCAGGACTTGCTGCTCTTGCCCGTGGCCGTCTCCTGGATATCGACTACCGAGCTGGCGAAGGAACTTGGCTCCTCGCTGTCCGGATTTTTGGTCTCGGTCCCTTCGCCATCGACGTTGCCGCCGCTCCGCATCTGCGTCTCGATGAACCGCAATGCCAGGAGCTTGGCTGCGTCGATGGTGTAGCCATCGTTGGCAAGCGCCGATGCCGCCGCGAGCGCGGCCGCATCGGCCGCATCCTGCAGCCGGTTCTTCGTCATCATCATCTTGGTGACGTCGATCGAGATCCCGCCGGCGCCCAGAAGCACCGGCAGCAACAGCGCCGTCATCATTCCGAAGTTGCCACGGCGGTCCCTTGCCAGGCGGGAAAGGACGCCCTGCTTTTCCGTTGCCAGTTTCATCTGTCGCCACCCCATCATCATAATGTTGGGGCGGACGGTAGCGCGGAAAAATTATTTTCCCGTTTCGGTAGTAACTACAATTTGATCGAAACCGTACCGATGTTGGAATTGCAGGTCGTTGTGCGCTTGTTCGCCTGTATGGAAACGGGACTCGCACTGAAAAGCGCAGCGCGAAAGTGCCACAGCCTCGATCTCGGCGGGGAGCCGGATGGCGGGATCAGGGGAGGCGAGACGCGTGGGGGCGGGGCACGGTTCCCACTTCCACCCTCGACCGGAACCGATGCCACGGGTCCGGCCGAGCTTCTCCCCGCGACGGGCCTTGGCGCGGCGCGGGGAGCTGTTGCAGTTCATTGGCAACCCGTCAGCGCTTCGGTGCGACGAGGGAGAAGTGGGCGCCCTGCGGGTCGACGGCGTTGATGATCCAGCTGCCGCCGGGGACCTCCATTGGTCCCATTACCACCTTGCCGCCGCCGGCGGTGACGCGCTCGACAGCCGCGTCGATGGCGTCGACATTGAAGTAATAGCCCCAGTAGGGCGGTGCCGGCAGGTCCTTCGGCTTCGTCATCATGCCGCCGGACGTTTGGCCATTGATCTTGAAGAGCTGGTAGACGCCCATCTCGCCCATGTCGAGCGCCTGGTCCTTTTCCCAGCCGAAGAGCGAGGAATAGAAAGTCCAGGCGGTGTTCAGGTCGCCGGCCATCAGTTCGTGCCAGCCGATCTGGCCGGGTGCTGCGCGATCGGCATCCTGGCTCTCTTCGCTGGTCGAGCTGAACAGGCAGAACACGGCCCCGGTCGGATCGCCGACGACGGCGAAGCGGCCGACGCCCGGGATGTCGTCCGGCTGGCGATAGACCTTGCCGCCCTTCGCGGCGACCTCCTTCGCGGTCGTATCCACGTTGTCGGCGTAGATGTAGCCGATCCAGCCCGGCGGCATGCCCTCGGCCTCCTTCGGTGTCGTCATCAGCCCGGCGACCATCCGGTCACCGGCGGAGAAGAGCGTGTATGCCATGTCCGGCATGCCGGCATCCTTGGCGGTCCAGCCGACGACGGATTTGTAGAACCGCTCGGCGGCGGCCGTGTCGGTGGTCATCAGCTCATACCAGACGAATTTTCCTTGGTTCGTGGACATTGGTTCCTCCGGTTTCATTTGGCCCAACAAGCAAGTGCGGAGATAGGACGGCGCCGGCCGCAGTCAATCACGCGCGGACGGCAGCCGGATTTCCCGACCTCCGCGGTCAGCCGCAGCAGGGCTATGCCCGCGGCGCGTCGTCGTATTCGTCGTGCCGCTTGACGAAGCTCAGCGTTCCGGTCTCGTTGCGGCCTTTCGGCGCCCGGTCGAGGACCATCAGCGTGCCGAGGATTTCCTCTCCGCCGCGCGCGTATTCCGAGTAGGTGTGGTAGACGGTGCCGTCTTCCGCGCGGAAGAAGGCGCTCATGCCCGGCAGTTCGTCATGGGCGTCGGCCGAGGGTGTCTCGCGGTAGTTGTAGAAAACCTTGCCGCCCGCCAGCTCCGCCTTGGTGAAGGAGACCTGGTAGTCGAAGTTGAAGTCGCTGCCGTACGAGGAGTACCACGGGAACTTCCACCCCATCCGCTTCTTGTAGGCCTCGATCTTGTCGAGCGGTGCCCGCGAGATGCAGATGAAGGTCACGTCGTGATGGTTCAGATGCGGCAGCATGCCGTCGATGTGGTCGGCCACGAAGGAGCAGCCGGGACATCCTGCTTTCCAGTCCGGCCCGTACATGAAGTGATAGACCATCAACTGACTGCGGCCGTCGAAGAGGTCGGCCAGCGTCTTTTTTCCCTCGGGCGTGTCGAACGTGTAGGTTTTGTCAACCTTGATCCAGGGCAGGGCCAGGCGTTCGGCGCGCACCTTGTCGCGCAGTTTCGTTTCTTCCTTCTCCATGGCCAAAAGCGACTTGCGGGCCTCGAGCCATTCGTCGCGGGAGACGATGTCGTGGTTTGGTCTCATGCACGTAACTCCTCTTTAGCGCGTTCGACATCAGGGTTGATATTAACGTTCAGTGGACGTGCCACGTTCCACGATGCAGGCGATTTCGCAGCTTCGGATTGTTGACGAAGCATGGGACAGCATTCCGACAGCGCTATGTCAAAAAACGCAATTTTTCGCGCGGCGCTGCGATCGTTCGCGAGAAAGCCAAGGGCTTGCCTGCAGTCACTGCTTTGTGGCAATTGACGCAACGGTTGATTTTCCGGATATGTTGCTCGCCGCCAGGTTACGTGCATCAGGCCCGCCAACACGGAGAAAGCGGCAATGGCGTGGCGGGGCTTGCTGGACCGTGCTGCGCTCGATCTCGAGCGGAGTGCATTGGTGAGCTTCAAGTGGATGGACCAGAGGGAGGTTTCGGAAGACCGGAATATCCTCATCACCGGTGGTGCCGGCTTTCTCGGTTCGCATTTGGCCGAGCTCCTTGCTTCCCGTGGCAACCATGTTTTTTGCCTCGACAATATCCACACCGGACGCTGTGAAAATTTCGCCAATCTGGAGGCGAGCGCTCGTCTGACCGTTGTCCGGCACGACATCATCGACGGCATTCCCGACACCCTTCCGGCGTTCAGCGAAATCTACAACCTCGCCTGTGCGGCGTCGCCGGTCCACTATCAGGCCGATCCGGTCTCGACCGCGCTCGTCAATTCCACCGGTGTCTGGAACGTCCTTCGCAGGGCCGAACGGGACGGCGCGCGCGTCTTCCAGACCTCCACCTCGGAGGTCTATGGTGACCCGCACGTCCATCCGCAACGCGAGGATTATTGGGGCAATGTGAACTCCATCGGGCCGCGCGCCTGCTACGACGAAGGGAAGCGCTTCGCCGAGACGCTGTGCACCGATTTTGCCAGGGCACGCGGCCTGACGCTGAGAATGGCGCGGATCTTCAACACCTACGGGCCCAGGATGCGTTGGGACGACGGCCGCGTGGTGTCGAACTTCATTGTGCAGGCACTGCTCGGCCAGCCGCTGACGCTCTACGGTGACGGAACGCAGAGCCGATCCTTCTGCTATGTCGACGATCTGATCCGCGGCATCGACCGGTTGATGCAGAGCCCGACCGCCGAGGGGCCGGTCAATCTCGGTAATCCCGTCGAGTTCAGCATTGAAGAGCTTGCCCGGCTGGTTCTGGACATCACGGGCTCCAACTCCCCGATCATTCGCCTGCCGCTGCCGACCGATGATCCCAGACGACGCAGGCCGGATATCGGCAAGGCGACCCGGCTGCTGGACTGGCAGCCGGAAACCGCATTGCGGGACGGTCTTGTGAAGACGGCGCAATATTTCAGGGGCGAACTTGGTCGGCACCCCGCTGGCATCAATGCGGCCGAATGACAGGATCTCCGACTCAGCCATGACTTCCGGAAGCAGCCATCCACGGTGTTCCGCCGCCATCGACAACGCTTTCGCCGGGGGCAGGGCATGAGTTGGTTTCGATGGAAGAAGAAGGGCATCATCGCCCTCTCATTTGCACCGCCGGCGCCGAAACCGGGCCGGCACGGCGTCGCGATCGTGGCCTGCGTCAAGAACGAGGCGGCGTATATCACCGAATGGCTGCGTTTCCACAGGGCGGTCGGCATCCGCCATTTCATTCTCTACGATCATGGATCGACCGATGAAACGGCCGACGAGATCCGCCGCACGCTGCCACCCGAGGCCTTCACGCTGCTGCCTTGGAACGGTGGCGCTGTCGCACCGAAGCTGGACCGGCTGATCGACTGGCAGGTCGTGGCCTTCGCCCACGCCATCCAGAACTTTGGCGGCGAATATCGACACATGGCGTTCATCGATGCCGATGAGTTCCTCTTGCCGAAGCAGGGATCGACCGTCGACGAAGCGCTTGCCGCGACCGGCGGCTTTCCGAATGTTGCCCTGCCCTGGCACATGTTCGGCACGAGCGGCCACAAGACGAAACCGGACGCCCCGGTGACGGTCAGCTACACGATGCGCAGCGCGGACCCGATGAGCCGGCTGAAGCACGCGAGCAATTTCAAATGCATTGTCGATCCGAGTGAGGTGGTCCAGGCCAGTGTTCACAGTTTCAAGACGCGCTCATACGGCAACATCGCCTGCAATGACGCCGGCAAGCGGGCTGCGGGCAAGGAGCGCGAACAGCCGGGCTTCTACTCCAATGCCTTCCTGCAACTGAACCACTACTACAGCAAGTCGGAAGAGGAGTTCGCGGCGAAGCTGGCGCGCGGCGCGATCTACACGCTGACCAGCAAGCTGATTGCCGATCGAATGACCACGACCATCCGCAATATCCAGCTGTCCCAGGTCGAGGACCGCGCCATGGCGGATTTCGTCGAGCGTCGCGGCATTATGCTTGAGGGAGGCGTGGACTGAAAGCTGACACAGCCGGCGCAAGGTTCGGCTGTTTCGGTTTCACCATCTTCCCTCTGCGTCCTTACAGAGTCGCGAACGCCCTCCTTCCGTCATCCCGGCCTTGAGCCGGGATCGAGCAATGCTGCGCCCACGGCAAAAAAGTCTTTCGTGCGCAAGGACTTGCGCTGACTGGATGCCGGATCAAGTCCGGCATGACGAAGACGTTGGAGACTGCTCAATGAGGGGCGGAGAGGCGTGAGCCCTTTGCGAGTGGCAAAAGGGCCGCTGGTTTTGCTCAGCGGCCCTTCAAACGTGTCTGATATCGCGCGGGACGATTATTCCGGCAGGATGCGCACGGCGCCGAGGTCGGCGGAGCTGGCGAAGGCGGCGTAGGCCTTCAGCGCCGTCGTGACGTTGCGCTTGCGCGGCTGCGCCGGCTTCCAGCCGAGCTTGTCCTGTTCGGCGCGGCGGGCGGCGAGTTCGGTTTCCGACACCGCCAGGTTGATCGTGCGGTTCGGGATGTCGATCTCGATGATATCGCCCTGGCGCACAAGGCCGATCGCGCCGCCTTGCGCCGCTTCCGGCGAGGCGTGGCCGATCGACAGCCCCGAGGTGCCGCCGGAGAAGCGGCCGTCGGTGACCAGCGCGCAGGCCTTGCCGAGGCCCTTCGACTTCAGGTAGCTCGTCGGATAGAGCATTTCCTGCATGCCGGGGCCGCCCTTCGGGCCTTCGTAGCGGATGACGACGACGTCGCCGGCCTTGACCTCGCCGCCGAGGATGCCCTTCACCGCCGCGTCCTGGCTTTCGAAGACGACCGCCGGGCCGGTGAACTTCAGGATCGATTCATCGACGCCGGCCGTCTTCACGATGCAGCCGTCGAGCGCGATATTGCCCTTCAGGACCGCAAGGCCCCCGTCCTTGGAGAAGGGGTGCTCGACCGAGCGGATGACGCCGTTCTCGCCGTCGGCGTCGAGCTCGTCCCAGCGGGCTTCCTGGCTGAAGGCAACCTGGGTCGGGATGCCGCCCGGCGCCGCCCGGAAGAAGGTGCGGACCGTCTCGCTGCTGGTGCGGCTGATGTCCCAGCGGTCGATGGCGTCGCCAAGGGTCGCGGCATGCACGGTCGGGCTGTCGCGGTGGATCAGGCCGCCGCGCTCGAGTTCGCCGAGGATGCGCATGATGCCGCCGGCACGGTGGACGTCCTCCATGTGCACGTCGGCCTTGGCCGGGGCGACCTTGGAGAGGCAAGGGACTTTGCGCGACAGCTGGTCGATGTCGTCGAGCGTGAACTCGATCCCGCCCTCGTAGGCCGCCGCTAGGATGTGCAGCACGGTGTTGGTCGAACCGCCCATGGCGATATCGAGCGACATGGCGTTCTCGAAAGCCTTCTTGTTGGCGATGTTGCGCGGCAGCACGCTCTCGTCTTCCTGCTCGTAGTAGCGGCGGGCGAGGTCGACGATCAGGTGCCCGGCCTCGACGAACAGGCGCTTGCGGTCGGCGTGGGTGGCGAGCGTCGAGCCGTTGCCTGGCAGCGACAGGCCGAGCGCCTCGGTCAGACAGTTCATCGAATTGGCGGTGAACATGCCCGAGCACGAGCCACAGGTCGGGCAGGCGGAGCGCTCGATCGCCTTGACGTCCTCATCGGAGACGCTGTCGTCGGCAGCGGCGACCATGGCGTCGACGAGGTCGAGCGCCTGGGTCTTGCCGTGCAGCACGACCTTGCCAGCCTCCATCGGGCCGCCGGAGACGAAGACGGACGGGATGTTCAGGCGCATGGCGGCATTCAGCATGCCGGGGGTGATCTTGTCGCAGTTGGAGATGCAGACCATGGCGTCGGCGCAATGCGCGTTGACCATGTACTCGACGCTGTCGGCAATGATCTCGCGCGAAGGCAGCGAATAGAGCATGCCGTCGTGGCCCATGGCGATACCGTCGTCGACGGCGATCGTGTTGAATTCCTTGGCGACGCCGCCGGCCGCTTCGATCTCGCGGGCGACGAGCTGGCCGAGGTCCTTCAGGTGCACGTGGCCGGGCACGAACTGGGTGAAGGAATTCACCACCGCGATAATCGGCTTACCGAAATCCGAATCCTTCATGCCTGTGGCGCGCCACAGGCCGCGGGCGCCGGCCATGTTGCGGCCGTGGGTGGTGGTTCGGGAGCGATAGGCTGGCATCGATGGTTCCTCACTTCCAGTCGGGCAGGGATTGACAGTCGGGCACGGATCCGCGGCGTGCGCGCCGCCATTCCTGCCGGGTCAGGGGTTCCCTACCGCAAATCCCCCGCCGCGTCACGAAAGGAATGACATTATTTGCGCCGCAACGCGGAATTTCCTGTCGCAGGCGGCGCGTTAACGATCGTTGTCGGCGGGGAATTCGTCGGATGTGCGCCTTCGAACTGGCGCGTCATCGGGAGCGAGGTGGAAAGCCAGGACAGCCGCACCGCGAGGGCTTCGATGAAACAATGCTGACGGGAATGACCGGGTATGATATACAGGCTGTTAGAGACGAGGTCTTGTTTGTCCCTGAGGGGAAAATCTTTGGCAGTGAGCACCACGGGCGCATAACGAAAGCGTCCTTTGGTACTTGCGAGAGCATACATAGCATAATGTCGGTCGTTCTCCACTCCGGACCTATGGCTCCGGGGTAATGGACGACGTGCGCTTTCCTTTGACTTAGCAGCCTCAAGAGGAGCGTGAACCATGAATGTCATGCAGAAGCTATATGTTGGACTGCTATCATCAGCACTCGCCACAATTGTCGCGGCGCCTGCCGTAGCGCAGGAGCCGGCGAAACCCAACATCGTCGTGATCATGGGCGACGATGTCGGCTGGTTCAATCTCGGGGCCTATCACCGCGGGATCATGTCCGGAAAGACGCCGAACCTCGACAAGCTGGCCTCAGAGGGCATGATGTTCACCGACTACTATGCCGAAGCGAGCTGCACCGCCGGGCGGGCGAGCTTCATCACCGGCGAGATCCCGCTGCGCACCGGATTGACGACGGTCGGCCAGGCGGGTGCGGACGTCGGCATGCCCGACAAGGCGGCCACCATCGCCTCTGCCCTGAAGGTGCAGGGCTACGCGACCGGCCAGTTCGGCAAGAACCACCTCGGCGACCTCAACAAGTATCTGCCGACGCTGCATGGCTTCGATGAATTTTTTGGATATCTGTATCACCTCGATGCGATGTCGGACCCGTACTGGTATTCGTTCCCGAACGACCAGTCCTACCGCGACAAGGTCGGCCCCAGAAACCTGGTGCATAGCTTCGCGTCGGATACTGACGACACCTCCGAGATGCCGCGTTGGGGCAAGATCGGCAAGCAGCGGATCGTTGACGAAGGTCCGCTGGCGCCATACCCGGACATGACCAATGTGCCCAACATGCACGACATCATGCCCAAGGCCAAATACGACATGACCACCTTCGACGAGGTGCTGGTCAAGGCTTCCTGCGACTTCATGGACAAGGCCAAGACGGACGGCAAACCATTCTTCCTCTGGCACAACACGACGCGCATGCACGTCTGGACCTTCCTGTCACCCAAATACCAGGCGCTCATGAACAGCGACACCAACTACGGGCTTGAGGAAGCCGGCATTGCCCAGCTCGACGATAGCGTCGGCGCCCTCATGAAGTGCATTGCGGATTCGGGTGAAGCCGACAACACCATCGTCATCTTCACCACCGACAACGGCGCGGAAGTGTTCACCTGGCCCGACGGCGGCATGACGCCGTTCAAGGGAACAAAGGGAACCGTGATGGAAGGTGGCTTCCGCGCTCCGGCGATCATCCGGTGGCCGGGTAAGGTCAAGGCCGGCACGGTCGAGAACGGTATATTCTCGGCGCTGGACTGGTTCCCGACGCTGCTTGCAGCGGCAGGAAACCCGGACATCACCGACCAGTTGCTGAAGGGCGTGCAACTCGGCGATCGTACCTACAAGAACCACCTCGACGGCTACAACCAGATTGACCTGCTGACCGGGAAAGGGCCGTCGGCGCGCCAGGAGTTCTTCTACTTCGGAGGCCCGCAGCTCGGTGCCATTCGGATCGGTGACTTCAAGTTCCAGTTCTATCAGCAGCCGGAAGGGTGGCCCGGAGCGAAGGTGACGACCGACATGCCCACCATGGTCAATATTCGCCAGGATCCCTTCGAAAGAACGCCGTCGATCGGCGGCCAGAGCCTCAATGATCTGGGTGGCGGCTACATGAACGACTTCTATGCTCGCGAGTTCTGGCGGTTCGTCTCGGTGCAGGATGAGGTCAAGAAACTGGCGCTTACGGCGGTCGATTACCCGCCGATGCAGGACCCGGCCTCCTTCAACCTCGATGCCGTCAAGAAGCAGATCGACGACGCGATCAAGAACAAGCCGGGGAATTAGCGGAGCGTCGATGCGGGTGGCCGTTCAGCCACCCGCATACTCCCAATTTCCGGGGGATCATTCGAGCCAGAAACCGACGCGGCCCAAAGCCTTACCCGCCGTCCGATCCTGTTGCGGATGGACGTGAGAACGCGAAGGTCGCGGCACACTGCTGAAAAATTACGACTCGACGAGGATCACCAGGGATTCCGGCACCACGCCGTCAAAGGCCATCGCCTCGGCAGCGGCGTTGCTCTGCATGGCCTTTTCGAGGGCGTCCATGTCCGGGACGTCCATCAGTATGGCCACGCGGGTTGGATCCCGCGGGTCGACGAAAGTCCGAACGCTCTTTATGCCAAGTTGGCCAAAAAACTCCGTGCGCTTCGGTGAGTTGAGCCAGTGTTGCGCGCCTTTGGTGATGTTGTGGTGGGCAATAATCGTCGGCATTGAATCGTCCCTCCAGTATCGTGGACGTTCTCAGTCAACCGCTGGTGCTGAGAGCCTTTCGCGTTGACCACGGAACGCCCTGACAGCCGCCGTGTCAAGCATTGCCGTGCAACGATTTGAGGCCTAACTCCCCTCCCAAAGGGCCGTCATGTGATCGCGCCGACCTGCCAGGGCACGAACTCGTTGTCACCGTAGTCGAAGGCTTCGCTGGCGGTCTTTTTGCCCGAGGCTGTGTCGATGACGAATTCGAAGATGCGGCGACCGGCCTGTTCGATCGTCTCGGTGCCGTCGACGATCGTGCCGCAGTTGATGTCCATGTCCTCCTTGATGTGCTCGTACATGGGCGTGTTGGTGGCGATCTTGATGCAGGGAGCGGGTTTGTAGCCGGAGACCGAGCCGCGGCCGGTGGTGAACGCGACAAGGTTGCAGCCGCCGGCGATCTGGCCGGTGACGGCGGCGGGGTCATAACCGGGCGTGTCCATGAAGACGAAGCCGCTTTCCTTCACCTCTTCCGCATATTCATAGACGGCGTTGAGCGGCATCGAGCCGCCCTTGGCGACGGCGCCGAGCGACTTTTCCAGGATCGTCGTCAGTCCCCCGGCCTTGTTGCCGTGCGAGGGATTGTTGTTCAGTTCGGCATCGTTCCTCGCCGTGTACTCACGCCACCAGTCGATGCGCGACAGAAGTTTCTCGGCCACCTCTGGCCGGGCGGCGCGGCGGGTGAGCAGGTGCTCGGCGCCGTAGATCTCCGGCGTTTCCGAAAGGACGGTGGTCGCCCCTTCCTTGACCAGAAGATCGGAGGCGATGCCGAGTGCGGGGTTGGCGGAGATGCCGGAATAGCCGTCCGAGCCGCCGCATTCGAGCGCCAGCTTGATGCCGGACAGCGGCTGCGGCGTGCGGCGGATCGCGCTCACGTCGGGCAGCATGTCGTCGATCATTTCGCAGGCGGCCTCGATCGTCTTGCGCGTGCCGCCCTGGTTCTGGATCATCATGGTGCGAAAGGTTTTGCCTTCCTCCAAGCCCGCCTCCTCGACCAGCGGGCCGTACTGGAACGTCTCGCAGCCAAGCCCGATCATCAGAATGCCGCCGAAGTTCGGATTCTTCGCGTAGCCCTTGAAGGTGCGGGTGAGGATGCGGCCGCCCTCGGATTTCAGGTTCAGCGCGCAGCCGCCACCGTAGGTCAGCGCCACCACGCCGTCGATATTGTCGCGGCCGATCTCGCGGAATTTTCGCGCATAGTGCTCGGCGACGTAGCGCGAGACCGTGGCGGAACAGTTCACCGTCGACAGAATGCCGATATAGTTGCGCGTGCCGATGCGGCCGTTGCCGCGGTCGTAGCCGTCGAAGCTGCGGCGCTCGAGTTCCGCCACCATCTGCGGCGGGGCATTGTCGACGCAGAATTCGTGCTTCAGCGCGACGTCGTGGATCGCAAGGTTCTGCAGATGGACATGCTCACCCGGTCGGATCGGCCGCGTCGCATGGCCGATGATCTGCCCGTACTTCAGCACCGGCGCGCCTTCTGCGATTGGCGCAAGGGCCACCTTGTGCCCGCGCGGTATCCGCTCGGCGGCGACCACACCATTCAACAGTGGACGCCCGGCATCGAGATTGGCCGGTACCACGCCGACATTGTCTTTGGGGTTGAGGACGAGGACGGCGGGCATTTCGGCTGGCATCGCACACTCCTGCAGCATGGATCGGCGCATTATGCACAATGCCGGCAAAATCGACAGCGTTGCAGGCGCCCCGCAGTCAGGCCGCAATTCATCATACACTAGACGAGTATTGTATGATGAAATACGTTGCGGCAGGATGCGGCAGGATGCGGCAGGATGCGGCAGAATGCGGCCGGAGTAATCGGGCGGTAATCTGGAGCGGGGTAGGGTGGCTAGGAAGAGCGGACAGTTCGAGATTGACGGCAGGGCGGCTGGCGAGGCGCAGCAGGTCAGGCGGCCGCGCGTGCAGAAGAACGTCACCGCCGCCATCGGCCTCGACATTTGTTCCGAGCGCTACCCCGTCGGCAGCGTGATGCCCAAGGAAAACGATCTGTGTGACCTGTATGGCGTCAGCCGCACGGTGATCCGCGAAACACTGAAGGTTCTCGCCACCAAGGGGCTGGTCCATAGCCGCCCGCGCGTCGGCACGGTGGTCTGTGCGAAAGCGGAATGGAACATTCTCGACGCGCAGGTCCTCGAATGGATGGGGCCGCGCATCCAGGAGCTTGATCTTCTCGGCTGCATCCTCGAGACGCGCCGCACCGTCGAGCCGGTCGCTGCCGAATTCGCGGCCGAGCGCGCCACCGCCCAGGAGATCGCCGACCTGGAAGCCGCCTGGGTGCGCATGCGTGATGCTGATGCCGACGACGACACCGAGGCCTTTACCCGCGCCGACGTGCAGTTCCACGAGATCCTGCTGAAGGCCAGCCACAACCTGGTGTTCCATCAGCTCGCCGCCATCATCCATGCGGCGCTGAGGTATTCGCTGCTTCGCTCCAACGAGGTCGTCGATCGCCGCGACGAGGCGCTGGACGTCCATCGCCAACTGGTCGAGGCGCTGCGCCTGCGCGACAAGGAGGCGGCCCGCGCCTGCTCGCACCGGATGCTCGACCTGGCCGCCCGCGACCTGGCACCGGCGATGCGCCAGCGCGGCCAGGCGCCCGAACCTCCGTGAACATAAGCCCGTGAACTGGCGGCCATGCCGACAGCCCAAGCACTCCAATCCTCCTTCGAACGGACCTCGCGACCATGAAGATCACCAAGCTGACCACCTACATCGTCCCGCCGCGCTGGCTGTTCCTGAAGATCGAGACCGACGAGGGCATCACCGGCTGGGGCGAGCCGGTCGTCGAGGGGAGGGCGCTGACGGTCGAGGCGGCCGTGCACGAACTTGCCGACTATCTCGTCGGCAAGGACCCGATGCTGATCGAGGACCATTGGCAGGTGATGTATCGCGGCGGCTTCTATCGCGGCGGCGCCGTGCACATGTCGGCGCTCGCCGGCATTGACCAGGCGCTGTGGGACATCAAGGGCAAGGCCTACGGCCAGCCGATCCATGCGCTGCTCGGCGGCCAGTGCCGCGACCGCATCAAGGTGTATTCCTGGATCGGCGGCGACCGGCCTTCCGACGTCGCCAACAACGCCAGGGAGGTCGTCGCCCGCGGCTTCAAGGCGATCAAGCTCAACGGCTGCGAGGAAATGCAGATCGTCGATACCTGGGACAAGGTGGAAAAGGCGGTCGAGACCATCGCCACCATTCGCGAGGCGATCGGCCCGCATATCGGCATCGGCGTCGATTTCCATGGCCGCGTCCACAAGCCGATGGCAAAGGTGCTGGCGAAGGAGCTTGAGCCCTACAAGCTGATGTTCATCGAGGAGCCGGTGCTCTCCGAAAACAGGGAGACGCTGAAGGAGATCGCCAACCACTGCTCGACGCCGATCGCCCTGGGTGAACGGCTCTATTCGCGCTGGGACTTCAAGTCGGTGCTCTCGGACGGCTATGTCGACATCATCCAGCCGGACCTGTCGCACGCCGGCGGCATCACCGAATGCCGCAAGATCGCGGCGATGGCCGAGGCCTACGACGTGGCGCTGGCGCCGCATTGCCCGCTCGGGCCAATCGCGCTTGCCGCCTGCCTGCAGGTCGACGCCGTCGCCTACAACGCCTTCATCCAGGAACAGAGCCTCGGCATCCACTACAACCAGGGCAACGACATCCTCGACTACATCGCCAACAAGGAGGTGTTCCACTACGCCGACGGCTTCGTGTCGATCCCGCAAGGCCCCGGCCTCGGCATCGAGGTGGACGAGGCCTATGTGATCGAGCGCGCCAAGGAAGGCCATCGCTGGCGCAATCCGGTCTGGCGGCATGCCGACGGCAGCGTCGCCGAGTGGTGAGGCGAGCGCGCGGCGACACTAACGGGGCGAGCGCGCTTGCCCCGCGCTTCACCTGTGTCTGAAACGCAGCGGTGTGCCGCGCCAATGGTGCCGAGTGATGCCCGGGCCGCGATATCTGATTGCCTGCCGGGGTAACGCCCGTTAATTCTTGTATGGGGATGCGGCCGTTCCGCCGGCAAGCGGGGGTCGAGGAGGTCGCCATCGTGCGGCAAGATCAGGGGGAGTGCCGGAATGCGTTGTGCGTGGCATGTAGCAGTCGTCCTGTCTCTTTCGGTGGCTCTGGCGGCTTGTGGCGGCAAGAAGGGCTACATGACGCCGATCACCGAGACCGCCCCCGTGCCGGGCACCTCGACCGTCGACATGCTGGTCGCGACCACCCGCCTGCCCTCCGGCGACCCGAACACGCTCTTTTCCGGCGAACGCAGCGCCCATCCCTACCTGACCGATATCGCCGTCTCGATCCCGCCCGCCAGCAAGCGCAAGGTCGGCTCCGTCCAGTGGCCGACAAAGATGCCGCCCGATCCGGCGACGGATTTCGCGGTCTTGCGGGTGGAGCAGCTGTCGTCGATCGAAGCCGGCGAGGGGTGGTTCCGCGCGCACAACCGGAACGGCCATGTGATGGTCTTCGTGCATGGCTTCAACAACCGCTACGAGGACGCCGTCTTCCGCTTTGCCCAGATCGTCCACGATTCGAAAGCGGACGTGACGCCGGTCCTGTTCACCTGGCCCTCGCGTGCCAGGGTGTTCGACTATAACTACGACAAGGAGAGCACGAACTACTCCCGCAGCGGCCTGGAGCGGCTGCTGCACGTTCTCCAGGACGACAAGGGCGTCAAGGACATTACAATCCTCGCCCATTCGATGGGCACGTGGCTGGCGATGGAATCCCTGCGGCAGATGTCGATCCGCGACGGCCGGGTCGCGCCGAAAATCGAGAATGTCGTTCTCGCCTCGCCCGACATCGACATCGACGTCTTCGCGCGGCAATGGTCGGAACTCGGCGGCAAGAAACCGAACTTCACCATCTTCGTCGCCCAGGACGACAAGGCGCTCGCCCTGTCGCGGTTCATCTCGGGCGACATACAGCGGCTCGGTCAGATCAACCCGGCCGATGAGCCCTACCGCGCGCAGTTCGAAAAGGCCGGCATCACGGTCGTCGACCTGACCAAGGTGAAGTCCGGCGATCGCCTCGCGCACGGCAAATTCGCCGAGAGCCCGCAGATCGTTCAGTTGATCGGCGAGCGGCTCGTCAACGGCCAGACGCTGACGGATTCGAACATATCGCTCGGCGAGGGCATCACCGCCGTGGTCGCCGGCACCACGGGCGGGATCGGCAGGATCGCGGCGACGACGGTTGCAACGCCCATCGACCTGCTGACGCTGACGCCGCAGCAGCAACGGATCGGCGGCGGTCCGGACCGCGGGCTGGTCTTCGACCAGGCGGAGCAGCCGGCCGCGCCGGCGCAGTAAATCGCTCCGGCATTGCGGAGATTGCCAGCCGAAAAGCCATGAGACACTCCCATTTGGGATTTCCGCGCCGTGCGGGGACGCGCCGAGGCGTTAGTTCGCCGGCGCCGTTCGTTCCATCACCTACCGGTTGGATTTGTGCACAACCCCGACGCCCAAGAGTTTGCAGCGGTTTCGGGATTTAGACGCGAAGCGAACAGAGACTCGAAGCAGAGCGCGCGGATCCGCTTTTACGCGATCGGGTTGGGGCGTGAACGAAGCCTGCGGGGTCCAGCTATCGGCGCTGCGTTTCGATTCGACCTTGAGCGCTGACAAGGGCCGACAATCGGTTGCATTAACGCCAAGTTCCCACATTTTTGTGGCAATGTGTGTGAAGTTGTGTATATCATAAACACATAAAGCAGCCGACAAAGTCACGCGCAAAGGGGAATTCCATGGCTCGAACGCCGGAGGAATGGGGGGCGCTGCTTGGCAGTACCCTGGCGAAGATGCAGGCTACCGATCCGAACTTTCTGTTGCCGGCCATGTCGCCGGACTGCTGCCGCATCATCACCGACACGATCGCCGTCATCATCGCCGAGGCTCGCTCGCAGGGGCGCGACGACGCCTTGCGCGGCCGGTCACGCCCGATCGCCGCAAACGATCGTCTCTGCGCCTGATCGGTGGCGGCCAGGCGCCAGTTTGTCCGGCAGGATGGGGCGTCACAAAAGATTTCACGAGATCGGCCCAAGGCGCTCGACGTGCGGGAATGAGTATCGCGTTACCCCGTCGAAGCCTTGGTGCCGAGCCTTTCGTGAAAAAAGCGCTCAATCCGGCTTCGTTTGTCGTTCAGTGGGTTGCGCGGTCAGGCGGCCGCGCGAACGCGAGCGGTTGGCATTCGCCAGCCGTTGGCGCGCTTCCTTCAACTCGTCGGGGGAAAAGAGTGCCTGAAAGTCCGGCTGCAACATCGTTGCCTCCATCGAAAGCTCCGTCCTGCCGAGGTCGATGAGGCGCTCCAGTCCGGTCGTGCCCGGCTTGAAGACCAATTCCTTGGCTGCGGCGACGCCCCCGTTCAAAATCACGTAGCGCCGGAACAGCACCGGCCGGAAGCCGAGCGCGGCGCAGGCGTCGTAGAGCGCCAGCATCGCCTGGTGAAACTGATCTTCGGGGCGGCTGCCGGTCGAGCCTCGTTTCATGGATCTCATTTTCTGGCGACCTTGCGCGAAAAAGACAAAGGGCAACAGTTGTCCGCGAAACCTTGAACGCGACCGACAACCTTTCGTCAACCGACCGTGTGCACATCGATGCCGGCGCTGGTCCTTCTCCAGAGACGACCGCAGGCTTCGGCCCCAGAGAGCGAAGCCTGCCCTGCGCATGGTCAGGCTGAGGTCGCGCTGATCGAGAAGCCGGCCTTGCCGCCGCCGGTCACGCGCCCGGTAACACGGCTTAGGCGGCATCTGCTCTACGATAAGCCGGTCGGAGAAGGCGAGCGTTGAATATAGCAGCCTGCGCCACCGTTTTCACAGGCAGCGCAGGCATGACATTGAAGCCTCTCGACCACCGTTCGTCAGAGGATGAAGTCGGACGCTTTCATGGCGAGGCTGAGGTCGAGTGCGATGGAGAAGTCCGCCTTGCCGTCGCCGTTGACGTCGCCCTGGATGTAGGTGTCACCGGACTTGATCTCGTAGCGAAGTTCACCGGCCGCCTTGTGGAATTTCTCCGTGCCGATGAACTTGAAAGCCTGATCGCCGCTCGCTTTCGTACTGGCATCAATCGATTTCAGGTGGATCTTGTCGCCCTCGGCACGGGAAAAGTCCTTGATCAAGTCGCGGCCGGCGGCGCTGACCGTACTTTCCTGAAGGCTCTTGAAGACGAAGGTGTCTTTGCCGGTTCCGCCGGTGAGCGTGTCCTTCCCAAGGCCGCCGTAGAGGGTGTCCATACCGTCGCCCCCGGCGAGAATATCGTCGCCGGCGCCACCATTCAGCGTGTCATTGCCTTTTCCGCCATAGAGCTTGTCGTGGCCGTCCTCACCATCGAACCTATCGTTGTCGATACCGCCGCGCAGCGTATCGTTGCCCGTGCCGCCGAAAATCGTTCCGGTCAGCCGGCCGCTGGTGCCGTCATAAACGTCGTTGCCCGAGTTGAGGTTGATGTTGCCGATGATCTTGCCGGTGTTCGTAATTTTTTCGATTGCGGGCGCATTGAAGACGTTGCTGTAGATTGCGTATTGTCCGCCTTTGATGGTACCCGAGTTGATGACTTCCAGCGTCTCGGTGGAGTCCAAGGCACGCCAGATCGCCGCGTCTCCTGCTTCTATCGTTCCGGAATTGAAAAGCTTTGACGTGGTCGAGGTCGATGGCCCTCTCATGTAGACACCATCGCCGGCAGACCAGATGCTTCCGTAGTTTTCGACTGTGCTGTCGAAGCCGTAGATAGTTACGGCAGTGTATGCAAAATTTCTGATTTTACCTGCTTGCCCGATGATTAAGAGCTGGTCGCTCGAAGAGAGGCTGCCGAGAGTTATGGCAGTCACGAGGCTAGCAATTGTGCCGTCGACGTAAACACTGTGTCCGCTACCGGTACCATAAACGGCCGTTGAATCGCTTGAAGAAACAAGCACATTTTCGGCAATATAGGCGTCATCGGTCGTGCCAAGATTAACTTGAGTGCCGCTGCCGATCAGATTTGCACCGATTCCTTTCAAAGCCATAACTGCATTCCTCCAAATTTTCGCCTCATCTGTAGGCGTGTGCGATGTAGGGAGCATTCGTGCAGTAAAAGAATGTTTATTATACTTAGTTTTTTTCAATATTAAAGAGTCATTGGTAATGCAGTTTGATCAATCGACATTGATTGATCGGGCAGTATGGTTTTCACTCTGAATTAATGGCGTTGTCATTCTTGGGAAATCCGCCAAAGTCGGTGAAGTGGCGGAAACTACACGATGGCAAGTCAAGGTATAACCCGTCTTGACACAACGCCGGCAGGGGGTTGCAGCGCCCGGGTCGGACAGTGATCTGTGCTAGCCTCGCGGCTAATCTTCGATCCGCTAGAGGTGATCGCCGGCTTTTGTTGGGGTGTCGGCCGCAGCGATATCGCTGACGAGCAGGCCGAAGCAGAGTGGGGGCGAATGGTTGGACGCGTCGGAAGCGTGAACAGAAAAACCCGGTTCAGCGGAGCCGTCAGTCAGCCGAAATGCCCCTGAAACGGAAAAATCCGCCGAAGCGGATTTCTCAACGTTTTCAGAGAATTGGATGGTGGGCGTGACAGGGATTGAACCTGTGACCCCTACGATGTCAACGTAGTGCTCTCCCGCTGAGCTACACGCCCATCCGATGTGGGCGCATAGACCAAAAAAGCTGCGCGGCGTCAATAGCATTTGTGAGGCTTTTTTCATTGTCATCTGGAGATTTCCCGCAAGCTCCGGATTTCCGCGGCTCGCGGCTCCAAAATGCCGGGTGGATAAAATGGGGATCGCACTCTTTGCCGGAAAATGGCACCCTGTTCCCATGTTGACGCTTTGGGAGGGGCGTTGCCGGATTCGCAGAAATAGCACTGGTGGGGCGCCGCCGTCGTTTGCGTTCCTCTTTCCATCCGGCAGTACCGTGCGTCCATCCCAGGGCGTCCTCAGGTGGAGGACCTGACCATGTATACAGCCGGAATGAGCTTCGGTCTCGGCGAGGACATCGAGGCGCTACGGGAGACCGTGCGCCGCTTCGCCACCGAACGGATCGCGCCGATCGCGGCCGACATCGACCGCAGCAACGCCTTTCCGCTCGCGCTCTGGCGGCAAATGGGCGATCTCGGCCTGCTCGGCATCACCGCGTCGGAGGAGTATGGCGGCGCGGGCATGGGCTATGTCGCCCATTGCGTCGCGATGGAGGAGATCAGCCGCGCCTCGGCCTCGGTGGGGCTCAGCTACGGCGCCCACTCCAACCTTTGTGTCAACCAGATCATGCGCAACGGCACGGACGCGCAGCGGGCAAAATACCTGCCGAAGCTGATTGCCGGCGAGCATGTCGGCGCGCTCGCCATGTCGGAGCCGGGCGCGGGCTCCGACGTCGTGTCGATGAAGCTGCGCGCCGAGAAGAAGGGTGACCGCTACGTCTTGAACGGCAACAAAATGTGGATCACCAACGGTCCCGATGCCGACGTGCTGGTCGTCTATGCCAAGACCGATCCGGACGCCGGTCCGCGCGGCATCACCGCGTTTCTGGTCGAGAAGGGCTTTGCCGGCTTCTCCACGGCGCAAAAACTCGACAAGCTCGGCATGCGCGGCTCCAACACCTGCGAACTGGTGTTTGCTGACTGCGAAGTACCGGCCGAGAACGTGCTGGGCGGGGAGGGGCGCGGGGTCAACGTGCTGATGTCGGGGCTCGACTACGAGCGCGTGGTGCTGTCCGGCGGATCGCTCGGCATCATGGCCGCCTGCCTCGACGTTGTCGTGCCCTATGTGCACGAGCGTCGCCAGTTCGAGCGGCCGATCGGCGAGTTCCAGTTCCTGCAGGGCAAGGTGGCCGATATGTATGTGGCGCTCAATTCCGCGCGCGCCTATGTCTATGCGGTGGCCGCCGCCTGCGACCGCGGCGAGACCACCCGCAAGGACGCCGCCGGCTGCATCCTCTACGCCGCCGAACAGGCGACGCAAGCTGCCTTGCAGGCGATCCAGGCGCTCGGCGGCAACGGCTACATCAACGACTACCCGACCGGGCGGCTGCTACGCGACGCCAAGCTCTACGAGATCGGCGCCGGCACCTCGGAGATCCGGCGCATGCTGATCGGCCGTGAAATCTTCCAGGAGACCGCGTGATGGCGGTGCTGAAGTCGAACGTTGTCCCGCGCGGCGAAACCTTCGAGGCCAACCGGCAGGCGATGCTTTCGGCGATCGCCACCGCGGAAGCGGCGGCAGACATCGCCTTCGAGGGCGGCGGGGCAAAGGCGCGCGAGCGGCATCTTGGGCGGGGCAAGCTCTTGCCGCGCGACCGGGTGGCGCAACTGCTCGACCCCGGTTCGCCCTTCCTGGAGATCGGCATCGCGGCCGGCCATGGCCTCTATGACGGCGCCTCGCCGGGCGGCGGCCTGATCGCCGGCATCGGCCGCGTCGCCGGCCAGGCGTGCATGATCGTCTGCAACGACGCGACGGTGAAGGGCGGCACCTATTATCCGATCACCGTGAAGAAGCACCTGCGGGCGCAGGAGATCGCGGAAGCGAACCGGCTACCCTGCCTCTATCTGGTCGATTCGGGTGGCGCCAACCTGCCGAACCAGGACGAGGTGTTTCCCGACCGCGACCACTTCGGCCGCATCTTTTACAACCAGGCGCAGATGTCGGCGAAGGGTATTGCCCAGATCGCCGTCGTCATGGGCAGTTGCACGGCGGGCGGCGCCTATGTGCCGGCGATGAGCGACGAGACGGTGATCGTCCAGAACCAGGGCACGATCTTCCTCGCCGGGCCGCCGCTGGTGAAGGCGGCGACCGGCGAGGTCGTGACAGCCGAGGACCTCGGCGGCGGCGACGTCCACACGAGGCTTTCCGGCGTCGCCGACCATCTGGCGCGCGACGACCGGCAGGCGCTGGCGATCGCCCGGCGGATCGCCGCCAACCTCAACGCCCGCAAGCCGGTTCTGCCGGAAAAGGGCAAAGGCGAGCCGCCGCTCTACGATCCCGAGGAGATCCTGGGCATCGTGCCGGCCGACACAAAAATCCCCTACGACGTGCGCGAGGTGATCGCCCGCCTCGTCGACGGCTCGCGCTTCGACGAGTTCAAGGCGCGCTTCGGCACGACGCTTGTCTGCGGCTTTGCCGCGATCCACGGCCTGCCGGTCGGCATCCTCGCGAACAACGGCGTGCTGTTCTCGGAAGCGGCGTTGAAGGGGGCGCATTTCATCGAACTGTGCACGCAGCGTTCGGTGCCGCTGGTCTTCCTGCAGAACATCACCGGCTTCATGGTCGGGCGCAAATACGAGGCCGACGGCATTGCCAAGCACGGCGCCAAGCTGGTGACGGCGGTGGCGACGACGAACGTGCCGAAGATCACCATGCTGATCGGCGGCTCCTACGGCGCCGGCAACTACGGCATGTGCGGGCGGGCCTATTCGCCGCGCTTCCTCTGGACCTGGCCGAACAGCCGCATCGCCGTGATGGGCGGCGAGCAGGCGGCCGGCGTGCTGGCGACGGTGCGGCGCGAGGGCATCGAGCGCAGCGGCAAGAGCTGGTCGGCGGCCGACGAGGCCGAGTTCAAACGGCCGACGATCGAGATGTTCGAGCGCCAGAGCCATCCGCTCTATGCCTCGGCGCGGCTCTGGGACGACGGCATCGTCGATCCGCGTAAGAGCCGCGACGTGCTCGGGCTATCGCTCTCGGCCGCCCTCAACGCCCCGATCGAACCGACCCGGTTCGGCCTGTTCCGCATGTAGGTCCTGATCCTAGATCCAACACCTGGAGGACGATCATGAAACGGGAAAATGTCAACGCCAGGAACGCACCTGACCCGCATGGCGGCTACTCGCAGGCGGTCGTGCTCGAGGCGGTCAAGCGGCTGGTGTGGCGCAATGTCGATGCGCAGCTCAAGGCGGCGGGAATGGAGAAGTCCGACCTGGTCAAGGTCACGACCTACCTCGCCGACCGGCAATATGCGACACAGAACCGGGAAATTCGTAGCGAATTTCTCGGCGCCGTCGCGCCGGCGCTGACGGTCGTGATCAGCGGCATCTTCGACGACCGCTGGCTGCTCGAGGTCGAGGCGGTGGCTGCGCAATAGCCGGGAGAGATGATGTTCAAGAAGATCCTGATCGCCAATCGCGGCGAAATCGCCTGCCGGATCATCCGCACCGCCCGCAGGCTCGGCATCGCCACCGTTGCGGTCTATTCGGATGCGGATCGCCGGGCCCTGCATGTCGAACTTGCGGACGAGGCCTACCGGATCGGCCCGGCGGAGGCGGCGCGGAGCTATCTCGACATCGAGGCGGTCATCGCCGCCTGCCGGGCGAGCGGCGCGGAGGCGGTGCATCCGGGTTACGGCTTTCTGTCCGAGAACCCCGCCTTCGTCGAAGCCGTCGCGGCGGCGGGGCTGGTGTTCATCGGTCCCTCGGCGAAGGCGATCCGTGCCATGGGGCTGAAGGACGCGGCCAAGGCGTTGATGGAGGAGGCCGGCGTGCCGGTGGTGCCGGGCTATCACGGCGAGGAGCAGGACCCGGCGTTTCTTTCGGACCGGGCCGAGGCGATCGGCTATCCGGTGCTGATCAAGGCCCGTGCCGGCGGTGGCGGCAAGGGGATGCGCAAGGTCGAGTGGCCAAAGGATTTTGCCGCAGCCCTTGCCAGCGCGCAGCGCGAGGCCGAGGCGTCGTTCGGTGACGGCCGCGTGCTGGTGGAGAAATACATGGCCAAGCCGCGGCACATCGAGGTGCAGGTGTTCGGCGACAGCCACGGCAACGTCGTACACCTGTTCGAGCGCGACTGCTCGGCCCAGCGCCGCCATCAGAAGGTGATCGAGGAGGCGCCGGCGCCCGGCATGTCGACGGAAATGCGCGAGGCGATGGGGTCGGCCGCGGTGCGCGCCGCCCAGGCGATCGGCTACAGCGGCGCCGGCACCGTCGAATTCATCGCTGACGTCTCCGACGGCCTCCGGGCCGACCGGTTCTTCTTCATGGAGATGAATACGCGGCTCCAGGTCGAGCACCCGGTGACGGAGGCGATCACCGGCCTCGATCTCGTCGAGTGGCAGTTGCGCGTCGCCGCCGGCGAGCCGCTACCGAAGCGGCAGGAGGACCTCGCCATCGACGGCTGGGCCTTCGAGGCGCGGATCTACGCCGAGAACCCGGCCCGCGAGTTCCTGCCCGCGACCGGCCGGCTCGCGCGCTTCGATACGCCCGAGGGCATTCGTGTCGATTCCGGCGTGCGCGCCGGCGACGAGATCACCGCCTTCTACGATCCGATGATCGCCAAGGTGATCACCCATGGCCCGGACCGCGCCGCCGCACTTGGCCGGCTCGCGGCGGCGCTGGCGCAGTGTCGGATCGCTGGCGTGACCACCAATACCGGCTTCCTCGACCGGCTGTGCCGGGAGCCGCATTTTGCGGCCGGCGACATCGATACCGGCCTGATCGGCCGCGAGTCCGCAGCACTCCTGCCGAACCCGCCGGCCGATCCGCGGGTGCGTGCGCTTGCCGGGATCGCCGCCCTCGACCTGCTGGAGCCTGCCACGGACACCGACCCCTGGAGCCGCCTCGGCGGCTTTCGCCTGTGGGGACCGGCCTGGCAAACGGTGTTCGTCGAACACGAGGGCGAAACGCTGGAAATCCGGGTCGCGCCCTCGGGCCGGCGCCACTTCGAGGTCGAAAGCAGCGGGGAGCTGCTCGCGCTGACGTTCCTTCGCTCCGATGGCGACGGGACCGTTCTGGCCGACTTCGGCGACCGGGTCGTCGATGCCGTCGTGGTCCGGGACGGCCGCGCCATCACGCTGTTTGCGGAAGGGGCGAGCCATCTCTTCCACACGGAAGAGACGGCCGGCCTGCACGGCGAGGAGGAGGCCGGCGGCGACGTGCTGACCGCCCCGATGCCCGGGCTCGTGCGCCTCGTCTCGGTAGCCGCCGGTACCGCTGTGGCCAAGGGCGATCCGCTCGTCACCATGGAGGCGATGAAGATGGAACTGGTGCTGAACGCGCCGCGCGATGGCCTCGTCGAGGCGGTGCCGGTCGCACCGGGCGATCAGGTGAGCGAGGGGGCGGTGTTGCTGCGGCTGGCGGCAGAGGAGCCGGAGTAGAGAAGTGGTCGGACCATGTTGACGGTCCGCGCTCCGCGGGCCTCCTCGAAGGGAGGAGAGGCCGTTCATCCGCGACAGGTCAGGCGTAATGCACGTCTGGATGCGCCCAAGGGGCTCTGCTAAACTGGGACATCGTCTCTAACGCGAAAGTGATAGCATGGCACATGTTTCGCAAGCCAAGAAGAGACGCTTCCAACTCATTCTGATCAAGCCCTCGCACTATGACGACGATGGCTACGTGATCCGCTGGTGGCGGCCGATGATCCCTTCGAACTCACTCGCCGCCCTCTATGGCCTTGCCGCTGACTGCGCCGAGCGTGAGGTGCTCGGCCCGGACGTTGCGATCGACATCACAGCGATCGACGAGACGAATACGCATATCGATTTTCCGGCCCTTCTGCGCCGGCTTGGCGGACACGACAATTTTGGCCTGGTGGCGCTTGTGGGTGTCCAATCCAACCAGTATCCGCGTGCCCTCGATATTGCGCTGCCATTCCGTGAGGCCGGCATACCGGTTGCCATGGGCGGCTTTCACGTGTCGGGCTGCATTGCCATGCTTGAAGGCACGGCGGTGGACCTCGACTCATGCCGGAAGATGGGCATTGCCATGTTCGCAGGCGAGGCGGAGGGTCGACTTGATACCGTGCTGTGCGACGCGGCCAGGGGCCGGCTGGAGCCGATCTACAACTTCATGGACGATCTGCCCGGCATTGGCGGCACGCCCGTCCCGTTCCTGCCGAAGGAAAATGTCGGACGCACGCTCGGCTTGAGCACGAGCTTCGATGCCGGGCGCGGCTGTCCCTACCAATGTTCCTTCTGCACGATCATCAACGTGCAGGGGCGCAAGTCGCGCTTCCGCTCGGCCGATGACGTCGAGAAGCTCGTGCGGATGAACTGGGCACAGGGCGTCCACAAATTCTTCATCACCGACGATAATTTCGCCCGCAACAAGGAATGGGAGCCGATCTTTGACCGGCTGATCGAACTGCGAGAGAAGGACCGTATTCCGCTCGGCCTGATGATCCAGGTAGACACGCTCTGCCACAAGATCCCGAATTTCATCGAAAAGGCAAAGCGTGCCGGCGTTACCCGCGTTTTCATCGGCCTCGAAAACGTCAACCCCGACAACCTCACCTCGGCAAAGAAGAACCAGAACAAGATCACCGAATACAGGAAAATGCTGCTTGCCTGGAAGGCGCAGGGCATCATCACGCTCGCAGGCTATATCCTCGGCTTTCCGGCCGATACGCCCGAGACCATCCGGCGCGACATCGCCATCATTCAACACGAACTGCCGATCGACATCGTCGAGTTCTTCATCCTCACACCATTGCCCGGTTCGGAGGATCACCAGAAGCTCTGGCAAAGCGGTATCGAGATGCGGGCCGATCTCAACGTGTATGATGTCGAGCATGTGTGCACGGCGCATCCGAAGATGAGCCGGGAAGCGTGGGAGGGAATATACCGCGAGGCATGGCAGCTCTATTACTCGCCCGAGCACATGCGGACGCTGCTGCGCCGCGCGGCCGCGACAGGCGTGCCGATCGGGAGCCTCGTCAAGCTGCTCGTTTCCTTCGCAACGACGGTGCCGCTTGAAAACGTGCATCCACTGCAGAGCGGACTTCTGCGCCTGAAGCAACCGTCTGAGCGGCGGCCAGGCCTGGAGCCGGTCCATCCGCTGATCTTCTGGCCGCAATTTGTCTGGGAGACGCTGCGCAAGCATGTGGCGCTCGCGGGCACCATCATCCGATTGACGGCTGCCGCCTACCGGATCTCCCGCGATCCGGCTTCAAAGGGCTACATGGATCAGGCGCTGATGCCGGTCGGAGCCGACGAAGAGGAAACGCGCGATCTGTTCACCAAGACCGCCGGCGGTACGGCAGCGGTGGCGCACGTAAAGAAGGTCGCGGCGCTCACCCACTCCAATTCGGCCGGCTAATTACTCCACGAACACCCGCACGCTCGCCGCCCGGCCGGCGGCGTCGATCACCGTCAGCGTCGAATAGCCGGCGCCGTCGGGCACCCATTCGGCGGTGCGCCGGCGCGAGCTTTCCGGCAGCATCTTCCCGTTGGCGAGCCAGCGGAACGGGGCGCGGCCACCCTGCAGTTTTAGCGCCAACGGCGCGATCGCGCTGCCGGATCTGGCGCCCAGCTCCACATGCGCGCCTTCCGGCGGATAGACGATCTGCGGCGCTGGTTCGCGCGCGGTGGCCGAGACGAGGCCGCTGTCGGTGCGGGCGAAACGGCGCAGGCCGACCGGCAGTTCGGACTGGGCGATCCTGACTGCGCCGGCCGGCGCCTTCGGAAGCGGCGTGATCGCGACGCCGGATTTGGAGAATGCCTCGAACAGGATCGGGGCGGCGGCCTCGTAGCCGGTCAGGCCAGGGACGGCGGCGTTGTCGGCGCGGCCGACCCAGACGCCGAGTACGTGGCGGCCGTCGTAGCCGACCGACCAGGCGTCGCGGTAGCCGTAGCTGGTGCCGGTCTTGTAGGCGATGCCGAGCCTTCGACTGCCGCGCGGCGGCAGCACGGCGGACAGCGTGTCGGTGACGTTCCAGACGGCGGCGGGGTCGAGCAATGGATCGCCGACAACCACTTCCTGAGAGCGGTCGACGCCGTCGCCGAGCCGCACGACCTTGCCCTCGTTGGCAAGCGCGGCATAGAGCTGGACGAGGTCGCGCAGCTTGATGCCGGCGCCGCCAAGGCCGATCGCCAGGCCCGGTGCCTCACCGGCGGGCAGCGCGAGCCGGACATCGGCGCGGCGCAGCCGCACTGTCAGCCGCGTCGGACCGACGGCGTCGAGCAGTCGTACGGCCGGAACGTTCAGGGACAGCTGCAGCGCCTGGCGCACGCTGACGTCGCCCTGGTAGCTCATGTCGAAATTGCGTGGCCGGTAGCCGAAGAAATCGGCCGGGCGGTCCTCGACGATCGTTTCCTGGGCGACGAGGCCTTCCTCGAAGGCGAGCCCGTAAATGAAGGGTTTCAGCGCCGAGCCGGGCGAGCGGATCTGGCGCGTCATGTCGATCCAGCCGGATCGGGAAGCGTCGAAGTAGTCGGCCGAGCCGACCTCGCCGACGATCGCGCCGGTCCTCGCATCCGCCATTACCATCGCGACGGAGAGTTTCGGGCCGAGCCGCGCGGCGGCGTCGCGGGCGATCGTCTCCAGCGCCTGCTGGATGTCACGGCGAATCGTCGTCTCGTGGCGCTGACGCCCGGGGCTTTTGCGCAGGGCGAGTTCGGAGAGATGCGGCGCTAGCGCCGGAAGCTGCAGCCGGCGCGCGGGGACCGTCTCAGCCGAGGCGCGTTCCGCCTCGCCTTCGCCAATGACGGTCGAAACGGCCATGCGGGTCAGCACACGCGCGCGTGCCGCCTCGGCTTCTTTCGGAAAACGATCCGGGCGGCGGCGCTCGGGCAGTTGCGGCAGGGCGACGAGAAGAGCTGATTCGGTGACCGACAGTCGCCTCGGCTCCTTGCCGAAATAGGAAAGGCTCGCCGCCCGCACGCCTTCGAGATTACCGCCATAGGGGGCGTGGGTGAGGTAAAGGTCGAGGATTTCCGCCTTGGTAAGCCGCCGCTCGATCTGGATCGCGCGGGCGATCTGTCTCATCTTCGCGAGCACCGAACGGTTTTCGCGCGGCTCGATCAGCCGGGCGACCTGCATCGACAGCGTCGAGGCGCCGGAGACGATCCGGCCGTTGCCAAGGAACTGGGCGGCGGCGCGCAAGAGCGCCAGCGGATCGATGCCCCTGTGCTCATAGAAGCGCTGGTCCTCATAGGCGATCAGCATGCGGACGAATTGCGGGTCGACATTCGCTGCCGTCGTCTGCAGCCGCCAGAGGCCCTCCGAGGTCGCAAAGGCGCGCAATAGCCGTCCGTCCGCGTCGACCACCTCGCGCGATACCTCCTTCGCCTTTTCAATCGGCGGTGGATAGGTCCGGTCGGCCCAGTCGAGGCCGTGCAGGAGGGCGGTGCAGAGGACTGCACCGCCAAAAAGGGCAATCAGACCCTTGCGCAGCAGGGACACGGTCTTCTCCCTACTCGGCCAGCACCTGCATCCGCCCCGTTGCCGTGCGGGCGGAGAATTGCGGCCGGTACATGTCCTCGACGGTTGCCGCCGGATGGTCGTAGGTGCCGGGCGTCACGGCTCGCACCACATAGGCGAGCGTGATGTCGTCGCCGCTGCCGCCCTGGCGGTCGAAGGCGGCGACGAAGCGGTCGCTGCGGAACTCGGTGTGCGCCGCCTCGACCTCGCCGATCCACTCGAAATTGGAGAGGTCGGCGCTGCTGACGAGGCTCGGATTGTCGATCTCCAGCCCGGCCGGCAAGAGGTCGGTGATCAGCACGCGAGACCGCCAGGGATTGTTCTCAGTGACCTTCAGCACGACGACATAGCGCTCGTTCTGGCGGGCCTCGGAGATCGTCGCCGGTTCACCGTCGAGCGTGTAGTAGCTGCGCTCGATGGCGTAGCCGTCGCCGCCGGCCGGCAGCGGCTGGACAGGCGCCGCGACCGTCGTCAATACGGTGGAGACAGGCTCCTTGCCGCGGTTGACGATGGTGACCGGCTCATGCAGCAGGTCCTCGCCGCTCATGCGGGCGGCATAGCGGCCGTCGTGCTCGGCGCCGTTGACCTCGAGGCGAAGCGATTTGTCCTCGTTCAGGATCGCGCGGGCGGCGAGCAGCATCCAGGTCTGCTCCTGGGTGCTGGTATAGGCCTTGCGCTGCCATTCGCCGGCAACGATTTTCGCCATTTCCGGAATGATCGTCGGGGCCGGATTGCTTTCGGCCGCGAGCGCCAGCACCGCCGCGCCGTCACGCAGCGCCGAGCCGTAGTCGGACCGTTCCAGACTGACATTGGTGACATTGCTCGACATGCGCAGCGATTCCCGGAAGATCTGCGCGGAGCGTTGCGCGTCGCCATAGAGCCCGAGGGCGGCGGCGATATGCGCCTTGGCGAGTGGGGTCGGAAACTCGGAGAGGCGCGTGTCGGCGTAGTAGCGCAGGTCGCTGATCGCGGCCTTGCGGTTGCGCGCCAACACATAGAGCGCATAGGCGATCTCGTTGCCGCGCTCCTGCACGTTGTTGTCGTAGGAGAGTGCGTTCTGGAGATTGTCCAGCGCCTGCACCATCGCCTGTTCCGGAACCTCGAACTTCTGCTCGCGGGCTCGGGTCAGGAAATCGCTTATGTAGGCATCGAGCCAGAGGTCGCCATAGCCCGGTCCCCACAGGCCGAAGCTACCGGAGGAGGACTGGTTGGAGAGCACCCGATAGATCGCTTCCTGCACCCGCTTCTTCGTCTCGTCGTCGTCGGGAAGGCCAGTGTCCTTCGAGAGTTCGCTAAGATAGAGCAGCGGCAGGGCGCGGCTGGTGATCTGCTCGGCGCAGCCATAGGGGTAGCGATCGAGCGTCATCAGCAGAGCGGGGATGTCGAAGGCACTGGAGCGCGAGACGTTGAGCGCCACCGAGGCGCTGCCGAGGATGCTGTCGGCGAGCAGTTGGTCATCGATCGTCAGGCTACCGCCGGCGGCAAGCTCCAGCACACGCCGGGTGGTAATCGGTAGGGTCGAAGGCCGCACGGGGATATCGAGCGACTGCTCCCAGGAATGGCCCGCGCTGTCCGACAGCGCGACGGTCACGACGCCGTCGCCGACCTCGCCGCCGATCAGCGGCAGCGTCAGGTCGGCCTTGCCTCCGGCTTCGAGACGGACGGTTTGCGCAGCCCCGGTCTGCTCGACCATCACCGCCTTGTTGTGGGTGACGCCGAGTTGGTAGTCGCCGGCGGGTGCATCCGTATTGGCGATGTCGAGGCGCAAGCTGGCTCGGTCCCCGGGCGCCAAAAATTTCGGCAGGCTGGCGGTTACGACCACCGGATCGCGGATGATGACGTCAGCCGTGCCGTGGCCGATGCCGTCCTTCGACCAGGCGACGGCCATGACGCGGGCGGTGCCGTTGAACTGCGGAATATCGAACGAGACCTTCGCCTTGCCCTCCGCGTCGAGTTTCACGGGGCCGGTGAAGAAGGCGACGAGCTTCTGCGTCGGCGGGCTGCCCTCCAGCGCCATCTGGCCGCCGTCGCCGCCGGTGCGAAGGCGTCCTGCTGCCCCGAGCGAGCCGTCGATCAGCCGGCCGTAAAGGTCGCGGATTTCAAGACCCAACCGGCGCTGGCCGAAATACCAGCCGTCCGGATCGGGTGCCTCGTAGCGGGTGAGATTGAGGATGCCGACGTCCACGGCGGCGACCGTCACGTAAGCGTCCTCGTTCGCGCCGGCGCCTGCGACCGAGACCGCGATATCGAGCGGCTGGCGCGGCAGCGTCTTTTCCGGCGCGCCGAGGCTCACGGTGAGTTTGCGCCCGGCCGGGTCCACTTTCAGCCATTTGACGCCGATGGCGCGCATCGGCATGCGGCTCTCCCGGTCGTCGCCGGGACGGTAGAGCGTGGCAGTGACGTAGGCACCCGCACCCCAGTCGGCGGTGACGGGGATCTCGACCTCGCCGCCGGTCTCACTGAGCGAGGCGGTGCTGGCGGAGATAAGGCTCTCCGTGCCGTTGGTGACGAGAAGCTCGCCGGCATAGCGCGAGGAGACCTTCAGCTTCGCCGTCTCGCCGATCGCATAGCTCTCCTTGTCGAGAGCGATTTCCAGCGCATCCGGCGTCTCCGTCGAGGTCGCCTCGACATACCAGCCGGCGTCGAATTCGATGCTCGTCGCCGGCCCGTCGGCGGAGGCGGACTCGACTTCGAGCCGATAGCGGCCCCAGCTAACGGGAACCGCGATGTCCGCGCCATCCGCGGTGACGTCGATCACGCCGGCCTCGACCTGCTTCGTCGAAAGGATCGGCTCGTAGCGCCAGGAGCTGCCGTCACGGTACCATTGGTAGTCGCGCTGGACGCTGAGCAGTTTCCACGGCAGGCCGTTCATCGCCTGCTTCGTTCCGTCCGGACTTGCGACGATCACATGGAAGCGGGCGACGGAGTTCTCCGGCACGTCGCCCGCGGCCGCCGGGCGGATGCCGATCATCGGCCCCTCGGACCGGACGGGCAGTGTCAGCGAACGCTCGACGGCACGGCCGCCGGCCTCGCTCATGCGAACCGTGACGGCGGCGTTCAGCAACTGGGTCGTGGCGGGGCGTTCGCTGACATCCACATCGAAGGTTGCCTTGCCATCTTCGTCGAGCGGTTGAAGGCCCTCGATCGGCACGCGGTTTTCCTCCATCGCCTCCTCGTCGGCGAGGCCGAAGAGGTAGCCCTTGAAGTGTTCGCTTTCGCGCGCCGGCTTGAGCGCGACATCGCCTTCGATGTCGAGGCCGGCGGCAGGAGCGCCGTAGAGATAACGGCCATCGACATCGATCGCGACCGGCGTACCGCTGACAATCTCGTTGGCGGCGCTCGTCAGGTCGAATTCGGTGCGATCCGGCACGAAGTCGTCGATAAGGAAGGTTTTGTCGGCGAGCGCCGGCGCCTTCGGATCGGTGTAGATCTGCATCGTCCAACTGCCGCGCATCGCATTCGGCTGGATCGCATAGTCTACGACGTAGCCGCCAAGCTTGCTGTCGTTGCTGATGTTGCGACGGTCCTCGACGCCGTCGGGGCGGGTGAAGACGAAGGTCAGCGGCAGCTTCTCGATCGCCCTTGCCTCGATGTCGCGGGCAAGGGCTGCGACGTGAACGGTCTCGCCGGCGCGGTAGATGCCGCGCTCGGTCCAGGCGAAGATATCGATCGCGCCGGGGGCCGGGCGTCCGGTGACGCCACGGTCGGACAGATCGAAGCCGGCGCGGGTCATGTCGAGGAAGACGTAGTCCGACGTGCCGTTCCGCGCCGTTAGTACGGCTGGCATCATGGCGGCCGTGCCGCGGATCAGCCCGGCGGTGAAGGTGGCGCGTCCATCGGCATCGGTCATCGCCGTGCCGAGGATTTCATTGTTCTTGGCGAGTAACTGCAGTTCGACGCCTGCCATGGGCTTGGCGCTGCTCAGCGCCCGCGCAAAGATATGGAGGCCGTCCGTGCCGGCGAATGTCGAAAGCCCGATGTCGGAGACAAGGAACCACTGGGTGGCCTTGGCATCCCAGTCGCGCTTCGGTCCGTTCGCGGCCGTGGCCGTCAGCACGTAGATGCCGGGCTGGCGCTGCGGCAGCGCCTCGTCGACCGGAAACGAGGTCACGACGTCCTTGTTGAGATCGCGCTGCATGTCGATCTGGCCCTGCCAGACGAGTTCGCCGATCTCGCTCTCGATGCGGCTGGCGCCGTAGCCGTCGAGTTGGGTGAGAAACTGCGAGCCGGCGAGCAGCGAGGTTATGTTGCGGTCACCGACGCGGTACAGCTTCAGGTCGGCGCTTTCAGTGTTGACCGAGATCATCGGAATGCCGCGACGTGCGGTGCTCGGCAGGACGAAGCTGTCGCCGGTGAAGCGCACGCTGGGGCTGCGGTCCTGCACGTAGATGTCGAGCTCGACCGGCGATTCGAGGTTTTCGTCGACCGAAGACGGCAGGCCCTGACGGAAGGCAAGCTTGTAGCGCTGGCCGTGGTTCAGCCCCTCCACGCAGATCTGGTTGTCCTTCGCCTCGACGCCCTTCGGCGCCTTGCCGTCGAGCGTCACGAAGCTCGCATAGTCCGCGCCGAACTTCACCAGCGGCTCGGAGAACTGCACGCAGGCGCGCGGGCTGACGCTGTCGTTGTCGATCGTATGCTGGACGACGCGAAAACCCTGGCGCGCCTTCAGGTCGAGATAGGCGGCGCGCACAGTCGGGTCCTCGACAAGCGCAAGGCTCGCCTTGTAGGCGTCTATTCCGGCGCGATAGTTGGCGGATTTGTCCAGCGTTTCGGCGAGCACGGCCAGCGCCTGCGCCCGGGCCGACGTGGTGCGCGTCAGCCAGTAGGCATTCAGGGCGGCAAGCGGCCCCTGGCCGGTCAGATAGGAATTGTCCGTTGCCAGCGCTGCGGCCTGCGCCATCTCGATCCACAGATGACGGTCGTCGGGTGCAAGCGACAACGCCCCCTTGTAGGCGTCGAGGGCTTCGGAGACGCGTCCGGACGATATTTCGATGCGGCCGAGCGAAGCGAGGCTTTCGGCCCCTTGGCCTTCCTGCGTGCCGAGCAGTGCGAGGTTGGTCTTCAGCGCCCGCGCTTCCGCTACCATCCCCTCAGGAATGAAATCGAGCGAAGGGGCGGCACCGACATCGGGCTCGCCGTCGGTGAGCACTATCTTGCCGGCGGTCGTGCCGGGGAAACCGTTCAGCTGGCTGAAGTCGGACTTGAGGAAGCACCACTTCACCTTCGGGTTATAGGTGAAGGCGCGGCAGGACATGTCGTCAATGCAGCTGGTTTTGCATTGGTCGAGCGTGACGTTCTGGACGGTGCGCAGGTCGAAGCCAAAATAGTCGCCATTCTCCGTGGTGACGATCGAGCGCTTTGTCTCGGCAGCCTGTCCCGGAAATGCGCTTGCTGCGATGGCGAGGAAGATTGCGGAAAAACCGATAAACGCACGCATAGACCCAAATCCTCCAAACGCCGCCAGACACAAAGCACTTTTGAGACATCGGCCCGGCATGTCAACCGATGGTCGTATTCAAGCGGATACTGCACAAGACGATCGGATTGGCGGCCTGTTCCAGGGATAATACGGGCGAGCCATCGCTTTTCATCGCCGGTCAAGAGGTAGCTTTCTTGCCGTCTCCGATGCCGTTGACGACCAGCTTGGCGCGCACCCCCTCATAGTAGCGCGACAGACCCGGCAGCGCCGCGGTCAATTCATTGAAGAGCGGGTCTTCGGCCTGCAATGTGCCGTCATAGCGGGCGGTGATGAACCGGTTGTGCTTGGCGGCCATCCCGTCCGGAATATCGGCCAGGGCAGTGAAGACCGGGGAGGCGACCGTACGTCCCTTCACGGTGATGCGATCCAGCTCGAGGCTGACGAAACGGTCCGCCAGAAGGGCAGTGCCTTCGCCGATCAGCAGCGGCACCCCGTAGTTCTTCGATGCGCCTTCGAGGCGGGAGGCGAGGTTCACGGAATCACCCAGCACCGAATAGTCAAACCGTTGGGAGGAGCCCATATTTCCGACGACGCAATCGCCGGTGTTGATGCCGATGCCGATCCGAAGTTCATGGTAGGCCGAGCCGCGTTCGACTGCCTCGCGCTTCAGCTCGACATTCAGCGTCTCCATCCGGGCCAGCATGTCGATCGCCGCCGCGACGGCATGATTGGCGTGATCGTCATCGTCCAGAGGTGCGTTCCAGAAGGCCATCAGGCAGTCGCCGATGTATTTGTCGATTGTCCCGCCGTGGCCAAGCACGATCTCCGACAGGGGCGTCAGCAGGCGGTTGATCAAGTTGGTCAGTTGCTCCGGGTCGTCCTTCATCGTCTCGGCGATGGTGGTGAAGCCGCGCACGTCGCAAAAGAGGATGGAAAGCGTGCGCCGTTCGCCACCGAGGCGCAGTTGCGACGGGTCGCGGGCGAGCCGCTCGACGAGCGCGGGCGACAGGTACTGGGAAAAGGCGCGTGTGATCTGCTTTCGGTTGCGCCGCTCGTCGGCGTAGTCGAACGCCGCCTGGCCAACCGCGACCGAGACAAAGGCGAGCGCCGGCCCGAGCGGCGAGACGAAGAGGTAGGCGTGGCGGATCAGCAGGAAGCTGATCGTGGCAAGCGCCAGCGTCACGGCGAGTGCGACCGCGGCGGTCTGCCAGCGGGTCGAGCGCCAGACGGTGAAGGCCGCAAGAATCGCCGAGAGCGTGATACCGATCAGCACCAGTGGCGATTCCGCCCGCCGGATGGCGCTGCCCTTGGTGATGTTGTCGAAGAGCGTCGCCTGGATTTCGACGCCGGCCACGAGGCGGCCGGTATGCACGGTATAGGGGGTCGCAAACGCGTCGGCGCCGCCATGGTCGATTTCCGGCGCATTCTGCAGGCTGAGGCCGACGATCACCACCCGGTCGCGGAAGAAGTCCTTCGGCAGGAAGTTTTCCGGATCGAGGGCCTGGTAATAGGAAACGGTCGGATAGCTGCGGGCCGCGCCATAGGATTGGATCATCCAGTCGCCCGGCGGCAGCTCGTGCGGCTGGCCGGCGACGCGGGCAAGCTGGCGGGAGAGCGCATCGTCGTAGCGCGGCAGATCGCGGAAGATGCCGTCACCGCCGAGCGTGATCGAGGCCATGCCGGTGACGGCGCCGGCCTCGCTGAAAAGCGGCAACGGCGTCGTCCGGACGAGCTGTTCCGCCTGCGGAGTGACGATCACGCTCTCGTCGCCGGCAAGCACCACATCGGGACCAAGGGCTGCAGCGAGTGCCGCGTCGCGTTCGGGTGCCGATGGTTCGGCGAAGATGATGTCGAGCGCGATCGCCTTTGCGCCGGCGGCGCGCAGCGCGGTGATCAGGCGCGCGTGAATGTCGCGCGGCCAGGGCCACTGCACGTTCAGTTCGGCAAGCGAGGGCTCGTCGATCGCGACCACGATCGGGCTGTCTGCGGGTGGGGCTGGGTCGTCCAGCGTCGACAGGTAGTCGAAGCTGCGAAGCTCCTGCAGCGACCAGCCCGGCAGGCGCGTGAGCGCAGAGACGATGAGAATGGTGGCAACGGTCAGCAGCACCAGCCGAAGTCTGCGACTGATCTTCGGCGTGCCGGCGACGTTTCTGGCTGGAGGTGGGTGGGACGTGTTTTCCATCAGAACCGAACTTTAACCGCACCCTTGAAGCTGCGGCCCCATCCGGGAATGCCGGTCGCCACCTCAAAATCCTCGTCGAACAGGTTGAACGCCGCCAGGCTGAGCTCAAAGCGCTTGTCGAGCGGCTCCCAGGTCACCGCGGCGTCGAGCGTCCAGTAGGCGTCCAACTCCTGGGGAAGGAGGAAGTCGTCGGTCGGGTCGCCTGGCGTGCCGCCGTCGCCCAGGAAGATCGTCTCATTGCCCGAGCGCTTGCCGATATAGTTTGCCGCTACCGTCGCCTTGATGTTGGCTTCGTTGACCCAGGTAAGGGCAACCTGTCCCGCCCATTCCGGCACGAAGGGCAAGGACCTGCCCTCGTCCAAGCTGTCGGGATCCTGGTTTTCCGAATTGATGTAGGCGAGGGTCCCGGAGAGACCAAAGCCGTGACCGATATGGACGTTCGAAGTCACGCTTGCTCGGTCGAGGCGCCCGTCCGTCAGCCCAATGATGTCCGGCAGGAAAAGCGAATCCCAGGTTGCAGGATGTCCGATACTGAAATCTTCGAGGTCCTGATGCTGGAATTCGACGCCTGTGAAGAGCCAGTCGCTCCATTCGGAATCCCAGCGAGCCGCTATCGTGTCGACGTTTCCGTCGATGGCAAGTCCTGCCTGGTTCGGCTGAAGGCCGACGGTGCTGACCGGGGATAGCGTGTTGACGTCGAAGTCGTAGCTCTGGCCAATGTAGGCGGCGCGCAGCCATTGTCCGTCCGTCGGAGCAAAGGCAATGCCGGCGCGCGGATCGACCCGGCGTGTTTCGACGATATCGCTGTCGGCATACGTGCCAAACAGGCCGTACTCTGCCTTCAGCGCAGGGTTGATCTCGTGGAGGACGTCCACGTAAAGGCGCCCATAGTCGACCCTGGTATCGATCGGCTCCGAAATGAGCGTTCCGCCGTAGCCCAGATCGACGATGCCTCCCTCGACACCGTATCGCCAGGTCAGGTCCCCGGCGGCGACTGTGTGGTTCAGGGCGCCAACATAACTTGTCTGGCGTGAGTCGATCGTGCCGATTGGTGCCAGGCCCGTCAAAGTGAAATCTTCGCGGCTTTCGGTGTCGCCGTAGAAGAAGGCGGCGTTCAGCACGTTCTCGAAACTGAACGTGTGGCTCCAGCCGATCCCTGCCGCGGTCGTCTTCAGACTTTCGTCGCGGTCGATCGTGAAGGCGGGATAGAACGTGCTGAGATCGAACCGGCTGTCGAAATGCTGACCATAGGCCACGAAGCGGTCGTCCGGCGTCGGAGTTGCGGTGAGATAGCCGACGCCGCTGACCAGTCTCGTCTCGCCCTCATAGTCGCTTGGCGGAATGGTGCTGCTACCGGAAAACGGCGTATTGACCCATTGGAGGCTGGCCAGCGTGCTGACCGGGAATGGCAGGTTGCTGAAGCTCTGCCAACTGCCTTCGTAGATGGGGCGGGAGTCGCCGTTAAAGCTCGAAAAGCCGTAGCCAAGCTCCACTTCGGCGAAGGGATAGCGGATGTAGTACGGCCGGGCCGATGGTCCTGCCAGCATATGCGGGTCGTACAGCAATCCCTGCATGAAGGACGAGAAGGTCGCCTTATTCTGGGTCGGCTCGATTCCGTCGCTGCCATACAGGTGGGCGTTCAGGAACGGGTTGACGCTGCCGTGGAGCGTCTGGTCGATATAGGACGTCCCGGTGAACGGGTCGAAGGTGATGTCGCCGTAGAACTGTCCCCAGGCGTTCAGGCCCTGCAGGCGAAACGCGTTGTTGAGGGTCGAACCGGCGTCATGGTTGAAGCTGATGGCCGCGTGCTCGCCTCCGGTTGCGCGCAGCCGACGCAGATATTCCTGAGCGGCGGCAATGGCGCCGTCCGAATCGTATTCGTCGATTGCGACGCTTGCCCTGAACGATGGGATGACCGGATCGTTCGGGTCCAGACGATCGGCATTGTCCAACGCCTGCCGGGCGGCGTCGCGATTGCGCTGCTCCTGATGGGCGACGGCAAGCAGGAGTTGGCCTTGCGAGTAGGCGGGGTTTGCGACGGTGCCCTTGAGGAGGTCCTCGGTCGCTTTCTCCAGGTCACCGGTCTGCAGGTGGTAGCGGCCGCGCGCGATCAGGGCGAGGTCGAAGCCGGGGTCGAGCTCCATCACCCGGTCGATCTCGCGCTTGGCTTCGCGCACGCGGTCCTGGTCGAGGTAGAGAATGGCGAGGTTGGTGTGGGCGGCGACGTCTTCGGGGTCCAGCTCGATTGCCCGCAACAACGCCGCCTCGGCCGACTGCATGTCGCCCCGTGCCGACTGGACCAACCCGAGATCGTTCCAGAGGTTCGTCGAGCCGGGGGCGATCTTCAGGGCGGCGTCGATATCTTCGATGGCGGTGTCGATGTTACCCTCGATATCGGCGCGGTAGCGGGCGCGGGCCTGGAGCGCGACCGGATGCGTCGGATCAAGCGATAGGGACCGGTCCATCGCCTCCTTCATCTGCTCGCGATCGTTCAGGAGCAGAGCGAAGAATGCCCGGTAGGCCGGGAGCGTCGGGTCGTCGGGGTAGTTCCGTTCCGCGTCTTTGATGATGTCCAGCGCCGCCCGGATATTCTCCATGAAACCGGCGGCATAGGCCTTGGTGAAGGCGCCATATGGGCCGGTCACCCGCCGCGGAGCTTTCTCCAGTCGATCAGGGTTAACCAGCGCGCGGGCGAAAAAGCCGCCATAGTCGGCAACGCTACCGCGTTTCGCATCGAGTCCGGGCCGCGCGCGGGCGAAGAGGCGGGCCGCGTCATCAAAGCGGAGTTCCGCTCCGGCGACGAGCGCATCAAGGAAATCGACCCGCGCGCGCTGGGCGGCCGAGAGCTTCATTGCACGTGCGTGGTCGAGCGAAGCGATCGCCTTCTGCCGGCCTTCCAATGAGAGCTGGGTTTCGGCCAGCGTCAGCCAGTCCTCGGCGCTGCGCTCCGCCTCGGGTTTCGCATCGATGCGGTCGATCGCCTGCCGCATCTGCGGAACCTTCAGCGGCGAAGCGGGCATGAAGGTGAAGGCGTCGCGCAGGGACAGATAGAACAGCATCTGCTCGCGATCGTCGGAACTGACGACGATAACCTTCTGCGGTGCCTGGCCGATGCGGGCAACGGCCGCCTCTCCCTGGCCAACCTGCACGCTGCCATGCTCGTTCACCAGTTCGACGCTGCCCTCGAGCACGACCAGCGAGGTCTTGTCGCCGTCGACGGTCAGTGACCAGTCCGTGCCGCGGATCGCGGCCGCAGCCGCCGGCGTCTCCACCTTGAGGGCCTGGCCGCCGCGCTGGGCGCGGGCCCAAAGGGTGCCGGCTTGAAGATCCAGCACGGTATCGCCGGAAGCGCCCATCTGCCGGACCAGCATCGATGAGTTGCGACCGAGGCGCACCTGGGTGTTGTCGGCGAAAAGCACGGCAAGCTGGCCGATGGCATTGGTGCGCAACGCATCGCCGGTCAGCAGATCCTGGTTGAGGTCGACACCGTGCCAGCTGGAAACGTCATGGAAGCGGACTTCCTCGCCGGACTTGCGGGCGATGACGGACCCGGCGGCGGGCCCCGCGCGCGGGATTGGCTCGCCATGGGCGGCCGTCAAACCCCAGGCGGCAACGAGCGGCAGTGTCGCGATTGTCCTCAGACCGGATTGCATCCCCATCGGCGCAAGAACTGACAGCCATCGCGCAAATGTCAAGCAGGTCCGGAAAACGCTGTTGCTTTTGGCAGCGGCTGTATTAACACGGAAACACAATGGAGGGGTGGTCATTTCATGACAGACGCTGGAGCTACCTTGGATAAAGTGATCATCGAGAAAGCTTCTGGAGAACAGAATATTTCTTTTGAGCATTTCAACCATGTGAAGAAGGTGAATGACGTATTCTACGACCAGGTAAAGTCAGCGGATCAGAAGGCAGCCTACATTTTTACCTTCATGCTTGCCTTTCTCATGTGGTCGGCGGAGGGGCAGGGAGTATTCAACGCAAGCCGCTACACGGGCGCCAACCCACTGTTTGGTCTATTGTCGGCTTTTCTCGCGGTTTCGATCGTTTTTACCATCATCTGTGCCATTCTCGTCGTTCTGCCGCGACGGGTGAACAGCGGTACGTCCCTGTTCTGGGGTGCGTGGTCAGCCCAGCGCGCTCGCCTCGTCGATGCAAACGAAACGGGCGATATGGCCTATCTATTCAGGCAGTATATGGAAAATGCGGACGCGATGGCGCAGCTTGCGATCAACAAGTACCGGATGGTTCGTTTCGCGTTCCGCGGACTGCTGACGACTGTTGTCGCCTACGTCGTACTGCTGCTCACGCGCGGTTGAAGCGCGTTAAGGCGGCGTTGGCCTTTCGGCTCCAGCGCATTGCTTGAGGTGCTGCCCGGGAAAGGGCGGTCGAACGACGACAGAACAGAAGAGGTCGACTGCGCGTCAGAGCGCGCAGGACGGGTGACCGTGGCGGTAGTATCGCTGGTGCTTGGCGCTGCGCTCAGGCGGCAAGCATCTTGTTGACCTCGTCGACGAGGTCGCGGAGGTGAAACGGCTTGGACAGAACCTTGGCGTCCTTGGGGGCCTTGGAATCCGGGTTCAGCGCAACGGCGGCAAAGCCGGTGATGAACATGACCTTCAGGTCCGGGTCGAGTTCGGTGGCGCGGCGCGCAAGCTCGATCCCATCCATTTCCGGCATGACGATGTCGGTCAAAAGCAGCGAGAACGGCTCCTCGCGCAGCCGATCGTAGGCGCTCGCGCCGTTGTCATAGGACATGACCTTATAGCCCGCCTTCTCCAGCGCCTTCACGAGGAAGCGGCGCATATCATTGTCATCTTCGGCGAGAAGGATCTTGAAACTCATGGTACTCGGAAGCCGTTACTGCTGGTTGTCTTGCCTGTGCGGCGGTTCTGATACGAAAAACGATTTCGGTAAATATCCCGTGAATGGAGGCATCTGCCGACTCGCTGGTCGTTGTGACGACTATGGACACGTGAGCCCGCCGCTGGCAACATACAAGAACTCGCGATTTTGTCACATGGTAAAGGACCGCAATGGCTCCGGAATACAGCGAAAACGGCCTCTTTGAGGTTCTGGAGCCGGCTTCGCAGACCATTCCGCTGGTGTTTAACTCCCCGCATAGCGGTCGCGCCTATCCACAGGGATTCGTCCTTGATTCGCGGCTCGATGCCCATTCCCTGCGCCGGTCCGAAGATCACTATGTCGACGAGCTTTTCCATGCGGCGCCCGGCCTGGGCGCGCCGATGTTGCTCGCGCACTTTCCGCGAGCGTTCCTCGACGTCAACCGTGAGCCCTACGAACTCGACCCGCGCATGTTCGACGGATCGCTTCCGCCCTATGCAAACGTGAGTTCGATGCGGGTCGCCGGCGGACTCGGCACGATCCCGCGCGTTGTGGCGGAGAACATGGAGATCTACCAGCGGCGCTTGCCGGTCGGTGAGGCGCTGGCGCGAATCGAGAACATCTACAAACCCTATCATGCCCGCCTGCGCAGCCTCATCGTGCAGACCCACCTGCAATTCGGGTTCTCCGTCCTGATCGATTGCCACTCCATGCCCGGCAATATTCGTGTCGCCGGCGGGGTGCGGCCGGACTTCATCATCGGCGATCGCTACGGCACGAGCGCGGCCGGCGACCTTTCGCGCACGCTGGTGCGGTTGTTCGAGGACATGGGCTTCGTCGTGGCGCGCAACAAACCCTATGCCGGCGGCTTCATCACTGAGCACTACGGGCGGCCCGCAAAGGGGCTGCATGCCTTGCAGATCGAGGTGAACCGCGCGCTCTACGTGGACGAGACCACACTGGCCAAGAAGCCGGATTTCGAGACCGTGCAGGCCGGGATCTCATGGGCGCTTTCGGAATATGCAAGCTATGTCGAGAAGTACGCATCCGACACCGCGCTTGCTGCCGAATGACGTGGCTGCTGCCCTGACGTCACTCAAAAAAAACCGCGCTTAGCGCGCGGCAAGTCTAGGGAGGAAACACCCGGGAAGGGTCTTCGCAGTCAGAAATGACTGTGAGGAAACGGTAATATTGCACTGCACAATTGTCAAGCGAGCGTGCGAAAAATTGCGCATATGCAATTTTCGATCGATCCATCGGGCGGCAGCTGCCGAAAGCCGCAGGCGGTGTAATCCGGTTCCGTTTTCCTGCGCATTGCTTTATTGACACCACACCTTCCCTGATTTGTGAGATCGCCATGCTTCCCGACCGCGCCTTTTTCGATCAGCTTGCCGACGCCGCCAAGGCGGAAACGCTGCCGCGCTTTCGCGTCGGCGCTGACGTGGTGAACAAGGAGACGAAGGGGTTCGATCCCGTGACTGAAGGCGATCGCGCGGCCGAGGCCGCGATTCGCGCATTGATCACGGAGCGTTTTCCCGAGCATGGGATCCTTGGCGAGGAGCATGGCTCGGTCGGCCTCGATCGGGAGTATGTCTGGGTCATCGATCCGATCGATGGCACCCGCGCCTTCATTTCCGGCGTCCCGGTCTGGGGCACGCTGATCGGCCTCTATCACAAGGGCGAGGCGGTGATGGGTCTGATCGACCAGCCCTTTACCGGCGAGCGCTACTTCGCCGACGGCAGGCAGTCGAACTACAAGGGGCCGGAGGGCTCCCGGGTGCTTGCCACGCGAGCCTGTGAAACTCTCGCCGACGCGACCCTCTTCACCACCTCGCCACACATGTTCGTCGGAGAAGGGCGGGCGCGCTACGAGGCCGTGCAGGACAAGGTGCAGCTGTTCCGTTACGGCGTCGATTGCTACGCCTACGCGTTGCTGGCTGCCGGTCACGTCGATCTCGTGATCGAATCCGGCCTGAAGCCCTATGACGTCGGCGGGCTCATTCCCGTCATCGAGCAGGCTGGCGGCATCATCACCGCCTGGGACGGCGGTCCGGCCGAGATGGGTGGAAGCATCATCGCCGCGGGCAGCCGCGCTGTCTACGAACAGGCAATCGCGATCCTGCAGGGTTAACCGGCCTGACGGGTGAGACCGCCCTCGGCCGGGGGAGGCTGTGCGCTCTCGGCTTTCCGGTCTTGGGCGTCAGGCTCCCAGCGCGGTGCGCTCGGCCTGGCTGCCCGGAATGAACGCGTCTATTGCCGCCATCGCCTGGGCTCGGTAGCGATCGGCCTCGTGGAAGAGTTCGTGACGGGCGCCATCGATCTCGATCAGCCGACCGGCCCGGAACTTTCGCGCCAGGCCATTGAGCACGGTACGGGGGACGATCGGGTCCAGCGTCGGGCAGAGCACGAGCGTCGGAATTCGGATGCGCGTCAGGTGCTCCTGGCGCGAGACGCGGGTGATCGCGGCGAGCATTTCCTTCAGCCACCGCGCAGTCGGCGAGCCGATCGCCAGCTGCGGCTGGGCGTCACAGATCGCCTGGTTGCGCGCGAACCGGCGCCGGTCACTGGTCAGAACGTTTCCCTCGAACGAGGGGCGCGTCCCATCCTTGCGAAAGGTGCGGCCGCCGAGTTGGAAGAAGCTCGCGGTGTTGGCGATGACGGAAATTGAGCGTTGGCTCAACGCCTGGCCAGAAAGCGCCAGGAACGGTGCTGCGAGCACTATGCGGTCGATGCGGCTCTCGAGCTCCGGTGCCTGCGACAGCGCCACCAGCGCCCCCATCGAGTGGGCGACGAGAAAGAAGGGAAGCCGGGTGTCGGGCAGCACTACCTGTTCCAGGAATTGCTTCAGGTCGGCCTCGTAGTCGGAGAACCGTGTCACGTGACCGCGCCGGGGATCGCTCAGCATGCGGCCAGACCCGCCCTGTCCGCGCCAGTCAAAGGTGGCGACCCACAGTCCGTGCGCCGTCAGGTCGGCGATTGTCTCGAAATATTTCTCGATCGATTCGTTGCGTCCCTGCAGCAGCACCACGGTGCCCTTTGCCACCGGCATCGCCGAACGGAAGACGGCATAGCGGATCTTCACTCCGCCCTTGCCCTCGAAGTAGCCGGCGATATGGTTGCCGGGCACCGGATTGTCGGGTGTTGCGTAGAGGATGTCGTCCATATCCGGCCGGCTCAGCATGCGTTGGGAATAGGAAGCCTAGGTGCTCCTCCCAAGGACGTCAAAGGAAAAAGCCGGCCGCGCGGGACGCGGGAACGCCGCAGCGCGTGCCGGCCAAATTTGACCAGAGCGGAAGGGACGTAGCGCTCCGGTCCCGGAAGCCAGGCTTCCGACCATCGCGTTATGGTTGAGGGCAGCTGAACGAAGCCCGAAGAGAGCGTTCATGGCGGGTTCATCGTCAGATGGAGCGGTTCGGGATGGTTGGGTCTTGAAGTCGTCAGACGGCGTCACCATCTCCGGTCTGCGGGCGCCAAACGGGTCCGCGGAAGGGTTCGCATCGCCAAACGGGGTGCGCATCCGAGATCAGCCCGGCCAACTGCCTTTGAAATCAGGCTTTGGCTCGAGACAGCAATTCGTCGCTCACAGGAGGACAACCATGCGTCACGTCGATTTCTCCCCCCTCTATCGTTCCACCGTCGGTTTCGATCGTCTTTTCACGATGCTCGACAGCCTCGGCCAGCCGGACCAGAGCCCGACCTATCCGCCCTACAACATTGAGCGCACCGGCGAGAACGCCTATCGCATCACCATGGCCGTGGCCGGTTTCGATGAAAGCGAGCTCTCCATTGAGGCCCGCGAGCACACGCTGACCATCAAGGGCGAAAAGGCCGATGAAGCCGGCGATCAGGCGCAGTTCCTGCACCGTGGCATCGCCAAGCGCGCCTTCGAGCGCCGCTTCCAGCTCGCCGATCACGTGGAAATCCGCGGCGCGCAGTTGAAGAACGGTCTGCTCCACATCGATCTCGTCCGCGAGATCCCGGAGGCCGCCAAGCCGCGCAAGATCGAGATCGCCTCGGTCGGCCGCGAGGCCAAGCAGATCGAGGCGCAGACCGCCTGACGATTCTTAGCTGAATGGACTGCGAACGGCGCCCCTTGGGGCGCCGTTTTGCGTTCAGTCGCAGAGCGACAGGAAGCGTTCAACGTCCTCGGGCTTGGTGGCGAAGGATGTGACGAGCCGAACCATCGTCTCGTCCTGCGCCATCGTCGCCTTGATTTCGGCCGGCGCCGGCCAGTCGTAGAGGGCGGCCCCCTTGTCGCGCAGCGCCTTGAGCGTCGCGTTGCGAAGGATGGCGAAAACCTCGTTCGAACCGGTCGGCCAGGCAAGGCGTGCCGATTTCGCCTGCGCGATACCGGCGGCAAGACTCGCGGCCATGGCATTGGAATGTCGCGCAAGTTCCAGCCACAGGCCGCCCCGCAAATAGGCATCGAACTGGGCGGCGATGAAGCGCGACTTCGAGAACAGCTGCGCCGAGCGCTTGCGCAGGAAGTGCATCTCGTGCGCACGACCGGGGTCGAACAGCACCAGCGCCTCGGCGCACCAGCAGCCGTTCTTGGTTCCGCCAAACGACAGGATGTCGACGCCGCGCTTCCAGGTCATTTCCGCCGGCGTTGCCCCGAGGGTGACAAGCGCGTTGGCGAAGCGGGCACCGTCCATGTGAAGCGGCAGCCTTCTCTGGCGGGCGACTTCGGCGATCGCGGCAATTTCGTCCAGTTCGTAGACCGTGCCGGCCTCCGTGGCCTGGGTGAGGGTGACGGCGACCGGCTGGCCGCCGTGGACGTTGTCGGGCGAAAAGCGTGCGATTGCCGCCGACAGCGCCGCGGCCGGCATTTTCCCGCGCGCCCCTTCGATGGGCACGAGCTTCGAGCCGGCGGCAAAGAACTCCGGCGCGTTGCACTCGTCGACGTTCACGTGCGCTTCGGCATGGCAGAGCACCTGGCCGCCGGGGCGATTGTAGCTGGCCAGCGCCAGTGAATTGGCGGCCGTGCCGGTGCCGACGAAGAACACGGCCACGTCGCGCTCGAAAATCTCGTTGAAGGTGTGCTCGACCCTCTTGTCGAGGTCGCTGGTGCCGTAGGCCTTGGCGTAGCCGTCGGCAGCTTCGGTAAGGCTGCGGGCGATGTCGGGGTGGGCGCCTGCCCAGTTGTCAGAGGCAAAATACATGCAGATTTCCCGGTTCTCCGGCTCCATTGCCGTGGGTCAGTCGGACCATAATGCAGCAATCCATTTGATCAATCGGCTTTCGCAGCGTCGGACGGGAAAATGGGGGTTTTGAAATGAAGGGAAATTTTTGGTCGCAGTCACGTAATAAAAATTCAAAAGCTCTTATTGGTTGGTAATTATTCGTCCCGGAGTGCTATTATTTTAGCAACATGGCCTTGCGGTCCAAATTCGTTTCTGGCATAGATCCACCGAAATAGGACAGTCTTGCTGTCCTATTTCGGTCAGGAGACCGAAACAACGCCCACACCTCTTTTCGGAGGTGTCTGGCTGATGGCGCAAGTATCGCCGTTCACCGAATGAACGGACGCGCTTTGCACTTTGCAACGGTCGCTGACGCATGCCTGGTCGGCCGGACCATCTATTTGCCGCCCGATCCGGTTCATGCAACGATGACGCCCGTGGGGCCGGATGCGAGGACGCTTCCGGCTGGCGCGCGGGTGAGACCCTGCCCGCGCAGCTCGGGCCACAGGAGGGATGACGATGAGGGATTTCGCGTCGAATAGTTTTGGTTTGAACCGGGCGCAGACGACTGCGACGGACGCCAAAACGACGACGACGACGCGACGAGCCGGTCATCCAATAAAACAGGGCCTCTACGATCCGAAAAACGAGCATGACGCCTGCGGCGTCGGCTTCGTCGCGCACCTGAAGGGCAAGAAGTCGCACCAGATCGTCAAGGACGGTCTGTTCATGCTGGAAAACCTGACGCATCGCGGTGCGGTCGGCGCCGACCCGCTGATGGGCGACGGCGCGGGCATCCTCGTGCAGATTCCCGACCGCTTCTTCCGCGAGGAAATGGCCAGGCAGGGCATCACCCTGCCCAAAGCCGGCGAATATGCCGTCGGTCATATCTTCATGCCGCAGGACGAGGCGTTGATCGCCCACTTCAAGAACGTCATCAAAGAGGTCGTCGCCGAGGAAGGGCAGCACCTGCTCGGCTACCGCGACGTGCCGGTCGACAATTCCTCGCTGTCGAAGGCGCCGGACATCGTCGCCACCGAACCGCGCCATGTGCAGGTGTTCATCGGTGCAGGACGGAACGCTGCGACGACGCCGGAATTCGAGCGTCGCCTGTTCACCCTGCGCAAGGTGATCTCCAACCGCATCTATGACGAGTACAAGGGCGAGGAGAGTGGCTTCTATCCCGTCTCGCTGTCGTCCTCGACGATCGTCTACAAGGGCATGTTCCTGGCCTACCAGGTCGGCGCCTATTACAAGGACCTCGCCGATCCGCGCTTCGAATCGGCCGTCGCCCTCGTGCACCAGCGCTTTTCGACCAACACCTTCCCGTCCTGGAAGCTGGCGCATCCCTACCGCATGGTCGCCCACAACGGCGAGATCAACACGCTGCGCGGCAACGTCAACTGGATGGCGGCCCGCCAGGCCTCGGTCTCCTCGCCGCTGTTCGGCGACGACATTTCCAAGCTCTGGCCGATCTCCTATGAGGGCCAGTCGGACACCGCCTGCTTCGACAATGCGCTCGAATTTTTGATCCGCGGCGGCTACTCGATGGCGCATGCGGTGATGATGCTGATCCCGGAAGCCTGGGCCGGCAACCAGCTGATGGCGCCGGAGCGCAAGGCCTTCTACGAATACCACGCCGCCCTGATGGAGCCGTGGGACGGGCCGGCCGCCGTCGCCTTCACCGACGGCAAGCAGATCGGCGCCACCCTCGACCGCAACGGCCTGCGTCCGGCCCGCTACATCGTCACCGACGACGACCGCGTCATCCTCGCTTCCGAAGCCGGAACGCTGCCGGTGAAGGAAGAGAGCATCGTCCGGAAATGGCGTTTGCAGCCGGGCAAGATGCTTTTGATCGACATGGAGAAGGGCCGCATCATCTCCGACGAGGAGGTGAAGCACGAACTGTCGTCCAGGCATCCCTATCGCGAGTGGCTGGATCACACCCAGCTCATCCTCGAGGAGCTGCGCCCGGTCGAGCCGCGCGCGCTGCGCCGCGACGTCTCGCTGCTCGATCGCCAGCAGGCCTTCGGCTACACGCTGGAGGACACCAGGCTGCTGATGTCGCCAATGGCGACGACAGGCCAGGAGGCGATCGGCTCGATGGGCACCGACACGCCGATCTCGGCGATGTCGGACAAGACGAAGCTGCTCTACACCTATTTCAAGCAGAACTTCGCCCAGGTCACCAACCCGCCGATCGACCCGATCCGCGAGGAGCTGGTGATGAGCCTCGTCTCGTTCATCGGCCCGCGTCCGAACATCCTCGATCACCTGGGGGCGGCACATGCCAAGCGCATGGAGGTCCGCCAGCCGATCCTGACCAACGGCGACCTGGAGAAGATCCGCTCGATTGGCCACACCGAGGACCGCTTCGACACCAAGACGCTCGACTTCACCTATGACGTCACGCGCGGCGCCGAGGCCATGCTGGAAATGCTCGACCGCCTGTGCGAGCGGGCGGAAGCGGCGGTCAAGGGCGGCTACAACATCATCGTGCTCTCTGACCGCCAGATCGGCCCGGACCGCGTCGCGATCCCGGCGCTGCTGGCGACCGCTGCCGTGCACCATCACCTGATCCGCAAGGGGCTGCGCACCTCGGTCGGCCTCGTGCTGGAATCGGGCGAGCCGCGCGAGGTCCACCAGTTCTGCCTGCTTGCCGGTTACGGCGCAGAGGCGATCAATCCCTACCTCGCCTTCGACACCCTCACCGACATGCACAAGCGTGGCGAGTTCCCGAAGGAGGTCGACGAGAGCGAAGTCGTCTATCGCTACATCAAGGCGGTCGGAAAGGGCATCCTGAAGGTCATGTCCAAGATGGGCATCTCGACCTACCAGTCCTATTGCGGCGCGCAGATTTTTGACGCGATCGGGCTGTCCTCGGAACTGGTCGACAAGTACTTCTTCGGCACGGCGACGACGATCGAGGGAATCGGTCTTGAGGAGATTGCCCAGGAAACGGTCGCCCGCCACAAGGCCGCCTTCGGCCGCGATCCGGTGCTGGCCAACACGCTCGACATTGGCGGCGAGTACGCCTTCCGCATGCGCGGCGAGGACCATGCCTGGACGCCGGATGTCGTCGCCTCACTCCAGCATGCCGTGCGCGGCAATGCGCAGGACCGCTACAAGGAGTTCTCCCAGCTGGTGAACACCTCGTCGCTGCGCATGAACACGATCCGCGGCCTGTTCTCGGTCAAGGACGCCAGCGCCTGGGGCAAGAAGCCGATTTCGATCGATCAGGTCGAGCCGGCCTCCGAGATCGTCAAGCGCTTCTCCACTGGCGCGATGTCCTTCGGCTCGATCTCCAGAGAGGCGCATACGACGCTGGCCATCGCCATGAACCGGATCGGCGGCAAGTCGAACACCGGCGAGGGCGGCGAGGAAGCCGATCGCTACATGCCGCTCGCCGACGGCTCTGCCAATCCGGAACGCTCGGCGATCAAGCAGGTGGCCTCCGGTCGCTTCGGCGTCACCACCGAGTACCTGGTCAATGCCGACATGCTGCAGATCAAGGTGGCGCAGGGCGCCAAGCCCGGCGAGGGCGGCCAGTTGCCCGGCCACAAGGTCGACGCGACCATCGCCAAGACCCGCCATTCGACGCCGGGCGTCGGCCTGATCTCGCCGCCGCCGCACCATGATATCTACTCGATCGAAGATCTGGCGCAGCTGATCTACGACCTGAAGAACGTCAACCCGGAAGCCGACATCTCGGTCAAGCTGGTCTCCGAAGTGGGCGTCGGCACGGTTGCGGCGGGCGTTGCCAAGGCGCGCGCCGACCACATCACCGTCGCCGGTTTCGACGGCGGCACCGGCGCCTCGCCGCTGACGTCGCTGAAGCATGCCGGCTCGCCCTGGGAAATCGGCCTGGCCGAGACGCACCAGACGCTGGTGCTCAACGGCCTGCGCTCGCGCGTCGCGCTGCAGGTCGACGGCGGCCTGAAAACTGGCCGCGACGTCATCATCGGGGCGCTACTCGGGGCCGACGAGTTCGGCTTTGCCACCGCGCCGCTGATTGCGGCCGGCTGCATCATGATGCGCAAGTGCCACCTGAACACCTGTCCGGTCGGCGTTGCGACGCAGGATCCGGTGCTGCGCAAGCGCTTCAAGGGTGCGCCGGAGCATGTGGTCAACTACTTCTTCTTCGTCGCCGAAGAAGTGCGCGAAATCCTGGCCTCGCTCGGCGTGCGCAAGCTCGACGAGATCATCGGTGCCTCCGAACTGCTCGAAAAGGAGCGGCTGATCAGCCACTGGAAGTCACAGGGCCTCGATTTCAGCCGCATCTTCCACAAGGTCGATGCACCGAAGCAGGCGACCTACTGGACCGAGCGGCAGAACCACCCGATCGAGGACGTTCTCGACCGCACGCTGATCGAGAAGGCGAAGCCGGCTCTGGAAGCCAAGACGCCGACGTCAATCGAGGTCGACATCAAGAACGTCGACCGCTCGACCGGCGCCATGCTGTCGGGCGAAGTCGCCAAGCGCTACGGCCACAAGGGCCTGAAGGACGACACGATCACCGTGCGTCTCGACGGCACCGCCGGCCAGTCGTTCGCGGCCTTCCTGGCGCGCGGCATCACCTTTGATCTTGTCGGTGCCGGCAACGACTATGTCGCCAAGGGGCTTTCGGGTGGCCGCGTCGTCGTCCGTCCGCCGGAGAACTCGAAGACCGTGGCGCATGAGTCGATCATCGTCGGCAACACCGTGCTCTACGGGGCGATCGCGGGCGAGTGCTACTTCAACGGGGTAGCCGGCGAGCGCTTCGCCGTGCGCAACTCCGGTGCGGTCGCCGTCGTCGAGGGCGTGGGCGACCACGGCTGCGAGTACATGACCGGCGGCGTCGTCGTCGTCATCGGCCAGACCGGCCGCAACTTCGCGGCCGGCATGTCTGGCGGTGTCGCCTACGTGCTTGACGAGGAGGGCGATTTCGCCCGCCGCTGCAACATGGCGATGGTCGAGCTGCAGCCGGTGCCGGAAGAGGACGACATGCTCGAGAAGCTGCATCATCACGGCGGCGACATCATGCACAAGGGCATGGTGGACGTCTCAGGCGACATGACGCGGCACGACGAGGAGCGCCTGTACCAGCTCATTTCCAACCACCTGCACTACACCGGCTCGAAACGCGCCAAGGACATTCTGGACCATTGGGCGGACTACCGTCCGAAGTTCCGCAAGGTCATGCCGGTCGAATACCGGCGCGCGCTCGAGGAGATGGAGCGCATGAATATGGCCGAGGCAGCGGAGTGAATGGCCGACTGGCCATCATTCATCGGGTGATTTCAGTCGGCATCGCGGCCGCCGTTCCGGCGGCCGTCTACTGGATGAACGGCGAAATCGGTTTGGAATTCATCGTACTGGGTGCGGCAACAGGATTTGCCTACTGGTACTGGGGACCTTCGGTTCCCCCGCTATGAAGTGAGGAATACACTCGTGGGTAAGGTTACAGGGTTCATGGAAATCGATCGGCAGGTCGCGAAGTACCAGCCGGCGTCGGATCGCATTCGCCACTTCCGCGAATTCACGATTCCCATGTCGGATCAGGAAGTCCAGAAGCAGGCGGCGCGCTGCATGGATTGCGGCATTCCCTATTGCCACGGTCCAACGGGATGCCCGGTGCACAACCAGATCCCGGACTGGAACGATCTCGTCTACACCGGCAACTGGGAACTGGCGATCCGCAACCTGCATTCGACCAACAACTTCCCGGAGTTCACCGGCCGCGTCTGCCCCGCACCGTGCGAGGAGGCCTGCACGCTGAACCTCGAGGACACGCCGGTCGCCATCAAGACCGTCGAGCAGGCGATCGCCGACAAGGCCTATGAGATGGGCTATATCGTGCCGCAGCCGGCGACCGTCCACACCGGCAAGAAGGTCGCGGTCATCGGCTCCGGCCCGGCCGGCATGGCGGCGGCCCAGCAACTCGCCCGCGCCGGCCATGAAGTTCACGTCTTCGAGCGCGAATCGAAGCCCGGTGGCCTGCTGCGTTACGGCATTCCGGACTTCAAGATGGAGAAGAACTTCATCGACCGCCGCGTCGAGCAGATGCGCGGCGAGGGCGTCGCCTTCCATTGCGGCGTCAATGTCGGCGTCGACAAGACGATGGACGAACTCCTCGCCGCGTTCGACGCCGTGCTCTACGCCGGCGGCTCCGAAACGCCGCGCGACGCCGGCATCCCCGGCGTCGACCTTCAGGGTGTGCACGATGCCATGCCCTATCTCGTCCAGCAGAACCGCCGTATCGGCCGCGAGAACATGGACAGCGTCGGCTGGCCGTCCGACCCGATCCTCGCCGGCGGCAAGCACATCGTCGTCGTCGGCGGCGGTGATACGGCGTCCGACTGCGTCGGCACCGCCTTCCGCCAGGGTGCGGTGAAGGTCACCCAGCTCGACATCCGCCCGCAGCCGCCGGAAAAGGAAGACAAGCTCGCCGTCTGGCCGTTCTGGGCGACGAAGATGCGCACCTCGTCCTCGCAGGCCGAGGGCGCGATCCGCGAGTTCCAGGTCGGCACGCTCGAATTCGTCGGCGAGGACGGCGTGCTGACGGGGGTGAAGTGCTGCCAGGTCGACGAGCGCCGAAAGCCGGTCGCCGGCACCGAGTTCATCATCAAGGCCGATCTCGCCTTCATCGCCATCGGCTTCCGCGGCCCCTTCACTGACAGCGTCCTGAAGGATCTTGGCGAGAAGCTGGCAATCAACACCGACCGGCGCGGCTCCTCCAACGTGGTCGCCAATGATCGCGACTACAAGACCTCGGTCGACAAGCTGTGGACCGCCGGCGACATCCGTCGCGGCCAGTCGCTGGTGGTCTGGGCGATCCGCGAGGGCCGCCAGGCGGCGCGCGCCATCGACGAGGCGCTGATGGGCACGACGACGCTGCCGCGCTGAGACGACCCACTGCTGCCGTCATCCCTGCCTTGAGCCGGGATCCGGCAGCGCCGCGTCTGCGGCGCGAAAAGAGTTTATGCGCTCAAGGACTTGAGCACGCTGGATGCGAGTCCGGCATGACGGTGCAGATTGGGGGGCGCTCAAGGAGATGAAGGGTGTGTTGCCAGCACCCTGGATGGCGGCCTCGTCGGCGGCACCGCCACGGTTCTTTCTTTGTCCTACAGTCGGCGCTGTGACCGCACTCAACCCGCAAAGGCGATGAGGTTGCCGTCCGGATCGCTGACGATGATGGTGCTGGTGCCCCATTCCTCCGTGCGAAGCTGCTGGTGAAAGATCGCCCCCGAGGCTTCGTACTCGGCCGCCAGTGCTGCGACGTCCTCGACGAGGATGGTCGCGGACAGCGCGTCCTCTTCCGCGGACCGGAATGTCCGGTCGAACGGCAGCCGGTCGACTTGCCGCAGGTTCAACTGCACGCCGTCCCGATAGATCTGGCCGTAGTAGGGTGGGTCGCCATAGAGAAAGGCGACGGTGAAGCCAAGTTTGTCGGCGTAGTAGTCGCAGGACGCCTCGACATTCGCGACGAAGAGCTGTGGCTCGACCGCCATGAAAATCGGCCGGCGCTCGGTCGCGGGCTCGTTATCTTCGTTCGACATGCAAATCCTGTCCTGGTCAGTTGGTGGCCTTTTGCGGGCCGATCGGCTGGGGCCGCTTGTCCAGCCGGAAGTCGTCCACCCGGCCTTCGGGAGCGGCGGCGAACTCGCCCTTCTGTATCATCTTGTCGCGCGGGCTGCGGCCGCTGCCCTTGTCGAGTGCGGAGCCGCCGAGGAGCACCGTGCCGCCGTCGAGCGCCGGATCGGTCAAGCTGATCGGCTGCGTGCGGACGATGTCGGCGGCATCGGTCGGGGTGGTCACGACCAGGTTCGACACGGCTTCACCGCCCTGTGGCTGACCAATGGTCATCGCGTCGCCGAGGATGCGGCGGATTTCCTTTTCGACATAGAACGCCATCTTGCGCTTGCCGGCCTTTGTCATCGACACGCCGTCGGAGCCGCGCAAACGCACCTGCTGGCCGTTGATGTCCGACCCGGTGACAACGAACTTGCCGCTCTCGTCAACGAAGCCGTCCCAGATGTCAACGAAGGTTCCTCCGGTCTTTTCGACGGTGCCGCGATAGATCGTGTTGAAGGCCGACATGTCAGCTGTCATCGAGGTTGTCTGGAAAGCCGGCATGCCAACCCACATTAGCGGGACTTTCTTTTCCAGCACGAAGGATGAGAGGGCCGCTACGCGCTGTTCGTACTCCTTGGACCACGCTTCGCTGCGGAACTTCTCCTTGCTGCCGCCGATCGTCATCATTTGTCGGTCATTAGCGCCGAGGCTCAGCACCACGACGGCCGGCTTGATTTCATCGATCAACGCCGGCAGTTCGGTCTGCCAGTTGTAGTAGTCCTGCCGCACAAGGCCGGACGAGCCGTTGGTGCGCGCCTCGATCGCGACACCGGGCATCTCCGTAAACGCCTCCGTCAGGCCGTCGCCGATTCCGCTGGCGATGAAATCACCGACGACGAGCACCTTGCGTGCGTCCGGCAGTTTCTCCACCACGACCGGCTCGGGAACAGCAATGGCCGGCGGCACCTTCTTCTTTGTTTTGGGCTTCTCAGTTCTCGTCTGTGTCCGACGCTGCTGCTGGCGTTGCTGGTAGTTCGGCTGCTGCTGGGCCCGGCGCCCGAATCCGAATCCGCCGAACAGAAGATCGAGCACCGTGCGGCGCTGGACCCGCTCCTGCGCAACGGCATCCGAATAAACGGCCACCGGCGGCACGGCGATCGCCAGACAAGTCAGCAACAATAGCAATCGGCGTAATCGTCGCATTCGCGGTCAGGATCCTGTTCGGTCGGCATGATGCTCAGACGCCGTCATGGCATGATGATGGCAAATAGATCGCGTTCGCGAAAGCCCGCGATATGATTCGGGCGCCACAAGGGCGCCCGAATTCCGATTGGCGATGTCGGTAAGGTTATTTTCGCAGGGCATTCAGCAGGGCCGTGCTCGGCTGGCCGTCCGTCGTCAGGCCAAGCCGACTCTGGACGGCCTGGATGGCGGCCTTCGAGCCGGATCCGAGATTGCCGTCGACTTCGCCGTCATAGTAGCCGAGCTCCTTGAGGCGGGATTGCAACTCGAACTTCTCGGCAATGTCGAGCGTGCCCTCAGGCCGCGGCCAGCGTTGTTTCACGCCGCCGTAGCCGGCAAGCTGATCGGCCAGCATGCCCACGCCCATGGCATAGGAGTTCGAGGCGTTGTAGCGCTTGATGACGAAGAAGTTGCGCGTCATCAGGAAGGCGGGCCCATTGGCGCCGCCCGGCATCAACAGTTCCGCGCGGTCGCCGCCATTCTTGAAGCCCTTGCCGCCGGGGCGGAGGAAGCCGAGCTTCTGCCACTGCGCGAGCGTTTTGGTCTGACCTTCGTAGGCGCCGCCGCCGTTCGGAACGACGGTCTCGTAGCCCCAGGTCTTGCCCGGTTGCCAGCCGTTCTTGTGCAACAGGTTCGCCGCCGTCGCCAGCGCGTCCGGCACCGAGTTCCATATGTCGCGATGGCCGTTGCCGTCGGCATCGACCGCATAGAGCAGGTAGCTCGACGGGATGAACTGGGTATGGCCCATGGCACCGGCCCAGGAACCGGTCATCTCGCGGGCGGGGATGTCGCCGTTCTGGACGATCTTCAGCGCGGCGATCAACTGCGTGCGCGCGAATTTCGCCCGCTTCGGATCGGCATAGGCGAGCGTCGCCAACGCCCGGGGCACGTAGTGCAACTTGTCGTCCTTGGACAGGACCGCGCCGTAGTTCGTCTCCATCGACCAGATGGCGAGCAGGATGTTGCGGTCGACGCCATAGTGCCGCTCGACCGCGGCCAGCGTGCGCGCATGTTTCCGGGCCATTTCCTGGCCGACTTTCACGGTGTACGGATTCACGCGGGAATCGAGGTAGTCCCAGATCTTGTGCTTGAATTCCGGCTGGTAGGCTGCCTTTTCCAGCACCTCGGGATCCGGTGTCCTGACGCCGGAAAAGACTTGCTGATAGGTTGCCTTGCTTATGCCGCTCTTTGCCGCTGTAGCGTAGAAATCGGCGATCCACTGCTGGAAGCCCGAGTCGGCCCGGGCGGCGGTCGGCGAGGCCAGAAGTGTCGCGGAGACGAACAGGGCGAGGGTGGAGCGACGGAGCCTGGACTTGCTAAGCTGATACATCGGTCGTTGGTTCCGTCTTTCGAACTATCGATCGGGCGGAGCGTTAAGCTTCCGGTGGAAAGCTCAGCCTACAGACATGAAGTCAACAAATTCTTTACCATGGAATTCCACCTACGTCTCTCTTTGCAAATTGATAGCAAATTGAAACTAATGCGGGAAACGCGCCTCCGATGAACGGAGGCCAATCAAGAGGTTTATGATGGCTGAAAAACGCAAGGTGCGCAAAGCGGTGTTCCCGGTCGCGGGGCTCGGGACACGGTTCCTGCCTGCAACCAAGGCCGTGCCCAAGGAAATGCTGACCGTCGTCGACAAGCCGGTGATCCAGTATGTGGTCGATGAGGCACTGGAGGCGGGAATCGAGCACCTGATCTTCGTCACGGGGCGCAGCAAGGCCGTCATCGAGGACTATTTCGACATCCAGGTCGAGCTGGAACAGACGCTGCGCCAGCGCAACAAGACCGCCGAACTGACGCTGCTCGAGCGTATCCTGCCGGTGGCAGGTTCCACCAGCTTCACCCGCCAACAAGAACCGCTCGGCCTTGGCCATGCGGTCTGGTGCGCGCGCGATCTCGTCGGCAACGAGCCGTTCGCACTGCTGCTGCCGGACATGATCATGAAGGCGCCGAAGGGTTGCCTGGCAAGCATGGTCGAACTCTACGAGCATGACGGCGGTAACGTCGTTGGCGTGGAAGAGTGTGCGCCGGACCAGACGCACAAGTACGGCATCATCGGCATCGGCAGCGAGGTCGGCAACGGCCACCGGATCACGCAGATGGTGGAAAAGCCGGCGCCCGGAACTGCACCTTCCAACTTCTTCATCAACGGCCGCTACATCCTCCAGCCGGAGATCTTCTCCATCCTCGCAACGCAGGAACGCGGCGCCGGCAATGAGATCCAGCTGACGGATGCGATGGTGAAACTCCTGAAAGAGCAGCCGTTCGCCGCCTACCATTTCCGCGGCGAGACCTATGACTGCGGTGCCAAGGATGGGTTCATCCTCGCCAACGTCGCCTTCGCTCTTGCACGCGCCGACATTCGCCCCGCGGTGGAAGAGCCGTTGATGACCTTGCTGAAGAGCCTGAGGTAATTCGACCGCGCACCCCAAAGTCTCAAATAGGCTTTGGGGTGCGCGTTCTTGGCAAAAGCCTGCGTGGCGGTTGGCGGCGCGGACTTGCTAGCGACGCAGCACCAATCCAAGGCCGGCGCGGGTCACTCCGGTGTTCGCGCCCGTCTCCGGCGCCGTCAATTCGTACGATACGTCCCCACTCAGCGCCAGATAGCGGTTCAGGCCCCAGGTCAACCCCGTGCCGATGATGTAGACGTTCTGGTTTGATGCAGAAGAGGTCGGGAAGTCGCGCCACTCATAGGAACCCGCGAGGCGCGCGACGACATTGCTGCGCATTTCGTGCGTGATGTCGGCGCTCGCGAGGTAGGAAATGTATCCACTTTCGCCCGGTGTCGTAGACGGTTCGATCGATGTTCTGAGGCCGAGGTTGACGTTCGTGCCGCGCTGGGGCGACCAGTCCATCGATCCGTCGACGCTGAAGGCGTTGATGGTCTTCAGCCTCTCGTCGTCATAGGTCTCGCGGTCGTAGCCGAGCGCGAACTCGCCACGCAGCTTCTCGCCAAGGTCGAGCTCCACCCCGGTGCGGGCGGCGTAGACGTCGCCGGAGCGTGCGTAGCCTGCGGAATCACGCGCGTCGTCATAGCGAACACGGCCGATGGCGGCTTCGATGAAGGGAATGAGGGCCGGCGAGACCTCGTAGCCGATTCGACCGGTCAAGACTCCCTCGGTGTTGTTGCGGTCGCTCTGCGACAGCTCCGAGCCGTTGGACAGCTCGACGTCGCCATAGGTCGTGCGTTCGATGTCTGCTCCCAGCGTGCCGCGGATCAGCCCGAAATCGCGCTGGATGCTAGCCCCGCCCCGGAAAGTCTGCACGGCTGACTGCTCCTCGGCATTCGCGATCGCATTGGGGTCGGCCGCATCCTCCCGCTCGAGACTGTAGCCGGCGGTGAGGTTGGCCGTGGTGTCGGCCGATAGGTCGAGTCTCAGGTCGGCGTCGATATTCGCCTCCGGCTCGGTGTTGTTGCCGCCGGAGAAGTTCTTCTCGAAGGTTCCAGCCCCGCCGATCGTCAACTGGTGCAGGGACCAGTCGGAAACCAGAATGCCTCGCAAGGTCGTCGTCGAAAAGGATCGCGTCTGGACGTCGTCGCCGGTCTTGGTGCGCTCATAGCCGATACCCTGGGCAATCGTGGGCCGGAGGATGAACGTGCCCAAGCGCATGCCGGGCGGCTCGTCGCTCCACGGAGCCGTGGCGGTTCGAAGTCCATCGATCGAGGGGACCGGCAGGTTCTGCCGACCAATTTCGGTTGCGGAGCCGGCGACGTCCTCCCCATCGACCAAGGCCAGCGGGGTAGCCGGCGTTGTCCTGGTGGTCGCGGCGGGGCTGTCCTGCGACGTTGCCAGCGTGGCCGGTTCCGCGCCAAGCGGGTCCTGGCGCGCAGTCGTTGCCGCCGCGTCCGTACCGGGGACGATCGTCGCGGCCTCCTGGGCCAGAGCCGGCCATGCGGCCAGAATCGTGGCGGCAAGCAGCAACCCGGCTACGCGGCGCGGCAACAGGGCTGGTTGCGCCCGTAGAGATTTGCTGTGCGGATAAGGCATGGCTTTCGCGGATTCATCGAATTCCTAACCGAACGTAAAGGCTTGTAGTTAACGTTTGGTTTCCGACCCGGCAGCTATTTTACCGGGAGGATGCGCGTGGATGCATGGACATCGAAAAACAAAAACGCTAACGAGACGCATGATCAGGAAACTAGCACTGGTAGAAAGCAGCGGCGCAATCGCTTCTGCGATCCGCACCGTCGAAACCGAGCGCGCCGGCCTGGATGCGTTGTCGCGCGCACTTTCCGGCCCGTTGCACGAGCCATTCTGCGATGCCGTGCGCGTGGTCGCGGGCATCAAGGGACGTGTGATTGTCACCGGCGTCGGCAAGTCCGGCCATATCGGATCGAAGCTGGCCGCAACCTTTGCGTCCACCGGAACGCCGGCGTTCTTCGTCCATCCGGTCGAAGCCAACCACGGCGATCTCGGCATGATTTCCTCGGACGACGTGGTGCTTGCGATGTCCTGGAGCGGCGAAAGCGCGGAGTTGCAGGGGATCATCTCCTATACCCGCCGCTTCTCGATCCCGCTCATCGCGATCACGGCCGGTGAAAGATCCGCCCTTGCGCGCGAGTCCGACATTGTCCTGTTGCTCCCCAAGGAACAGGAAGCCTGTCCGCACGGGCTCGCTCCCACCACCTCGACCCTGATGCAGCTTGCTGTCGGCGATGCGCTGGCGGTGGCGCTCCTGGAAGCACGTGGCTTCACGGCCACCGATTTCAAGACCTTCCATCCGGGCGGCAAGCTGGGGGCCAGCCTGACCCATGTCGGCGACATCATGCACAGCGGCGAGAACATGCCGCTCGTGCCGCTCGGCACATCAATGCCGGCCGCCGTCCTGTTGCTGTCGCAGAAGCACTACGGTTGCGTCGGTGTGATCGATGACAACGGCAAGCTCATCGGTATCGTCACCGATGGCGACATCGCCCGCAACCTGTCGCGCAATCTCGCCGAGCTGGATGTCGACGACATCATGACGCGGACGCCCAAGACGGTGCGCCCGACGACGCTCGCGACCGCTGCGCTCGGTCTTCTGAACCAGCACAACATCTCGGCGCTGATCGTCACTGACGAGGCGGCGACACCGGTGGGGATCGTCCACTTCCACGATCTGCTGCGGATCGGCGTCGCCTGATCGCTTTAACAACACTGCTTTGAAAAAGCCCGCCCATGGCATCTGCCGGGGCGGGCTTTTTGTTTTTCGGCCTATGCCGGCTCGACGGTCAGGTCGCGACCCGAACTCGCCACCACGCGCACGCGCGTGCCTGCCGGCAGGTCCGGTCCCTGCACGCTCCACATCGTATCATCGAGGCGAATGCGCCCGCGGCCTTCCAGGATCGGCTGCTCGAGCGTGGCGGTGCGGCCGACGAGGCTCTGGGCGCGCTGGTTGAGGAAAGGTTCGTCGGTGCGTTTTGCATTCGACAGCACGAGGCGTCGCCCGACGAGGACGGCCGCGATCGACAGAGCCGCAAAAAGCAGCCACTGCACCTGCCAGATCCACCAGCCGACCTTCCAAAGGAGCAGCGAGAGCGCGCCGGTGATGATCGCCGCAACGCCGATCCAGACGAGGAACACGCCCGGCATCAGCACCTCGAGGATCAGCAGCACGATGCCGAGCACCCACCAGGCCCAGGGTCCCAGTTCTGCAACGATGCGGGCGATCATGGCTCAGCTTTCCCTCGTGGTGTCGAACGGATTGCGGGCGGTCCCGCCTGTGGTGGGCGTCGACTGGCGCGGCCGGCTGGGCGCCGTCGCCGGGCCGTCGCCGAAAACCTCTTTCGCGATCGCACCGATGCCGCCGAGCGAACCGATCAACGACGACGCCTCCATCGGCATCAGCACGACCTTGGAGTTCGGTGCGCTGCCGACGGTCGCCAGTGCCTCCGTATATTTCTGCGCGACGAAGTAGTTGACCGCCTGCACATTGCCGGCGGCGATCGCCTCGGAGACCATCTTCGTCGCCTTGGCCTCGGCTTCGGCCAGTCGCTCGCGCGCCTCGGCATTGCGGAAGGCGGCTTCGCGCTGGCCTTCCGCCTGCAGGATCGCCGACTGCTTGGCGCCCTCGGCCCTGAGGATCTGGGCATTGCGCGAACCTTCCGCTTCCAGCACCTGCGCGCGCTTGTCCCGCTCCGCCTTCATCTGGCGCGCCATGGATTCGACCAGATCCTTCGGCGGGGCGATGTCCTTGATCTCGACGCGGGTGATCTTCACGCCCCAGGGCTTGGCCGCTTCGTCGACGACGTGCAGCAGCCGGTCGTTGATCTTGTCGCGATTGGAGAGCAGTTCGTCGAGATCCATCGAGCCCATGACGGAACGGATGTTGGTCATCGTCAGGTTCAAGATCGCGTGCTCGAGATGGGCGACCTGATAGGCGGCCTCCGCGGCGTTCAGCACCTGGTAGAAGGCGATGGCATCGGAGGCAACGCTGGCGTTGTCGCGGGTGATGACTTCCTGCGTTGGCACCTCCAGCACCTGTTCCATCACGTTCATCCGCGCGCCGATCTTGTCGAAGAACGGGATGATGATGTTGAGCCCCGGCTGGAGCGTTCGCGTGTAACGGCCGAAGCGCTCTACCGTGTATTGATAGCCCTGCGGTACGGTCTTGATCCCGGCAAACAGCAGCCAAAGGACCAGAACCACCACGGCAATGACGAAAATATCCAACCCATCCAACGACATGCGACGCCCCTAAAGCTCGGTTCCGCGTCACTCTACGCAATCCGTGCGACAAGGCCAGCGCATTTTGCGAGGTGTTTGGAGCCGTCGAGCCGAAGGGGCTTGCGCCCCGTGGCCTTCGTCAGAACCAGCCGGCAAGCTCGCGGCGGACGACGGTCTCCAGCACCGCCATCCCCTCGGGGCCGTCGTTGAGGCAGGGGATGTGCGTGAATTTCTCGCCGCCGTTGTGAAGGAAAATCTCTCCCGCCTCGCCGGCGATTTCCTCGAGCGTTTCCAGGCAGTCCGAGACGAAGCCCGGGTTGATCACAGCGATGCGCTTGACGCCGTCCTGCGCCAGCTTTTCGACCGTCTTGTCGGTGTAGGGCTGCAGCCATTCCTCCGGGCCGAAGCGCGACTGGAACGTGACCTGCAGTTTCTCCGTCGACCAGCCGAGCCTGTCGCGCAAGAGCCGCGCAGTCTTCTGGCACTGGCAGTAGTAGGGGTCGCCCTTGTCGAAGTAGCTCTTGGGAATGCCGTGGAAGGAGGCAAGGACCACCTCAGGCTCCCAGTCGAGACCGGCGAGATGGGTATTTATCGAGGTTGCGAGCGCATCGATATAGGCCGGATCGTCGTGATAGGGCGGCACGGTGCGAACCGCCGGTTGCCAACGCATCTTCAGAAGCGCTTCGAATGCCTTGTCGTTGACGGTGGCGGTGGTGGCGGCGGCATACTGCGGATAGAGCGGGAAGACGAGGATGCGCTCGCAGCCTTCCTTCTGCAGATATTCCATACGCGAGGCGATCGACGGCTGGCCGTAGCGCATGGCCCAATCGACAACGATCTGCGGATGGTCGGCAAAGGACTGCGCCATCAGTTCCGCCTGATTGCGCGTGTAGGTGCGGAGATAGCTCTCGTTCCTCTCCTTGTTCCAGATCAGCTCGTAGGCCTTGCCAACCTTCTGGGGGCGCTTGTTCAGGACGATGCCGAACAGGATCGGATACCAGACGAGCTTCGGCCACTCAATCACGCGCGTATCGGTCAGGAATTCCTTCAGATAGCGCCGCATGGAACGGTAGTCGGTTCCGTCCGGCGTTCCGAGATTGACGAGCAGGATGCCGACCTTTCCGTGCTTGACGGATGGGTGATCGGCGGGCTTTGGAGCGGCGGTTTGCATGTTCGGTCCTGTTCGGGCTCATTATCCAGGCGGCCAAAATTGTCGGCCATCAAATCTGGGAGTGTTCTAAAAAGAAATGCCGGCCCGGGAAAGCCCGGACCGGCTGAAATGGTGGAGACAATTTGTCCCTTTATTTCGCCGGGACCTGCAGCTCGGATCCAATCTTGAGGGCACGTGGTCTCGGATTGCCGTTCGCCTCGGAGATCTTCCTCCAAAGGTGGCCTTCGCCATAGGCCGACTTGGCGATGTCCCAGAGCGTGTCGCCGTGGACGATGACATGCCTCGTTGGACCGGAAGCTGCCTGCGTCGCCGGCGTTTCGGCGCCGGGCGCCGTTGTGCCGGCTGCAGCATCCGTCGTCGTTCCGGCCGTCGCGGCCACGATGGGGATGATGCGCCCGTCAGTATAGGGCTTGTAGGGCCGGTTTGCGGCCAGATAGTCCGCCACCACCTGATCGAGCGTCGGGCCGTAGTCGTAGGCGTTCGTCGCCCCGGTGGCGAAGACCTTGTAGCCGTCGCCGCCGGCGCGCATGTAGTTGTTCGAGGCGAGTGTGTAGACCTTGGCCGGGTCGAGCGGCACGAAGGCGTCGCCTTGCTTCATCTCGACGGAGACGACGCGGCTGCCGGCTGGCCTCGACTTGTCGAAGGAGATTTTCATGCCGGCGACCTGCGGGAAGCGACCGGCGCCCTCCTCGATCTGGCTCAGGCCGTTCTCCAGCGCCGTCACCAGGTCCGCGCCCTTCAACTGGAAGGTGGAGAGGGTGTTCTGGAACGGCAGCACCGTCACCACTTCGCCCATCGTGACCGGTCCGCCGTCGATCGAGGCGCGCAGCCCGCCGCCATTGGTGATTGCGGCGGTTACGCCCTGGCCCTTGGTGCGGTCGATCAGCGCGTCGGCAACGAGGTTGCCCATCTGGCATTCGCCGGCCCGGCAGCTCTCCCGCGACCCGTCGATCGGCGCGGCGGTCTCGGCGACGATCTTCGCCTTCATCTCCTCGATCGGCCCGGCCAGTTCCTTGACGCGGGCGACGACCGCTTCATCCGGTTTGAAGCTGGCGTCGAGCAGGATTGGATCGCCCTTGGCCTCCTTGACCACACCATGATCGTCGAACACCACCTTCAGATTGCCGAGGTACTTCGTGTAGGCGCCCGCCTGCACGACCGGAACCTTGTAGCCGCCCGGGTTGTCGACCATGGTCGGGTAGGGGCCTTCGGCCTTCTCGTCGGTGTTGGAAAGCAGGCTGTGCGAATGGCCGCCGACGACCACGTCCACGTCGGGGATCTTGGCGATCGCGGCGAGATCGCGCGGATAGCCGACATGGGTCAGGGCGATGATCTTGTCGACGCCCTGCTTCTTGACCTCCGCGACCGCTGCGGTGATGTCGGCGACGTCGTTGCCGATCAAAACGTTCGGGCCGGGTGAGGAAATCTCGTCGGTGTCGTTCGCAACGGCCCCGACAATGCCGATCTTCTGGCCGCCGACCTCGAGCACGATGTACGGCTTGATCCGGTCGCCGAGCTTCGAGCTGGCGCCGGCGGCGACGTTCGCGGTCACGACGGGAAACTGCACCTTGTCGAGGAAGGCAGCCAACCCGTCCTCGCTGTCGTCGAATTCGTGGTTGCCGACGGTCATTGCGTCGAACTTCATCAGGTTCAGGAACTCGGCTTCGGCTGCGCCCTTGTAGGTCGTGTAGAAGAGCGAGCCCTGGAAATTGTCGCCGGCGTTCAGCAGCAGCACGTTCTTGCCGGCCAGCGCCTGGCGCTGCGTGTCGATCGCGGTCCTCAGCCGCGCCACGCCGCCGAAGCACTCGTTCTTGCCTTCCTCCTCCGCCGAGCAGGTGGAGTCGAACTTGTTGATCGGCTCGATGCGGGAATGCAGGTCGTTGATATGGAGGATGTCGAGTTCATAGTCGGCAAAGGCAGTTCCCCCCGAAAAGGCAATCAGGGAAGCGGCCAGCAGGCTGATGCGGACTGAGTTCATGGACGTGCTCTCCTGGTCAGGCGGAATGGCCGCTTCCTGGCCCCTTATGGGTGGGCGGTCACGTCTTCCGCGCGAACGGATGCTTCCATTACATCCAAAGAACTTCAAGAGGGAAAGCCGCAAGCGATGAAAGGTTTGGGAAGACGGTTAAGGCGGGTGGCCAACGCCACGCGGCCAGCCGAGATGGACGGGCATGACCCAATCTGTTAGTCCGACGGTCTGGCGGGGGGGCATCGCACTCTCGTCCGTGGCGCTGCCGACAGCGCCCGAACGTCATAGCTGGAGCGATTGAATTGCGCGGCAAGTGCCCCCGCAACACCGGAAAAGTCACCTTGCAGCGCGCTTTCTCGAAGCTCGGTATCTGCTCGCGCACGCAGGCGGAGGCCTTCATTGCGGCAGGCCGTGCTCGCGTCAACGGGCGCAAGGTGAACGATCCGAACACCTGGGTCGATCTGGCGCGCGACAGGATCGAGCTGGATGGCCAGGCACTCGAGCTCAATGACAAGGTCTATCTGGCGTTGAACAAGCCGCGCGGGCTGGTCACGACGCGATCCGACCCCCAAGGCCGCCCGACAGTTTTCGAGTGCCTGAAGGACCTGGACCTGCCCTTCGTCTCGCCCGTCGGCCGCCTCGACAAGGCAAGCGAGGGGTTGCTGCTCTTCACCAACGATACGGCGTTCGCCCAGCGCCTGCTCGACCCTGAGACGCATGTCGGCAAGCTCTACCATGTCCAGGTCAGCGGAATTCCGTCCGACGAGGACTTGCGACGCATGCTGTCCGGCGTCGTCCACGATGGAGAGACGTTGCAGGCCTCCGCTGTCCGAGTGCTGCGGGCCGGCGAGAAAAACTGCTGGCTGGAAGTCGAACTGGACGAGGGCAAGAACCGGCAGATCCGCCGGATTCTGGAAGTCATCGGCCTGGAGGTCCTGCGGCTGATCCGGGTGGCGATCGGCGACCTGATCCTGGGTGACCTGCCAAAAGGCAGCGCGCGGTATCTGACGGAAGCGGAGATCTGGGCGTTGCAAGCGCGAATGGGGACGAAACCCAGCTGACCTTTTAGGGGGACCAATGACCGTTCTGCTCCGGCCCTATCTCACCTCTGACTTCGAGGCACTGCGCAACTGGTTTCCCGACAAGGCATCGGTCGTTCAGTGGGCTGGTCAGGACATGCGTTTCCCGCTCGATCCCGCACAATTCGCACAGATGCAGCAGGAGACGGAAGGCGCCGCTCCCGGCCGATGGATGTGCTCGGGTCTGGTCGCGGGAACGGTGGCTGCCCATGCGCAGGTGGTGCTCGACTGGCAGCATTGTGTCGCGCGGCTTGCCCGCGTGGCCGTGAGCCCCGCCTATCGCGGCAAACGGCTTGCGCAGCCGTTTCTGCGGCAGGTCATCGACCGCGTGTTCGCGCAGGAAGCGTTCGTGCGGCTGGAACTGAACGTCTACACCTTCAACACTGCTGCAATCGCGACATATCGCCGGCTTGGCTTTGTCGAGGAGGGCGTGCGGCGGTCATCGGTCAAGGTTGGCGAAGAGCGGTGGGATACGGCGATTCTTGCTCTGCTGCGCGACGAGTACGACGTCATCCGTGCATCGGCAGCGGGTGACGTCGCGGTGCCCTAGGGCCGAACTGTGAACCGCCGAAGCGCTTCAGCCCTGGCGGTTCAGCGTAAATTGCGCGCCCGAACCTGACGTGCAGTTCAACTGGCGCGGCGTGACGAGCGAGCAGTTCGCCTTCGAGGCGGACTTGGAAATGTTGGAGTAGAGGCTGATCTCGATCAGCCCGTTTGGCTGGGTGACATAGGTGCCGGTCGCCATTGTCGTGTTGGTGTCCGTCGTCCTCGTCGCGAACTGGCCCGCGGAGAAGGTCGAGATCAGACCGTTCGCATCGACCCATGACCCTTCCACGCCCTGCGGCGCCTGCGCGACCTGTCGCACCGGCGCGCGGTCGTACGACTGGCACGAGGCGAGTGTCGCGCCAGCCGCAAGCAGGGAAGCAAAGATCAAGGGTTTCATGGGGTTCTCCATAGCCTTGCCCAACGATATGGCGTTGAAAATATTGCCAGACCATGCCGTGAACAGTTGGTGAATGCAAGAGAAAGGCGGCCATGGCGACAGGTTATCCGTGCCAAAACGAAACGCCCGCGGCTCGCCGCGGGCGTTCATAATCGCGGTTTCTGACGCGGACGATCAGCGGAACAGGACGTTCCGGAACTGCCACGGATCCTTCGTGTCGAGGTCCTCCGGGAACAGGCCCGGGCGGCCGTCCAGCGGGGTCCAGTCGGTGTAGTGGCCCTCGATCGGACCGAGATAGGGACGCTGGACCTCGAGGCAGCGACGGTAGTCCATCTCGTCGGTCTCGACGATGCCGGCCTTGGGGTTCTCAAGCGCCCAGGCCATGCCGGCGAGAACAGCCGAGGTGACCTGCATGCCGGTGGCGTTCTGGTAGGGGGCGATGCGGCGGGTTTCCTCCAGCGACAGGCGCGAGCCGTACCAATAGGCGTTTTTGTCGTGGCCGTAGAGCAGGACGCCGAGTTCGTCGACGCCGTCGACAAGCTCGTCTTCATCCAGGACGTGGTGGACCGGCTGGGCATTGCCGCCGTTGCCGAACATCTCGTGCAGCGACAGCACGGCGTCGTTCGACGGATGATAGGCGTAGTGGCAGGTCGGGCGATAGGTGACATCGCCGTCCTTGTCGCGGACGGTGAAGAAGTCGGCAATCGAGATCGACTCGTTGTGGGTGACGAGGAAACCGTATTGCGGACCCGGCGTCGGGCACCAGGTGCGCACGCGCGTGTTGGCGCCGGGCTGCTCCAGATAGATCGCCGCCTTGCAGCCCTTCTTTTGCTTCTTGGCGTTCTTCGGCATCCAGTTTTCATGGGTGCCCCAACCGAGCTCGGCCGGCTGCAGGCCCTCGGAGATGAAGCCTTCCACCGACCAGGTGTTCCAGAAGGTGTCGAGCGGCTTCGGCCGCTTGGCGCGCTGGGTATCGCGCTCGGCGATATGGATGCCCTTGACGCCGACCTTCTTCATCAGCTTCGCCCAGCCCTCGCGATCGTCCTGCGCAGGCACGTCATGCTTGATGCCGAGATCATTGGCGAGGTTGACCAGCGCTTCCTTGACGAACCAGGAGACCATGCCGGGATTGGCGCCGCAGGTGGAAACGGCCGTCGTGCCGCCCGGGTTCTTCGCCTTCTCCTTGCGCAACGTCTCGCGAAGCGCGTAGTTGGTGCGGTCCGCGTTCTTCATGTTCTTGTCGAAATAGAAGCCGAGCCACGGCTCGATGACCGTATCGATGTAGAGTGTGTCGTGCTTGCGGCAGAACTTCATCAGGTCGACCGAGCCGGTATCGACCGAGAGGTTGACGACGAACGCCTGGCCGCCGCCTTCGGAAATCAACGGCTTCAGCAGGTCCTTGTAGTTGTCCTTCGTCACGAATTCCGCGACGTGGCGAACACCGTGGCGGGCGTAGAGCTCGTCGTCGGCAGCGTCCTTGCGCGGTTCGATGACGATCAGGCGGTTCTTGTCGTACTTGAAATGCCGTTCGATCAGCGGCAGCGTGCCGCGGCCGATGGAGCCGAAGCCGATCATGACGATCGGGCCTGTAATTTCGCCATGAATCGGGTAGGTCGTGTCTGCCATTTTCCTTCGATCTCCTTCGGGAGTGCGCGCCAGATGTCGCAAAAAGAGGACCCAACGGCCCTGTTTTCGGCATGAAAATGCCTAGAGCACAGAATCCCGTCACAATAAAGTGGGCACGAAGCCTCGCGTTTGAATTGTCAACCGGGGCCTTCGCCCGGTTCGATCCGGCGGTCCGGATGGAATGGCCGAGAGCGATAGTGAAGGGTGGGGCGGAACCGCGATTGGGGTACAGGCTGAGGTTCAGGCCAGTTGCGCAGGGATCAGGCCGCGCAGCGAATTGCCGACGAAGACGGCATGGCGGTACAGGTCTTCGACATGCAGGCGCTGTTCCGTTGCGCGGCCGGTCTCGAGCAGTTCCTCGCGCAGTACGCCGGCCAGCAGGCCGCAGGCGAGCGGCGGCGTCTTCAGAACGCCGGTGCCGTCGTCGAGAAAGACCGAGGTAATCGTTCCCTCGCACATCTCACCGCGCTCGTTGAGGAGGAGGACCTCATCCGCCTCGGCCGGTGCGAACTCGGCGCGCGCCGCCTCATAGATGCTACGGCGCGAGGTCTTGTGGCGGAGCAGCGGATTGGCGGAGTCGAGCCGCGTTGTCGCCATCTTCGCGGTCCAGCGAGCACCCGCGGCGAGCGGCACGAACGGCGCTGTCTTCACCTCGATCCGGCCGTCGGCGAAGAGTTCGAGGCGGACGCGCAGCGGCGATGTCGTGGCGGCCACGCCAGTTGCCCCTGCGGGGAAGCCGTGGCTGGTTTCACCTCCTGAACCGGGCGTCGCCGACGCGGCGTCCATCAATGCCGCTCTCGCTTCTGCCGCGCCGAGAATCTCTAACGCTTCCGCCGATCGCTGCAAGCGTGCCAGATGCCGCTCCAGCCGGACGAAGCCGGCTCCCGGCTCCCAGCGCAGCGTCTCGATCAGCGAGATATCCATTGGTCTCCTACCGCGAACCGCGCCTTAAGCAGACACTCCTCGTACTCGGCCTCCGCCGTGGAATCGAAGACGATGCCTCCACCGACGTTGAAGACAGCCTCGCCGCCGTCGAACAGCGAAAGCGTGCGGATCGCCACGTTGAACTGCATCGTCCCGTCCGGGGCGATCAGGCCGATTGCGCCGCAATAGGCGTCACGCGGGCCAGCCTCAAGGTCGTGCAGGATCTCCATGGCGCGCATCTTCGGCGCGCCGGTGACCGAGCCGCAGGGAAAGAGGGCGGCAAAGAGGTCGCGGATTGTCGTGCCCGGCACCAGCTTCGCGCGCACATGGCTGACCATCTGGTGCACGGTCGGGTAGGTCTCGATCGCGAAGAGCTTCGGCACCTCCAGCGTGCCAACCTCGGTGACGCGCGAGATGTCGTTGCGCAACAGATCGACGATCATGCGGTTTTCCGCCTGGCTCTTCGGGTCGGCGAGCATCGCCGCCACGATCGCCTCGTCCTCGGCGGCATTGGCTCCGCGCGGCGCCGTTCCCTTCATCGGATGCGTCTCGATCCAGCCGTCCTTGTCGACCCGGAAGAACAGTTCCGGGGAGCGCGACAGCAGGATCGGACCGTCGAGCGAGACGAGGGCGCCGTATTTGACCGGCTGGCGCTCGATCAGCGACCAGAAGGCCGCCACCGGGTCGCCGTTCCAGCGGGCGCGGATGGGCATCGTCAGGTTGGCCTGGTAGCAGTCGCCCTCGCGCAGGTGCCGATGCAGGCGGTCGAAGCGGCTGCGATAGGCCTCCAGGTCCCACTCAGCCTTCGGCTCGGTGACGAAGGGCTCGTTCTCGACGCGCTGCTTCGCCGTCGCCAAGGGATGATCGTCGGCCGGCGCGTCGAAGATGCCGAAGCTCATCAGCGGCGTCTCGCGATCATCGATCGCAAAGGGCGCGAGCTTCTCCTCGAACAGATGGCCCGCCTCGTAGCTCATGAAGCCGGCGATCCATTGTCCTTCGTCATGCGCTGCCTGAAGCGTCTTGAACGCCCGCTCAAAATCCGCGCGCTTGCGAACCGTGACCACGCGGGAGGGGGCGGCGAAGACCGTGGTCCGGTCCTCGCGGTCGTCCCGCAGGAGCACATAGCGTTCTCGATCCGTCATCTCATCGGTTCTCGGCAGGTGATTCACGCAGCCTTATCAAGCGCCTCGAGTTCGTCGATGAGCCCTTCGATCATCGACAGGCCCTTGCTCCAGAACGACGGATCGGCGGCATTCAGCCCGAATGGCTTCAGCAGTTCGGAATGGTGCTTGGTGCCGCCAGCCTTCAGCATCTCGAAATACTTTTCCTGGAAGCCGCTTTCGGCCTGCTGGTAGACCGCATAGAGCGAGTTCACAAGGCAGTCGCCGAACGCATAGGCGTAAACGTAGAAGGGCGAATGGATGAAGTGGGGGATGTAGGCCCAGTAGGTCTCGTAGCCCTCGGAGATACGGATCGCCGGACCGAGGCTTTCCGTCTGTACCGACAGCCACAATTCGCCGATCTGGTCGGCCGTCAGTTCGCCCTCCTTGCGGGCGGTGTGGACCTTGCGCTCGAACTCGTAGAACGCGATCTGGCGCACGACCGTGTTGATCATGTCCTCGACCTTCTGCGCCAGCATCGCCTTGCGCTCGCGCTTGTCCTTGGTCTGGTCGAGCAGGCTGCGGAAGGTCAGCATCTCGCCGAAGACGGACGCCGTTTCAGCCAATGTCAGCGGCGTCGACGCCATCAGCGCGCCCTGGCCGCCGGCCAGCACCTGGTGCACGCCATGGCCGAGTTCGTGCGCCAGCGTCATCACGTCGCGCGGCTTGCCCATGTAGTTGACGAGCACGTAGGGATGCGCCGAGGGCACCGTCGGATGCGCGAAAGCGCCGGGCGCCTTGCCCGGTCGCACCGGTGCGTCGATCCAGCTCTCGTCGAAGAAGCGTCCGGCGATCGCCGCCATCTCCGGGGCGAAGGCGCGATAGGCTGACAGCACGGTGTTCTTCGCATCGCTCCAGGGGATCAGCGCGTTCGGCGTTTCCGGCAGCGGCGCGTTGCGGTCCCAGAACTCCATCTGTTCCATTCCGAGCCACTTCGCCTTCATGGAATAGTAGCGGTGCGACAGCCGCGGGTAGGCTTCGTGCACGGCCGCGGCCAGCGCGTCGACGACCTCCCGCTCGACGCGGTTGGCCAGATGCCGGCTGTCGGCGATATCCTCGAAGCTGCGCCAGCGGTCGGAGATCTCCTTGTCCTTGGCGAGCGTGTTGGTGATCAGCGTGAAGGTGCGGATGTTCTCCTTGAAGGTCTTCGCCAGCGCCATCGCCGCCTTCTTGCGGGTTTCGCCGTCCGCATCCTGCAAGAGGTTCAGCGCCACCTCCAACGGCACCTCTTCGCCGTCGATCGTGTAGCGTAGCGAAGCCATCGTCTCGTCGAACAGCCGATTCCAGGCCGCAACTCCGGTCATGGATTTTTCCAGGAAGAGCTGTTCGGTGCGGTCGTCGAGCTGGTGCGGCTTGTCCTTGCGCAGGTCCTCGATCCAGGGGCGGTAGTGGGCGGCAAGGACGTCGTGCTCCAGGCTTCTGGCGAGGCGCTTGTCGTCTATCCTGTTCATTTCCAAGGGAAAAAACAGAAGGTGCGCGGAAATGTCGGTGATCTTCGCCTGCACGTCGCCATACAGCTTGCCGTTCGCCGGGTCGGTCGTGTCGGAGAAGTAGGTCAGGCCGGCGTAGGAGGCGACGCGGCCGAGCAAATCCTCCAGCGCCTCGTACTCCTTGACGGCCGCGCCGATCCCCTCCGCGCCCGACTTGCCCGCGGCGTCATCGAGCTTGCCTTTCCACCGGGTCTCAAAAGCCAATGACTTCGCCATCCCGCTTTCGAGATCGGCCCGGAACTCCGGCGCGGTCGGGGAGGCATAGAGGTCTGCGAGGTTCCAGTTGGGCAGGTCGCCCAGGTCGCCGGCGATCGCGCCGGCCGTGGCTGTGGCATGATGAATTTCGGGCGAAACGTTCAAAGCGGACATCGGAAGCCTCGTCGGTAATTGCGGCGCTCTTGCTTGCGTCCTCGTTGGTTAAAATGCAAGCCTTTCTCAAAACGGCATATTCAACCCTTCGTGCCAAGGTCCAACGTATTGTTGTGCCAACACTGCGCATGACGCGTGGCGAGGAGGTTCCAATGGCTGCCCACATTCTTGTCATCGATGATGATCCTGTCCAGCGCAGGCTTCTGAAGAACATGATCGAGCGCAATGGCCATGTGGCGCACGTGGCCGAGAATGGCCGTGCCGGCCTGGAAGTCCTCGACCGAAAGGGCGGCCTGATCAGTGTGATCCTGCTCGACCTGATGATGCCGGAAATGAACGGCACGGCCTTTCTGGGCGCACTCGCCGAGCGCGAGAGCGCGATCCCGGTGATCGTGCAGACGGGGCAGGGCGGGCTGGAAACCGTCGTGATCGCCATGCGCGCCGGTGCGTTCGACTTCGTCGTCAAGCCGGTTTCGCCGGAAAGGCTCGGTGTTGCGGTCGAAAACGCCCTGAAGCTGGAGCAGCGCGACCCGCACGGCCGCCCGAGCCGCCGTCATCGCAGCGAGGCCGTGCAGTTCGACGACATCGTGTCGGCCAGCCCGGAAATGCTGCGCGTCATCGATCTCGCCCGCCGGGCGGCCCAGTCGAACATTCCCGTCGTCATCGAAGGCGAGTCCGGCGTCGGCAAGGAAATGGTCGCGCGCGCCATCCAGGCGGGAAGCGACCGGGCCCACAAGCCCTTCGTCACCGTCAACTGCGGCGCGATCCCGCACAACCTTGTCGAGAGCATTCTGTTCGGCCATGAGAAGGGCGCGTTCACCGGTGCAATAGAGCGGCATATCGGCAAGTTTGCCGAGGCCGACGGCGGAACCATCTTTCTCGACGAAATCGGCGACCTCCCGCTCGAGGTCCAGGTCAAGCTGCTGCGCGCGGTGCAGCAAGGCGAGATCGAGACCGTCGGCGCCCGTTCGCCCCAGAAGGTCAATGTCCGGCTGATTTCCGCGACGAACAAGGACCTGATCACCGAGGTGAAGGAGGGCCGCTTCCGCGAGGATCTCTACTACCGCCTGAATGTCTTTCCGATCACGATCCCGGCGCTGCGCAAGCGCAAGGAGGACATTCCGGTTCTCGTCCGCTCCTTCGTCGAGCGCTTCGCCGGTGAGCAGAAGCTTGCCACGCCGCTGACGCTTTCTCCTGCCGCCATGGCGCTGCTGACCGCCTTCGACTGGCCGGGCAACATCCGCCAATTGGAGAACGCAATTTACCGGGCGGTCGTCCTGGCTCAGGGGCCCGAGCTCCAGGCGTCCGATTTTCCGCAGGTCGCGACGCAGGTTCCCGGCTACAAGCTGACCGAAGCGGGAACCGTCTCCTGGGAGGCTGCAGCCGTCCCGCTCTCCCGCAAGGCCGCGGAAGTCGACATGCCTTCGGTCTACCCCGACTTCCGGCCGCGCGAGGCGTCCGAATCACAGTCGCCCGCCGCTGACGAAAACACGATCTCCAGCGTCGACCGCGGTGGGCAGGTGAGAAAGCTCGCTGATGTCGAGGAAGAGTTGATCCGCTTTGCCTTGAAGTTCTATCGGGGTCAGATGAGCCAGGTCGCCCGGAAGCTGGGCATCGGCAGGTCGACGCTTTATCGAAAGCTGAAGGATTATGGTATCGATCCCGAAAATCCGCTGAAGGAAGCCGCCTGATTTCGGTTGATTTCTCAGCCTTCTCATGTTTTTCCCGTTGCCGTTCACCCCTTATTAGTGGATCGTTCACTATATTTGGGGAGTATTGGAGACTGTGGCGAATTTGCCATGCTGTTACCGCAATTGGTGGTCATCTGGCTTTTCAGGGACGCACCTATTGTCCGCAGGACGGGGATAGAGTTGGCAGACATGATTGGATCGATGACGCTCCGGGGAGCCAGCGCTCTTGCCATGTGCAAAGCGGCGCTCGCAAAGGCCCCCAGGATTTTGACCATCGCCGCCATGGCCGCTTCGCTCGTCGTTCCGGCTATGGTTCCGTCGGCAACCGATGCCGCCTCCGGTACGCGCTCGCTGAAGCTTTATTTCGTCCACACGAATGAAAAAGCGGAGATCACCTTCAAGCGCAACGGGCGCTACGACCAGAAGGGTCTCCAGCAGCTCAACCGTTTCCTCCGTGACTGGCGCCGCAACGAACCGACAAAGATGGATCCGCGCCTCTTCGATCTCGTCTGGGAGGTTTACCAGAAGAGCGGCTCGCGCGGTTACATCCACGTCGTCTCCGCCTATCGCTCGCCGGCGACGAACTCGATGCTGCGTTCGCGCTCCAAGGGTGTGGCCAAGAAGAGCCAGCACATGCTCGGCAAGGCGATGGACTTCTACATCCCCGACGTGAAGCTGAAGACGATCCGCGAGATCGGCATGAAATTCGAGGTCGGTGGCGTGGGCTTCTATCCAACCTCAGGCTCGCCCTTCATTCACATGGATGTCGGTAGCGTTCGCGCCTGGCCGCGCATGAGCCGCCAGGAGCTTGTTTCGCTCTTCCCCGACGGCAAGACCATGCACTTGCCGTCGGACGGCAAGCCGCTGCCGGGCTACCAGCAGGCGGTTGCCGACTACAAGCGCCGCGTCGGTGCCGATGCGGTGCAGGTCGCCGGCGGCGGATCCCCGGACAAGGTGGGCTCCGGCAAGAAGCGAAACCTCCTCGCGGCGCTCTTCGGTGGCGGCGGGGACGAGGACGAAGAGCCCACGGCTATCGCCAGCGCCGAGCCGCTGGAAGAGGCCGCCCCGGCAGCGCGTCCCGCTGCAGGTGCAGGAAGCGAACTGCCCGGCATCGCCTCTGGCCAGCCGAGCGGCGTGACGCCTGAAACAAGGCCAGTCGTGACCGAAACGGAGATTGCCGAGTTGAACGCTCCGGTCCCACTCGTGCGTCCGGCATTCAGGGATAACTCCGCGGCTGCCACAGAACTGGCGCTCGTGTCACCAACAACGAACAATGCAGCGGCAGCGCTCAATGCTGCGACGCTAGTGGGCCAGGACCAGGCCGGCGAATACGCCGACCTCGGCGGCTACAAGATCCCCGTGCCGGAACTGCTCGGCAAACGGACCATGCCCGGCGATGCGCTGGAAGGCTTGATGACGGCTGCAGCCGGGGAAATGGATGACGAGGATTTCGGGATCGTTCCGGTTCCGGGTATGCGGCCGGGCGACGATGCCGCACTGATGGCCATCGCCGAGGCCGATGTCGGTGTGCCAAGCCAGGTTGGCGCGAGCAACGTCGCTGCCGTGGCCGAGGCCGAACATGCGGACGGCTTGACGGCAGAGGCCGCGACCCGCGTCGCACTTGCCGCGCCGAGCAATGGCGGCATCGACGAAGCCGGTCCGATCGAGCTTGCGGCCCTCGTGCCCGCGCAGGATGCCTCGACTGCTTTCGATGTTGCTCCGAGCGACGTTCCGACCAAGGGCGGCCGCCCGAAGAAGAGGGATGCCGATGCCGCAGCACGCGGCGCAATCCGCACGGAACCGAAGCTGAACGACAAGATCATCTCCCAGTGGGCGTTGACGCAAGGGCGCGTCGCCACCCTGTCCAAGCCGGTCAAGGCGCCGCGGTTCGTCAGCCAAAAGCTGCGAACGGCCCCGACCACCGTCTACATGGCCGGGTTCCAGCACGAAACGGCCGCGGTCGATCCGGGTCGGTTCAGCGGCAGCGCCGTCAATTTCATGGAAGTGCGCAAGTTCACCGATACGAACTAGGCGTCGGCCCGCTCCGATCATAGTAGCGCGGTTGCGGCGGCGCCGCGTCGATCGTACTGTCGGCGGCCTGAGAAAGTGGCCGTCGGCCTCGCTTCGCTACCTGCGCCAATGGCTCAGCTCTTCCAGCTTGAAGCTCTTTCGCCGCCGGCGGTCCCAGGTGACGTCATGCTTGACCACCTTCGCCGGAACCCCGGCGATGATCGTGCCGCTTTCCTCGAAATTTCCCGAGACGAAGGCCATCGCACCGACGATGTTGTCTTCGGCGATGAAGGTTCCCTTGTTCACGACGGCCCCGAGGCTGATCCAGACGTGGTCGCATATGTCGACCGAGGCCGCCATGTTCAGACGCTCACCGGTCGACCGGTTGACAACGGAGTGCGCATCGGTCGTCCGGATCTCGATCTCGCGCGACAGCATGCAGTGCCTGCCTATCCGCACGTCGCACTGCTCCTGGCACAGGATGAAGACGTCGACGGCGGTGGTGTGGTCGCCGATCTCGACGAGTTGGCCGTCGCCCTTGACCAGTACCTGGCCCTTGAAGTCCACGTTCTCACCGATGACAATGCGATTGTCGTTTCCCTGAAAGGTTATGTTGCCGCTGAATTTTGCATTCCGGCCGAGAGAAACGAGGTTGCCAGTGCCTCTCTTGACGCGAAGCCGACCGTTCAGCCTTGAGGCGTCGGCATGGTCAACTTCAACGCCCTCGACTGGTTCGTATGGCGTGGTCTGCCTGCGAATTCTGAATATTCCGAACACGATACCCCGCTCGACCCCGGATTGCGATGCTGGCTCGCAATAGCCGAATCCCGCCGACGGCCAGCTACCGCCTCGCGGTATCCAAAAGAAAACCCGCTGGACCGTCCCCGCGGGTTTCTTCGTTTCCTACCGGTGTCGGCGTCATTCGGCGTCCGGCGGAAGTTCGATCATGCCGAGCGCCTGCAGATAGGTGTCGAGGATCGCTTCCTGCTCCATGCGCTCATCCTTGTCCTGCTTGCGGATCTGGATGACCTTGCGCAGGATCTTGGTGTCGAAACCAGTGCCCTTGGCCTCGCCATAGACATCCTTGATGTCGTCGGCGATGGTTTTCTTTTCTTCTTCCAGGCGCTCGATCCGCTCGATGAAGGCACGAAGCTGGTCGCGGGCGACGCCGTGAGCATCGGACATGGTCTTCTCCTCGTTGGGGGAATGGATGAAATCTGATGCCGTGATCTGCCGCGAAGTTCGGGCGAGATCAAGACCCGCTGGGCGCGAGATGGCGATTTTTGCCGCTTATACCAGTTTCCCCCACTATTCCTTGGGTCGGCTTCTTTCGAAGGCGGTCAACTGTTCGGTGCTTGCTTCCTTCTGGTGCAGCATGCGCCAGGCGTCGTAGGGCATTCCGTAGATGATCTCCCGCGACTGCTCCTTGTCCATCGCAACGCCAGCCTCGTTCGCCGCATCGCGGTACCAGTTGGACAGGCAGTTGCGGCAGAAGCCGGCAAGGTTCATCAGGTCGATGTTCTGCACGTCGCTGCGTTCGCGCAGATGGGCGATCAACCGCCGGAACGCGGCTGCCTCGAAACTCGTACGTTGTTCATCGCTCAGTTCCATCGTCTCGTCTCCTTTTGGCCGGGGGCCGCACGTCGCTGAAGCGGATAGCCTGTTTACCTTCGATCCGGTCAGTAAGGCCCGGTGCGGGAAGGGAATGTCTGATAGGTGTGCAGGTCCGCGGTGGCGTTCAAGTCGGATAGGATGGGCGCAAGCCGATCAGCCCAAAGGTCGATGCCGGCCTCGTCTCCAAGCTCGTCCTGCCGCAGCTCGATCAGCGCATGCGGGATGCCGGCGGTCATGCAATGCCGAAACATGGTGTCGCCACGCAACGCCCCATCATAGGGCTCGTTGTCGGCGGTGATCACGCCGGGGATAGCGCCGAGGGCGGAGAGCAGCGGATGGACCGCGCGGTGGTCGCTGTCCCAGAGCACGGTGATGTGCCAGGGACGGGGCGTTCCCTTCCACGTCGGCGTAAACGAATGCAGCGAGATGACGAGCGGGGCTTTACCGGTCGCAGCGGCAACACTGCTGATCACCTGTGAGACGGCGCCGTGGTAGGGCCGGTGATAGGTCTCCAGCCGATGGCGCCACTCCTTTTGTGAAATCGGATGGTTGCCGGGAATGATCGCCCCGTCTGAGATGCGCATGATAAGCGTCGGATCGTCCTCGCCGCGATTGGGATCGATCAGGAGACGGGAAAAACGGCTGAGCACCGCAGGTACCCCAAGCCGGGCGGCGAGTTTGCGGGTCAGGCCCTCGATGCCGATGTCGTAGGCGATGTGGCGGGCAAATGCGCTTTCGGGCAGGCCCAGCCGGCCGTATTCGGCAGGCAAGTGGTTCGTCGCATGGTCGGCGAGGAGAACGAGGCCAATGTTCGAATCGCCATCGATGATTTCAAAGGGACTGTCGTTCAACTGATCGGCCTGCAAACTCGTGGGGTGGAATGTTCATTGGCTTGATGACACGCCGGGCAGGCGATCGCAAGGCGGCCGCCTGCCGCAACGCTTCGGGCAACAGGGTCGCGGGCTGGCCGGTGTAATCGATTAGAGTTGCGTTGACATTCGCTCTCCGCCGTCGCAAGAAAGCGCGTGACCAAATCAACGGAGTTCCACTGGAAGCCGTGTCAGTTCAAACTCGCCCCCACCCCCTCCGCCTGGGATCCGGCCTTTCCTTCATAGGCCTTTTCGCCGCCGTTGCCTTTTTTTCGATCGCTGCGCCCGGCTCGGCGCGGGCTGATTTCCGCGTCTGCAACGGCACTCAAAACCTCGTCGGCGTTGCGATCGGCTACCGCGCATCGGAGGGCTGGATCACCGAGGGGTGGTGGCAGGTTCCGGCAACGACCTGCGCCACGCTGATCGAAGGCGAATTGCAGTCGCGCTACTATTATCTCTATGCGGAAGACGCGGCACGCGGCGGCCGCTGGACCGGCGACGTCAACATGTGCGTCGCGGAGAACGAGTTCAAGATCACCGGCGTTGACGACTGCTTCGCCCGCGGCTTCCAGCGGATGGGATTCAAGGAGTACGACACCGGCCGCCAGGGCAGCTGGATGGTCCAGCTCTCCGATACGCCAGGGACGCAAGAAAGCCAGAATTGATGAAGCGGAATAGAAAAGTAAAGATCCTCGCGACGCTCGGACCGGCTTCTGCCGAGGAAGAGATGATCCAGAAGCTGCACGAAGCGGGGGCCGATCTTTTCCGCATCAACATGAGCCACGCCAGCCACGACCTGATGCGCACGCTGATCAGCCGCATCCGTTCCGTGGAAGCGCGCTGCGGCCGTCCGATCGGCATCCTCGCCGATCTGCAGGGCCCGAAGCTGCGCGTCGGCAAATTCATTGACGGCAAGGCCGATCTCGTCGCAGGCCAGACGTTCACGCTCGACGGCAACGAGGAGCCTGGCGACAGCAAGCGTGTCTTCCTGCCGCATCCGGAAATCCTCCAGGCCGTCAAGCCGGGCCATCGCCTTTTGATCGACGACGGCAAGCTGCATCTGCGCGCCGAGCAGGCCGACGGCAAGAAGATCGTCTGCAAGGTGATCGCTGGCACGAAGATTTCCGACCGCAAGGGTGTCAGCCTGCCCGACACGCTCTTGCCGGTCGGCGCGCTGACGGAGAAGGACCGCGCCGATCTCGATGCGGTGCTGTCGACCGGCAGCGTCGACTGGGTGGCGCTGTCGTTCATTCAGCGTCCCGAGGATCTCGCTGAGGTGCGCAAGGTGGCGCGCGGTCGCGTCGGGTTGATGTCGAAGATCGAAAAGCCGCAGGCCATCGAGCGGATCGACGAGATCATCGAACTCTCCGACGCGCTGATGGTCGCCCGCGGCGACCTTGGCGTCGAGATGCCGCTCGAGGCCGTGCCAGGCCTGCAGAAGCAACTGACGCGCGCCTGCCGCCGCGCCGGCAAGCCGGTCGTAGTCGCGACGCAGATGCTCGAATCGATGATCTCCGCGCCGGTTCCGACCCGCGCCGAGGTCTCCGACGTCGCCACCGCCGTCTTCGAGGGTGCCGACGCGATCATGCTGTCAGCGGAATCGGCGTCCGGCGAATACCCGGTCGAGGCTGTCTCTACGATGGCCGCGATCGCCAGCAAGGTCGAGCGCGACCCGAACTATCCGGGCATCATCAATGCCCAGCGCACCCCGCCCGAGGCCACCGGCGCGGATGCCATCTCGCTTGCCGCCCGCCAGATCGCCGAGACGCTGAACCTGACGGCGATCGTCTGCTACACCTCGTCGGGCACCACCGGGCTGCGCGCCGCTCGCGAGCGGCCGGAGGTGCCGGTCCTGGCCCTTTCGCCCATCATCGAGACGGCACGGCGCCTGTCGGTGGTCTGGGGGCTGCATTGCGTGGTCACCGGCGATGCCGAGAGCCTCGACGACATGGTCAATCGCGCCTGCCGCATCACGGTCAGCGAGGGCGTCGGCAAGCCGGGCGACCGCATCATCATCTCCGCCGGCGTGCCGCTCGGAACACCGGGCGCCACGAACATGCTCCGCATCGCCTATATCGGCTCGGATGGCGCCAGCGGCGTATAACCTGTCGAAGGGTGGGCCTCGGCCCGCCTCAGACCGCTGAAAAGCCGCGATCGCGTCTCAGGTCCGTTTTCCCGCCAGCTTTTCGGCGATGTCGCCGAGCGCTTTCTGGGCGCGGCGCTCGGATGGGTAGATGTCGAGGAAGCGCTGCCACGCCTCCAATGCCAACTCGTCGCGACCGTAACTCGTCAGGATCATCGCCATGCCGGCGATGGCGCCGAAATGGCGTGGCTCGATCGTCAGAACACGATTGATGTCCGACATCGACTTCCGATAGTTGCCGAGCTTGTAGTTCACTGTCGCGCGCTGATTCCAGCCCTCGACGTAGCCGGGTTGAAGCTGGATGACCTCGTCCAGGTAGTCGAGCGCTGCCCCGTCGTTGTCCTCGGCCATGGCCTTGTCGACCTGCTGCATCAGGAAATTGACGGTTGCGCTGCCGGAATCGCGCCATTCCACCCGGATGCTGTCGGAGATCACTTTCGCCTTGTCCGGATCCCGCTCGTGCTTCAGTTCGGCAAACAGGGCGTTCAGCCGTTCGGCGGGCGTTGTGAGCGCCGGTTCGTTCTGGGGGATGGCGGCCGCCTGACTATCCTGCGCGAAGGCGGTCCCGGGCAACGGGGTAAGCAACGACAGGGCGGCATAAACAACGTAAAAGCGCATGCGGTTATGCTAAACCGCATGCGCTTGAAAGCAAACTGCTATCTTTCGACAGGCCAGGACGCCTGCGCTCAGCCCTGACGGGCCTTGAAGCGCGGGTTCGACTTGTTGATGATGTAGACGCGACCCTTGCGACGAACCAGGCGGTTTTCGCGATGGCGGGTCTTGAGCGACTTGAGCGAATTCTTGATCTTCATGTTTCTGATCCGCGATGCTGGGGAGGAAACAAATCCGCCCGAAAACTTGTCAATTAAAAACGCGCCATGTCGGGCGCGCTCTCAGGTTGGCGTTCGTGTAACCGCTCATCCGATTGCTGTCAACCGTTTGGCGGGAGTTTTGGCGTTCGCGCACCGCGATTTCCACGGCGCGCGAAGCTGTTTTTCAGCGCAGTTCCGTGACGTGGCCCATCTTGCGGCCCGGGCGCGACTCGCTCTTGCCGTAGAGGTGCACGAGGACGTCGGGCGTCTTCAGCCAGGCGGGGACGGTCTGGATGTCGTCGCCGATCAGGTTCTGCATCACGCAGTCGGAATGGCGGCGGCCGTCGCCGAGCGGCAGACCCGCGACGGCGCGGATGTGCTGTTCGAACTGCGAGATTACGCATGCCGCCTCCGTCCAGTGGCCGGAATTGTGCACGCGTGGGGCCATCTCGTTCGCCACGAGCTGGCCGTCTCCAAGCACGAAGAACTCGACGCCGACGACGCCGACATAAGCCAGTCGATCGAGGATCGCGCGTGCGGCCCGCCGTGCCTGATCGGCCGTCGCCTCGTGGATGGCGGCCGGCACCGTGGATGTGTGCAGAATACCGTCGCGATGGACATTCTCGGCCGGGTCGTAGCAGACGATCGTCCCGTCCTGCGCGCGGGCGGCAATGATCGAGATCTCCCGCTCGAAGGCTATCAGGCCTTCAAGGATGAGAGGCACGGAACCGAGCGCTGCAAAGGCGCCCTGCCTGTCCTCTGCCGGCGAGCGGAACATCCTTTGTCCCTTGCCGTCATAACCCAGGCGCCGGGTCTTCAGCACGCCGATGCCGCCGAAGGAATCAAGCGCCGCGTCCAGATCCGCCTGGCTGTCGACAGCCGCGAAGGGGGCGGTTGCGATGCCGCACTCATTGATGAAGCGCTTCTCCACCAGACGGTCCTGCGAGACTTCCAGCGCCTTCGGCGGTGGAAACACGGGCACTGAGCGAACCAGCCGCTCGGCGGCCGTAACCGGCACGTTCTCGAACTCGTAGGTGACGACGTCGCTGCGGCTCGCAATTTCATCGAGCGCCGCCGGATCGTCATAGGCTGCGACGATCTGGGCATTGGCGACTTGCGCGGCCGGGCAGTCGACCTGTGGTTCAAGAATGATGGTGCGGAGGCTCAGCCGCGCGGCCGCCATGGCAAGCATGCGGCCGAGTTGCCCGCCGCCGATGATTCCGATCGTGCCGACGCTCATAGTGGGCCATCCACCGGGTAGTCCGCCACTGAGGCGCTCTGGTTCTCACGCCACTCGTCGAGTCGAAGTGCGAGCTCCGGATCCGACAGGGCGAGGACGGCGGATGCAAGCAGGGCCGCATTCACGGCGCCAGCCTTGCCGATTGCAAGCGTGCCGACCGGAATGCCGGCTGGCATCTGCACGATGGAAAGCAGGCTGTCCTGGCCGGACAGCGCCTTGGACTGGACGGGAACGCCGAAGACCGGTAGCGAGGTCATCGCGGCGATCATGCCGGGCAGGTGCGCGGCGCCGCCGGCGCCGGCGATGATGACCTTGAAGCCCTCCGGGCGCGCATTCTTGGCAAATTGGTACAGCCGGTCCGGGGTGCGGTGGGCGGAGACGATACGTGCCTCGTAGTCCACTTCCAGTGCATCCAGCGTGTCGGCAGCGTTCTTCATCGTCTCCCAGTCGGATTGGCTACCCATGACAATGGCGACGGGGGGCGTTTGCGGTGTCTTCACTGCGCTTTCCGTTTCAGGCGATGATATCGGGAATAATCTGGTCCTCGATCTTGGAGATCCGGTCCTTGATCACGAGCTTCTTCTTCTTCATGCGCTGCACTCTCAAGGCGTCGCAGCCAACCTGGATCATGGCATTGATGGCGGCGTCGTAATCCTCGTGTTCCTGGCGCAGCCGGGCTATTGCCAATCGCAGTTCCGCCTGTTCCTGGTCTGCCATGCTCTCATTCCCCATCCCTTCACGATGACGACTTGTGCGCCATTCGCATTCAGCAAGATCGCTGCTCCTATCACGAAACGAGGGTCTACGGGAAGTTATACTCCGCGACCTTTTCACCTTCGACAAATGAAAATTGGCATGGCAAACTCCGCCTGTTGCAACCTGGACACCAGACGCGCAAGCGTCCGGGTGCGAACAAAAATGGAAGGAACTGTCACATGTCGATTGAGGCTCACCTTGCCACGCTTGAAAAGAAGCACTTCGCTCTTGAAGAAGAGCTTCACGAAGCGATGAACCGCCCGTCTTCCGAAGACGAGATTATCGCTGACATCAAGCGGCGGAAGCTGCGCATCAAGGACGAGATGGAGAGACTTCGCTCGTCAACGAATTGATTGGACAGAGTTTTCCAAAAAGGAGTTGAACTGGGGGTGGCCGCGCCCCGTCATCGCGAACCATGACAAAGGCGGATCAATAGGGCCTTGATAGGCCGATTTCGATGTCCCGGTTGCCCAACGGCGGCCGGGATATTTTATTTGTGGCCGACGACTTCAGATCAGTGAAGCAATTCCGTCATAGGCGAGCTTGAGGCCCGCCATCAGGGCCATCGTATACATGAAAGGATAGAACACCTCGGTCTTCATGCGCTTGACCAGGTAGCCGCCGGCGGCGGTCGCAGCCATGGCGAGGGGCGCAAGGGTTGCGGAGATTGTCAGGTTGGCCTTGTCGAGCTGTCCGAGCGCGAAATAGGGGATGAGCTTCACCGCGTTCAGGATGGCGAAATAGCGCACGATCGCGCCCGTGTATTCGCGCGGCGGAAGCTTCAGCGGCAGGGCGTAGACCTGAAAAGGCGCGCCACCGGCATGCGCAACGAAGCTGCCATAACCGGCGAGCGTGCCGAAAAAGGCGGCCGGACCGACCCGCTGCGGCTTCGGCGGAATGACGATGCCGTGCCGCAGCCGCCATTGGCTGTGGAAGTAGCGCAGCGCAAAAAAGATGGTGATCGCGCCGATGATCAGGCGCAGCGCATCGCGCGGAACATAGGCGGACGTCGCCCAGCCGAGTGCGACCCCGACGATGCCGCCCGGCAGCAGGAACTGGAGCGTGCGGCGGTCGTTGTGCCGGCGCCACATCCACAGCGAGACGATGTCGCTGATGACGAGGAGCGGCAGGAAGACCGCAGCCGCTTGCACCGGCGGAACCACCATGGCAAGGATGGGCACGCCCATCAGCGCCAGTGCCTCGCCCATCCCGCCTTTGGCAAGCCCGACGAGGATCACGGCGGGGACGGCGGCGAGATAGATGCTGGGGTCGATGGACATGCGGGCGATTGATCCAATGGTGCAACCGGTCTATCGGCTTTGGCTGGGCATTGCGAGAGGGGCTGTACTCTCCGAAGAGAATTCTGACGAAATGGATGTTCGATGACTGGAACCGAAAACCGCTGCCGCCTCATGCTGATCCTGCCTGAAGGAGAGGATATCGACGCGCGCCGGGTCATGCTGGAGGATGCACTGCGCGGGGGTGACGTCGCCTCGGTGGTGCTGCCCCAGTATGGATTGGAAGACGGCGTCTTCCAGAAGCATGCCGAGGCGCTGGTGCCGGTGATCCAGCAAGCGGGTGCCGCAGCCCTGATCGCAGGGGACACGCGCGTCGCCGGACGCGCCAAGGCCGACGGCATTCATATTGCCGGCGGGATCGAGGCATTGGCGGAGGCGATCGAGAAACATTCGCCGAAACTGATCGTCGGTGGCGGCAATGCCAAGGACCGGCACATCGCGCTGGAAATTGGCGACCTCGCACCGGACTATATCTTCTTCGGCAAGATCGGCGGCGACATCAAACCGGAGCCGCATTCCAAGAATCTTGCGCTGGGCGAGTGGTGGGCCTCCATGGTCGAGGTTCCATGCGTCGTCATGGGGGGAACTGATCCACAATCGGCGCTCGCGGTGGCGGAAACCGGAGCCGAGTTCGTCGCGCTTTGCCAGGCCGTGTTCGCCGAGCCCCGGAATGCTGCTCAGGTCGTTGCCTCGGTCAATGCGCTTCTCGACGAAAAAGCGCCACGGTTCGAGGATTAAAGGCGAGCGCATGAAGAGGGCTTCCGATCTTTGGTCATTGCGGTTGACGACGTTTTTGTGCTGTGCGCTGGGCGCCGGCGCGCCGGTCACATATGCCGAAGAGCCGCCGAAGCCGACCGTGGCGCAGGAGCCTGCTCCGGGAACATCGGGCGAAACGGGCGCTTCGGTGCCTGCGGTGGCTGGCGAAAGCGTTCAGGCTGCTCCGGCCACGCCGCCCGGTGTCACCGATGGAAGCGGCACGGCAACTGCCGCACCTTCGAAAGCCCCGGAAGCCACTGACACCGAGACCGAGGCGCTGGACGGACCAGCGCCCGATCAGCGCACATCGCGACTTCTCGATCCTGCCGGCGGCGACCCCGCGGGGCGCATCTCGGCGAAGGGTGCGAATGATGCGGACAAGGAAAAGCAACTGCAGGGGCCCTCGGAGGGGTTGAGCGTCCTCGACCGCATGGGAGCACCGCTTCCGGACCTGCCAGCGGAAAAGGCCTATACCGGCAAGCTGGACGAGGCCTATGGCGCCTATCAGCGCGGCTTTTACCTGACCGCGATGGATCTAGCCCTCCCACGCGCCCAGGGAGGCGACGCGGCCGCCCAAACGCTGGTGGCCGAGCTCTTCGATCAAGGCCTCGGCGTCAAGCGCGACCGCAATGAGGCGGCCTTCTGGTACAAGCAGGCCGCCGAAGGCGGCGACCCGGCCGGAATGTTCAAATATGCGCTGCTTCTGATCGAAGGCCGGATCGTTCCGCGCGATCGCAAGAAGGCGGACGAACTGATGAAGAAATCGGCCGAGGCGGGCAATCCTTCGGCACAGTTCAACTATGCCCAGATTCTCGTTGCCGACAGCCCCGGCGAAAAGGGGCTCCGCGCGGCGATGCCCTATTATGAAAAGTCCGCTGAGCAGGGCATTGCCGATGCGCAATACGCCTTGGCGCAGATCTACACCAATCTCGCGAATCTGCCGCCGGAGAAGACCAAGCGTGCCCGTGAATGGCTGTTGCGCGCCGCACGCGCCGGATATGACACCGCCCAGCTCGACCTTGGCATCTGGCTCGTCAACGGGGTGGCGGGCGAGAAGGACTATGAGGCGGGCTTCAACTGGTTGAAGAAGGCGGCGAACGGCGGCAACGTCGTGGCGCAGAACCGGCTGGCCTATCTCTATATCAACGCGCTCGGAACGCGGCCGGATCCGATCGAGGCCGGCAAATGGTTCGTGCTGTCGCGCCGCGCCGGTTTGAACGACGATGGGCTGGAGGATTTCTATCTCGGCCTGACCGACGAACAGCAGAAGGCGGCGATCGCCGCGGCAAACAAGTTTCGGCCGCGCTGAAGGACGGAGCATTGCGGCCGGCGAATGGCTGCGTTCCGCGCGCGAGGCTTGAACTTTTAAGGGATTTATGGTCTTGAGGCCGCATAGCCGGTTCGCGATCCCGTCAATTGCGCGGAGCCGGCGATTTTCTCTACGGAACTCTCATGAAAATCAACGGCAGCGAAATCAAGCCGGGCTATGTCATCGAGCACAATGGTGGTCTTTGGGCAGCGGTTAAAAGCACCACCGTCAAGCCTGGCAAGGGCGGGGCGTTCAACCAGGTCGAGTTGAAGAACCTGATCGATGGCACCAAGCTCAACGAGCGGTTCCGCTCGTCGGAGACGGTCGAGCGCGTCGAACTCGAGAAGAAGGACTTCCAGTTCCTGTTCGAGCAGGGCGAGGGCCTCGTCTTCATGGATGTCGACACCTATGACCAGCTCGAATTGCAGAAGGAATTCGTCGGCGACCGCGCCGCCTTCCTGAAGGACGGGATGATGGTCACGGTCCAGCTCTACAACGACAAGCCGATCGGCATCTCGCTGCCCGACCAGGTCGTTCTGGCGGTGGCCGAGGCCGACCCGGTGGTGAAGGGGCAGACGGCGGCGTCGTCCTACAAGCCGGCGATCCTGGAAAACGGCGTACGGGTTCTTGTTCCGCCCTTCGTCGAGGCCGGGGAACGCATTCTCGTCGACACCAACGAGATCACCTATCTCCGCCGCGCCGATTGACACCGATATCCGCCGGCGGCGACAGTCAATGCCCGCCGGACTAATAACAAGGACAAGCCCCGATGGCTCGCTCAGCTCTTCTCAACGTCATGGTTCAGGCCGCATTCAAGGCCGGCAAGTCGCTCGCACGCGATTTCGGCGAGGTGCAGAACCTCCAGGTGTCGCTGAAGGGGCCGGGCGACTACGTTTCCCAGGCGGACCGCAAGGCCGAAAAGCTGATCCGCGATGAACTCCTCAAGGCCCGGCCGACCTATGGCTTCCTGGGCGAGGAGAGCGAGGAGATCAAGGGAACGGACGGCGCGCACCGCTGGATCGTGGACCCGCTCGACGGCACGACCAACTTCCTGCATGGCATTCCCACCTTCGCATCCTCGATCGCGCTGGAACGCAACGGTGAGATCGTCGCAGCCGTCGTGCTCAACCCGGCAACGGACGAGCTCTACACCGCCGAAAAGGGCGGCGGCGCCTTCCTGAACGATCGCCGTCTGCGGGTCGCTGCGCGCAAGGAACTGTCGGACTGCGTCATCGGCTGCGGCGTGCCACACCTTGGCCGCGGCAATCACGGCAAGTTCCTGATCGAGCTGCGCCATGCCATGGGTGAAGTGGCCGGTATCCGCCGGATGGGGGCGGCCGCCCTCGATCTCGCCTTTGTCGCCGCCGGCCGTTTCGACGGTTTCTGGGAGCGCGACCTTTCGGCATGGGACGTCGCGGCCGGCATTTTGCTGATCCGCGAGGCCGGCGGTTTTGTCAGCGATCTGAACGGTGGCAATGCCATGCTCGAAACCGGCACGATCGTGGCCGGCAACGAACATATCCACAAGGCGCTTTCCGAGGTGCTGCATCGTCCGGTGCCGACGCGATAGGGGCGATATCTCGACCGGCGTCCACATTGGCTCGCGGTTCCGTTCGTGCGGAAGCCGCGACCGCTGCCGTCGCGCCGCCCGGCAAGCGCGAGCCGGGGCCAAAGGGCCGCCAAGGCTGTGCACTGTCCAACGTAAGGTTATGAGCAAGCTCTTCAATTCGGCGCAATCTTCCTCTAGGCTTTCATCGCACTGAAGCAGGAGATGCGGGGACTATGGCAAAGCTGGCGCTGTCGGATTGGGAGGGGGCGGCCGAGACCGGGGACGTCTACCCCCACAAACTGTCGAGTCCGATGCCGTTCTTCTGGACGATGGTGATCTTCCTGATCATCGTCGGCTTCGTCGCGGCGATCCTGTTTCGCCAGGCCCACGCCGCCTTCGTCAGTAATCCCGGCCTCAATGGCCTGATTCTCGGCGTGCTTTTGATCGGCATCCTGCTCGTTTTCAGCCATGTGCTTTCGCTCCGGCCGGAGGTGCGCTGGTTCAATTCGTTCCGCGCCGCCGGCAGTGCCGAGAAGGTTGGCCGCGATCCGGTCCTGCTCGCGCCGATGCGGGCGCTTATCGGCAAGCATCATGCGATCGCGATCTCCACGACTGCGTTGCGCTCGATCCTCGATTCGATCGCCACCCGCCTGGACGAATCGCGCGACACGTCGCGCTATCTCATCGGCTTGCTGGTCTTTCTCGGCCTGCTCGGCACTTTCTGGGGTCTACTCGGCACGATCGGCTCGATCAACACCGTCATCCAGTCGCTGGACGCCGGCGCCGGGACGGCAAACGACGTGCTGACAGTCTTGAAGGAGGGGTTGTCAGCGCCGCTTTCCGGCATGGGCACGGCGTTTTCGACCTCGCTGTTCGGCCTCTCCGGCTCGTTGATTCTCGGCTTTCTGGACCTGCAGGCGGGGCGCGCGCAAAACCGCTTCTACATGGAGCTGGAAAACTGGCTGTCGTCGGTCACCGACGTTTCCTCGGAACTGTCGCCCAGCCTGGCTGCCGATAGCGGCGATGCGGCGGATATCAAGGCGCTCGCCGAGCAGATCCTGAAGCTCTCCCAGGACGGCGGACATAGCCGCTCGACTGCGGCCATGGCGAGCCTTGCCGAAGGTATCCAGGGTCTCGTCAAGAACATGCGCAGCGAGCAGCAGATGCTGCGCGACTGGATCGAGGGGCAGCAGGACGAGGCCAAGGCCCTGCGCCGAACGCTTGACCGGTTGGCGGCGCGGACCAATGGCGAACGTTCCTCCGATCGGGGCCGTGACAACGAGCGGCTGCGCGACCAGGCCGGAGGCGAATGACCCATGGCGCTCGCCCGCAACCGCCGCTCGCAACGGGCCGTCGACTACTGGCCGGGCTTCGTCGATGCCCTGTCGACGCTGCTGCTCGCCATCATGTTCCTGCTGTGCGTGTTCGTGCTCGCCCAGTTCTTCCTGAGCCGCGAGATCACCGGCAAGGATGAGGTTCTCAACCGACTGACGAGCCAGGTCAACGAACTGACCCAACTGCTGGCGCTGGAAAAAAGCGGCAAGCAGGATCTCGAGGACACGCTGGTCAATCTGCAGGCCTCGCTGGCGGAGTCCGAAGGCGAGCGTTCGCGGCTGCAACAGATGCTGAACCAGGGTGCCGGCGCATCGGACGCCGCCAACGCCCGGGTCGCGGGCCTCAATGAATCGCTCGACGCCGAAAAGCAGGTGAGCGCACGCGCGATGAGCCAGATCGAACTGCTCAACCAGCAGATCGCGGCACTTCGGAGCCAGATCGCGGCGGTCGAAGGTGCGCTGCAGGCCTCGGAGGCCAAGGATCAGGCCTCGCAGGCGAAGATCGCCGATCTCGGCCGTCGTCTCAACGTCGCGCTCGCACAGCGGGTTCAGGAGCTCAATCGCTATAGGTCCGATTTCTTCGGGCGCCTGCGGGAAATCCTGTCCGACCGCGAAAACATCCGCATCGTCGGCGATCGCTTCGTGTTCCAGTCCGAGGTGCTGTTTCCGTCCGGAAGCAGCGAACTGAACCCCGACGGCCAGACGGAAATGGGCAAGCTCGCCGCAGCACTCCTCGATCTCGCCAAGGAAATCCCGCCGGAAATCAACTGGGTGCTGCGTGTCGACGGTCATACCGACAACGTGCCATTGTCCGGATTCGGGAGATACGCAGACAACTGGGAGCTCTCCTCGGCGCGCGCGACTTCCGTCGTCAAGTTCCTGATTTCCAGGGGCGTCCCCGCCGATCGCCTTGTCGCCGCCGGCTTCGGCGAATTCCAGCCCCTGGCACCCGGCGAAAGCGAGCAGGCCCGCGCGACCAACCGGCGGATCGAGCTGAAACTGACGGAAAAATAGCGGGGGCCAGCTTTTCCCTCCCGTCGGGGAAGGGGGCACGCCTTGCACCGGTAGCTCTTGCTAGGAATTAGGTAGCCAATGCCACTAACGCCCGCTTCTGGCCCAAACCTGCCATTTGGCGATCTTGGCACGATGAGCGCTTTGCGCTTCCGAAACAGACATTCAGGCCATAGCACATCTTCGACTGGCTTGGGGCCGATTACAGAACGTCCGCTGCTGGGCAGCGCAAGTCTAACTCAGACAAACGATCAAGAGGTGCCGACGCCCCGAATGGCCCAGCGGGCAAGCACCGAGATCCCCGTATGGACGCGAGCATCGCATGGAGTTCTTCTTTCGCGGCTTCCTGCGCCGCAGACATTAAATCATCCTCGAAACAGTCGGATCGGAAGGCCATCGTCACCTCTTGTCTTTTTCGAAAGCGTATTTCAGCAGCAGCTCACCATACTCGTTAAGTTCGTATATGACGCCGCCACTAAGGGCGTCGCCGATCGTTCCTCCATCGAGACCACCCGTTGCGAGGAGGCCGACGGCATGGAGCATGGCCGCAATGTCGGAGCCTTCCCGCTGCACGCCGGGTGTAAAGGTCTTCAGATAATCCAAGTCCTCGGCATAGCTGCGATCGATGATAGCCGCGAGCCGCATTGCTTTGCGATACTCGATATGCCCGTCAATATGTGCGGCGAGAACTCGTCCCACCATGCCGGGTTTGCTCAGGTCGTCCAGCCTGGTCATGATGAGCAGTATCTGTTGACCAAACTCCCCAAGCCTTCCTTCGTCCTGCAGATTGTCCGTGAACTGCTTGCGCTTTGCAGGGGATGCCTCGTCGACGCCGTCCAGGAACTTGCAGAGCTTCTTAAAGTCCAATTCCTGTCGAAGGCTAACGAGCGCACGTGCGCCGCTCACCAAACCGCTAAATATGGGAAGTCCGGCGATTGTATCGGTCGCCACACTGAGGCCGGCATCTCCCAAAAGGGTGACCGTGTCGATCAGATTGTCGGAACCTATTGTGCGAGATAGGTTCGAGCCCAGCTTGCGCAGATCGTCGTCCGACTCATCGATCATTAGTCATCCCCTTGTAAACGCGATGTCGATACAGGTACATCCACAGTGGCCGCGCCTCGGGCATAGGACCGTGTTTGAATGTGATCCGTTCGACCAACATGTCTGGTACTGATCGCTCTATGAATAGCTACATCGCTTGCCAGCTATTCCAGAAATCTACAACTCCGCAAGCACTCAATGCACTTCGGCATTGAGCTTAGGCCCGGCAATCTATTAATGACTGCAATGGGGGCGCTTAGCCGACGCCGTGACTGCTTTCGGCGCATCCTGGCCCGCGCCACCGCCAAGCAGATCGTTGCCCGAGCCGCCGTACCGCTTCCACCGAGCAGAACGTCGATTGCCGGCTTGGCCACAGATCGCGTCGTTGCTATCCCCGCCGGTCGGCTGCGGCGGAAGGGGTTACTGCGCCGCCGTCGACTGCTCCTCGGCGCCGTCGTCGAATTGCAGGCGCGCCAGCTTGGCATAGAGCCCGCCATGGCGGACGAGGGATTGATGCGTGCCTTCCTCGACGATACGGCCATGATCCATGACGAGGATCCGGTCGGCCTTCAGCACGGTCGCAAGCCGGTGGGCGATGACGATCGTCGTGCGATGGCCCATCAATCCGTCCAGCGCCTTCTGCACCAGCTTCTCGCTCTCGGCGTCGAGCGCGGAGGTCGCTTCGTCGAGGAGAAGCAGCGGGGCATCCTTCAGGATTGCGCGCGCAATCGCGATGCGCTGCCGCTGGCCGCCCGAGAGCGTGATGCCGCGCTCGCCGACCATCGTGTCGAAGCCGTGGTCAAGCCGGTTGATGAATTCTTCCGCCTGTGCGGCCTCGGCGGCGGCGCGGACCTGTTCCGGTGAAGCGCCCGGCAGGCCGAAGGCGATGTTGTCGGCGATCGTGGAGGCGAAGATCGTCACGTCCTGCGGCACGACGGCGATGCGGCTGCGGACCTCTTCGGGCTCGGCGGAGCGCAGGTCGACGCCGTCGAGTGTCACCGTGCCGCTGGTGGGATCGTAGAAGCGCAGGATCAGCGACAGGATCGTGCTCTTGCCGGCGCCAGAGGGGCCGACGACCGCCACCGTCTCGCCGGGCCTGATCGAGAACGTCAGGCCATTGAGGCTGCGATAGCCGGGGCGCGAGGGATAGGCGAAATGAACGTCGGAAAAGTCGAGCGCGCCGCGCGGGGGGACGGGAAGGGCGGTCGGATGCGCGGGCGCGGTGATCGCCGGCTTCTCGTCGAGAAGTTCGCTCAGGCGCTCCGCAGCGCCGGCGGCCTGGGACAGTTCGCCCCAAACCTCCGAGAGCGAGCCGAGACTGCCGGCGGCAAAAACCGAGTAGAGCAGGAACTGGCCGAGCGTGCCGGCGGAGATGTTGCCGGAGAGGACGTCCTGGGCGCCGAACCAGAGGACAGCCACGACGCTGCCGAACACCATGGCGATGGCAAAGCCGGTCAGGAGCGAGCGGGCGAGGATGGCCGCGCGGGCCGCGCCGAATGCGGTTTCAACAGCATCACCGAAGCGGTTGCGCGCGGACTGCTCCGCGTTGAACGCCTGTACCGTGCGCGCCGCGCCGATCGCCTCGCCGGCGTAGGCCGAGGCGGAGGCAAGCGTGTCCTGCGCCTGGCGCGAGCGGCGGCGCACCGAGCGGCCGAAGGCGACCAGCGGGAAGACGATGATCGGGATTGCTGCCAGCACCAAGCTCGAAAGCTTGGGGCTCGTGTAGATCATCATGGCAATCGCGCCGAGGCACAGGATCAGGTTGCGCAGCGCCACCGACGCCGTCGCCCCCACGGCGGACTTGATCTGGGTCGCGTCGGCGGTCAGGCGCGAGACGATCTCGCCGGACTGATTCTGGTCGAAGAAGGCGGGCGACAGACGCGTCACATGATCGAACACGTCGCGGCGCAGGTCCGAGACGATGCGCTCGCCGAGCGTGATGACGAAATAGTAGCGAAAGGCGCTTGCGAGCGCCAAGAGGATCGCCAGCGCCGCCAGCATCATGAAGTAGGTGTCGATGAAACCGGCATCAGATCCGGAGAAGCCGTGGTCGATCATCCGCCGCACGGCCATCGGCAGCGCCAGCGTGGTGACGGCGGCGGCAACCAGGGCGACGAGGGCGCCGGAGACGAGGCCGCGGTAGCGGGTGAGATAGGGGCCAATCGCTGCGAGCGGTCGGAGCGATTTGCGTTCGGTCTTGCGCTCCGCGCCGGCCTCGGGTTCTTTGCTCACGTTTACCTCATTTCCGGTACGTTGCGGCACGAATTATCTTTCGGCTCTTGTTATCCCGCCGGCCTTCATGTATAGGCTCGCCATCGAATTGGGAAGCCGCTGGCCTGTCGGTCGCGGCTTCATTTACGTCTTTGGCCCGGCTGCCGCAACCGATTGCGACAAATGGTCTCCGGAACCTGCAGGAAGATTGTCATGAAGGCTGATATCCATCCCGACTACCACACCATCAAGGTCGTCATGACCGACGGTACCGAGTACGAAACCCGTTCGACCTGGGGCACCGAAGGCGCGGTCATGAACCTTGAAATCGACCCGAAGTCGCACCCGGCCTGGACCGGCGGCAACCAGCAGCTTATGGACCGCGCCGGCCGCGTTTCCAAGTTCAAGAAGCGCTTCGAAGGCCTCGGCCTCTAAGTCGATCCGCTCTAGCGATTTTCGAAGCCCGGGTTTGCCCGGGCTTTTTTGTTGCCCGCTTACACCTGCGACCGCGTCCGGACAACAAAAAACCCGGCTGATGGCCGGGTTGCGGTTGCCTTCGGTGCGCCGAGAGCGGTTAGTTGTTGCCAAAAGCCGTGTGCAGCAGGTTGATCTGTGCCTGGACGCTGTTCTGGTTGTCCGGCACGAAGGTCTGGACGTCCTGCGGGCGATACATTTCGCGGTCGAGCAGGGCGACGCGGTTCTGAAGGCGCAGCGAGCGCTCGATGAGGTCTCGGAATGACTCCGGCAGCTCGTTCCAGCCCGGCGCCGCACGATCGACGTTGAAGCCGTCCAGACGCACCTTGCTCTTTTCCGAGAGCACCTGGTCGCGCGTCATCTCGCCATTGTTCACGGCACGCTGCAGCAGCAGCCAGGAGGCCATCTGCATCAGCCGGGTCGTCAGCCGCATAGATTCGGCGGCGTAGAGAACGGATGCCATGCGCGGCAGCACCTTGGCAGCCTGACGGCCCGGGCCGTCGAGGTAGCTCGCCGTCTCCTCCACCAGCCCCATGCCTTCGGCGTACAGGTTCTTGAACTGCGACGACGTCGCGACGTGACCGGCGAAGCTGACGGTATTCAGTCCTCTATCAGACATGGCCCCATTATCCTGTTTAACGCGATCACGATTAAGATGCCACGACGCTCGGAGAAGTGTTCCGCTGGGTCGTTTTCATGCGGGCAGAATGTTCTCATAGCCGATTTCCCGCAAGCACGATCTTAAGAAAGGGTTAATCTCCACAATTCTTTACAGCATTGCGAGACAGCGGGAAAGCACGCAAAAAAAGAGCCGCGGGAAGCGGCTCTCAAGGTAAAACAGGGAGAAAATCAGACCCATTCCCCAAGCGGCGAAAATGTCTGAATCCGGAAAAGTCCGGATACACGATTAATAGCGCATGATGCTTAATGGCCAGTTAACCGTATCGCCTGACTCGTGTTGATCGTTTCGACCAGAGCAGAATTGTTAACGAAACAGTTTTTCAGCCGCCGAGCGGCTCGCCCCTTTCCGGATCTTCTCTTCCTCGAGGCGTGCGATCTCCTCTTTGAGCAGCGCGATGCGGTTTGCCAACTCGTCGACCGAAAGCAGCGACAGATCGCTGCCGATCTCGTGTGCCAGCTTTTTGACCGGCCTGTCGTCATCAGACATGCTCATTTTCCATCCTCCGTTGTCGGGTGCGAACCCGTCTCCTGACTTGCGCGCGGCGAGAGACGCAGGCTTTCCGGTGTCGTCAGCGTGCCTGGATTTGTAAAGGCCTCACGGGCGACCGCGGGAAGGGCAGCCCGGCGGCGGCTGCGGAAGATCGCGTAGGCCGAGATCAAGAGGTGTGCGGCGAAGGTGACGAGGAACAACGCATAGGGACCGACCGTCGACATCACCGGGCCGCCGAGGGTCGGGCCGATGATCGTACCGATGCCGTAGAGCAGCAGCAGGCCGCCGGACACCTTTACGAAATCCTCCGGGCTGGCGAAGTCGTTCGCATGGCTGACGGCGATCGGGTAGAGCGCATTCGCCGCCGCGCCATAGAGCGCGATGACGATCAACAGAGGGGTGACGGAGGCGGGCTGCAGAACGAACATGAAAAGTCCCGACGCGGCAGCGACGGCCGAGAGTGCGGCCAGCACGTAGCGGCGGTCGACCCGGTCGGAAACGCGGCCGGCCGGCAGTTGCATGACGGCGCCCGCGAAAATCGTGACGCTCATCATCAGTGCGATCGAGCTCGCCGTCAGCCCGGCCTCGGCACCGAAGACGGCGCCGAGCGTGCCGAAGGCGCCGTTGGCGATACCGATCAGCACGATGCCGACGCAGGCCACTGGCGAGGTACGGAACAACGCCGGTATGTCCAGCCGGACCTGCTTCAGCGGCTGGGGGGAGGCGGCAGTCGATAGCGTCGTCGGCAGCATCGCCAGGCAATAGAGGATGCCCGCGACCATGAAGAGGATCGGCGTGCCGATATCGCCGAGCGGCACCATCATCTGGCCGCCGACCACGCCGAAGAGGGTGATGGCGACGTAAAGCGAAAAGATCGCGCCACGGCTTTCGTTCGTCGCCCGCTCGTTCAGCCAGCTCTCGATGATCATCGAGGTGCCGGCGATGGAGAAGCCCGTGACGGCACGCAGCGCCACCCACCAGATCGGATCGACGAGGATGCCGGTCAAAAGCGCGATGATGGCGATCAGCGAGGCAAAGCCGGAAAAGGCCCGCACGTGGCCGATGCGCTTGACGATCTTGGGCGCCAGCAGGCAGCCGAGCACGAAGCCGCTCGCCCAGGACGTGCCGAGCAGGCCGAGAAGCGTGGTCGCATAGCCCTCATGGGCGCCGCGCATCGGCAGCAGCAGGCCATGAAGGCCGTTGCCGAGGAAGAGGAACAGGGTGCCGAGCAAAAGCGCGAAGACGGAAAGGAGATTTTTTCGCATCGAGTATCCCTGAAGCCTGCGACCGGAACGACTATGCAGACAAGCACATGATTTCCAAAGCCGAATCTTGACGAGAATCAAGTCGGCCTGGTTGCGCCGTCGCGATGGCAACCCACGGCTTGGAAAAGTGTCCGCCTTGTGACAGGAAGCGATAAAAGGGAACATGTCATGTCGAAAGTTCTGCCGCTTCTACTCCTGATCGCCATGGCGCTGCATCTGTTGCGCCCGCTTGGGCTGCCCGGCCTGCGGCGGCGGCGAGACTTCTGGAAGATTGCCGTCGGCGCGATCGCGCTGATGATGCTGACGGTGTTGATCCGCCCGTAAATCCGAGTCCGCCCGCAAACCGTGCGCGGCTGCTGGTGGTTCCGCTATTTTCGAGGAGCAACTTGCCGGGCTGATCTTGTTCTGTTGCTGATGCGCTGCTGGCCGGGCAGCATCTGCCCCTGCCGCACCTGCGAATCAAAGAGGGCCGCCCTTCGGCGGCCCTCCATGAGGTTTGGCCCTGTGTGACAGGCCCGGACCGATGGGTCCGAGGAAGGTGGGACTCAGAACGAGGGCTGCCTCGCTGCTGCCACCACAAATCCCAGTGCCGTCACGAGGTCCGAAATCTCATTAGACATTGGATCACCTTCCTTTCTGTTCGTTGACGTTACCCGACATGTAGGTCGACGGCGGGTAAACGCAAGGCCGCTTGCGCATTTTGCAGCCGTTCGCTGCAGTCAGGCTGCGCTTTCCATCTCCTTCTTCCATTCGCCCTTGGCGGCAAGGCTGCACATTTTTGCCCGGTGGACGAAGGCGCGCTGGCCGGCGGCGACATTCTCCGGCCTGCCGCCCCAGGCGGCAAGCGCCTCGGCCTGCAAGGCGCGGCCATAGGAAAATGTCAGTTTCCAGGGATGATGACCCAAGGCATTGATGGCCGATAGGTGGGCGGTCGCCTCTTCGGTAGACTGCCCGCCGGAAAGGAAGGCAATGCCGGGTACCGCTGCCGGCACGGTGCGTTTCAGCACGCGCATGGTGCGCTCGGCAACCTCCTCGATGGACGCCCCTCGCGCCTTCTTGCCGTCGATGACCATGGAGGGCTTGAGGATCATGCCCTCGAGGCGGACGCGCTGGTCGGCCAGTTCCTCGAAGGTGATGCGCAGCGTTTCCTCGGTCACGTCCTGTGAGCGCAGGATGGAATGGTCACCCGGCTCGCCGTCCATCAAGACTTCGGGCTCGACGATCGGCACGATGCCGGCCTGTTGGCAGAGGGCGGCGTAGCGGGCGAGGGCATGGGCATTGGCCTTGATCGCGCCGTAGCTCGGAAGCACCTCGGAGACGGCGATGACGCCGCGCCACTTGGCGAAGCGCGCGCCGGCCTCGCGGTATTTAGCCAACCGGTCGGCAAGGCCGTCGAGCCCCTCCGTGATCTTCTCGCCGGGGAAGTTTGCCATCGGTTTGGCGCCGGTGTCGACCTTGATGCCGGGGATCGCACCGGCGGCGCGGATGATCTCGGTCAGCGGCCGGCCGTCGGACGCCTTTTGGAACAGGGTCTCCTCGTAGAGGATGACGCCGGAAATGAAAGAGCGCATCGCCTCTTCGGCGGAAAACAACATCTGGCGGTAGTCGCGCCGGGAGGCCTCGGTGGATTCGACGCCGATGCTGTCGAGGCGTTTCTTGATGGTGGCGGTGGATTCGTCGGCGGCAAGCAGGCCTTTGCCGGTCGCGACTATGGCGGCAGCAATGTCTTCCAGTCTCTCGCTCATGCTTTTCTCCCTTGCCTCACGGCATTGATCTTGTTTCCTCTCCTGTCCTTCTGCATCGGCAGCCATTTGCGGCCGCACCTTTCGCCATCTTCGGCCAGCGCAGGTGGGGCGTCAACGAAAATGGCCCCCTCCCTTGGGTGGAGGGGGCCATGTCTATCGACCAGTGATGTAGCTGAGCGTTGGAGGCTGGTTGCGGCTCTTGCTCCTTCGTCAGGCCGGACCTGATCCGGCATCCAGCGCGCTCAAGTCCTTGGGCGCGGAAGGAGTCTCGCGTGCCGCAGACGCGGGGCGGTTGGATCCCGGCTCAAGGCCGGGATGACGGAGCGGTTGGGAGCCGGCCGTGGTCTACTTCTGCTGCAGCACGTCGACGCCCGGCAGCGGCTTGCCTTCCATCCATTCCAGGAAGGCGCCACCGGCGGTGGAGACGTAGGTGAAGTCGTCGGCAACGCCAGCATGGTTGAGCGCTGCGACCGTGTCGCCGCCGCCGGCGACCGAGATCAGCGCTCCTTCCTTCGTGCGGGCGGCAGCGTGTTTGGCCGCTGCAACCGTGGCCGCGTCGAAGGGGGCAATCTCGAAGGCGCCGAGCGGGCCGTTCCAGACGAGCGTCTGCGCGCGCGAGATCCAGGCCTTGACCGTCTCGATCGACTTCGGACCGACGTCGAGCACCATGGCGTCGGCAGGGATCGCGTCGATCGCGACGGTCTCGTTGTCCGCGCCCGCCTTGAATTCGCGGGCGACGACACCGTCTTCCGGCAGGATGATGGCGCAGCCGGCGGTCGCAGCCTCGATCATGATCTGCTTGGCAGTGTCGGCGAGGTCATGCTCGCAAAGCGACTTGCCGACATTGGTGCCACGGGCGGCGAGGAAGGTGTTTGCCATGCCGCCGCCGATGACAAGCGCGTCGACCTTCTTCACAAGGTTCATCAAGAGGTCGATCTTGGTGGAGACCTTGGCGCCGCCGACGATGGCCACGACCGGGCGCTTCGGATTGCCGAGGCCCTTTTCCAGCGCTTCGAGCTCGGCCTGCATGGTGCGGCCGGCATGGGCGGGAAGCAGGCGGGCGAGGCCTTCGGTTGAGGCATGGGCGCGGTGGGCGGCGGAGAAGGCGTCGTTGACATAGATGTCGCCGTTGGCGGCAAGCGCCTTGGTGAACTCGGCGTCGTTCTTTTCCTCACCCGCGTGGAAGCGGGTGTTCTCCAGTAGCAGGATGTCGCCGTCCTTCATTGCGTCAACGGCGGCCTTGGCGTGGTCGCCGATGCAGTCCTGGGCGACGGCGACCGGCTTGCCGAGCACGTCGTTGACGGCCGAAACGATCTGCGACAGCGACTGGTCGGCGACCGGCTGACCCTTCGGGCGGCCGAAATGGGCGAGCAGGATAACCTTGGCGCCCTTCTTCGACAGTTCGAGAATCGTGGGGGCGACCCGCTCGATGCGCGTTGCGTCGGTGACCTTGCCGTCCTTGACGGGGACGTTGAGGTCGACGCGGACGAGCACGCGCTTTCCGGCGATGTCGTTGAGGTTGTCTAGGGTCTTGAAGGTCATGGCACCGCTCCTCGAATTCTGGGCCGAAAGCACCGCGCGCCGAACGCGCAAAATCGCTGCAATATACGTTTCGGAGTGTCCCACCTTCAATCCAGTCGGCGGGATGTATCTGGACAAGCTGATAGTGAACCAGCTTTGCCATGGGGGCTCATGGAGCAACGGCCGCATCTTCGCCGTCATGCCGGACTTGATCCGGCATCCAGCGCGCTCAAGTCTTGAGCGCAAGATAAACTTCCGCGCCGCAGACGCGACGCAACTGGACCCCGGATCAGGTCCGGGGTGACGGAGGGTAGATGGCGCCTCAACACCAAGCGCCGTGTCACGGACGACACCTGGACATCTGCCCGGGTGTCGTCTGACTTGCCTTAGATCAGCTTGCCGAGCGCGACTGCGGTGTCGGACATGCGGTTCGAGAAGCCCCACTCGTTGTCGTACCAGGAGAGGACGCGGACGAGGTTACCCTCGAGGACCTTCGTCTGGTCGGCGGCGAAGCTCGACGAATGGCTGTCGTGGTTGAAGTCGATCGAAACCAGCGGGTCGGTGACGTAGTCGAGAATGCCCTTCAGTTCGCCTTCGGCGGCGGCCTTGATGGCGGCATTGACTTCCTCGGCGGTCACGTTGCGCTTCGGCACGAACTTCAAGTCGACGACCGAGACGTTCGGGGTCGGTACGCGGATCGAGGAACCGTCGAGCTTGCCCTTCAGTTGCGGCAGCACGAGGCCGACGGCCTTGGCGGCACCGGTGGAGGTCGGGATCATCGACAGCGCCGCGGCGCGGGCGCGGTAGAGGTCCTTGTGCATGGTGTCGAGGGTCGGCTGGTCACCCGTATAGGCGTGAACCGTCGTCATGTAGCCCTTCTCGATGCCGAAGGCCTTGTCGAGAACGTAGGCGACCGGCGCCAGGCAGTTCGTCGTGCAGGAGGCGTTCGAGATGACGAGGTCGTCCTTGGTCAGCGTGTTGTGGTTGACGCCGTAGACGATGGTCTTGTCGGCGTTGTCGCACGGGGCCGAGACGATGACGCGCTTGGAACCGTTGGCGAGATGAGCGGCTGCCTTTTCCTTCGTCGTGAACAGGCCGGTGCACTCCAGCGCGATGTCGACGTCGCCCCAGGGCAGTTCCTTCGGGTCGCGGATGGCGGTGACGCGGATCGGACCGCGGCCGACGTTGATGGTGTCGCCATCGACGGTGACGGTGTGCGGGAACCGGCCGTGAACCGAATCGTAACGCAGCAGGTGAGCGTTGGTCTCGACCGGGCCGAGGTCGTTCAAGGCGACGACTTCGATGTCGGTACGGCCGGATTCGATGATGGCGCGGAGCACGTTGCGGCCGATGCGGCCGAAGCCGTTGATGGCAACTTTTACGGTCATTTCAGGACTCTCCCTGTCAAACGTTGATATGCAAAAAGGCCGGCGCGCCGGTCAGGCGCGCCGGCCGAAGATCAGGCCAGCTTGGCTTCCGCAGCGGCGACCACCGCTTCAGGCGTGATGCCGAAATGCTGGTAGAGTTCCTTGTAGGGGCCGGACGCGCCGAAGGTGCTCATGCCGACGAAGGTGCCGTCGGAACCGATGATGTGATCCCAGCCTTGGCGGATGCCGGCCTCGACGGCGATCTTGACCGGCGAATTGCCGATGATCGCCTTCTGGTACTCTTCCGGCTGCTCGTAGAACAGCTCGAAGCAGGGGACGGAGACGACGCGGGTGGCAACGCCCTTGGCCGTCAACGCCTCGCAGGCCTTGACTGCGATCTCGACCTCGGAGCCGGTGGCGAAGATCGTCACCTTGGCGTCGGCAGCGGAGATCAGGTCGTAGGCGCCCTTGGCGCAGAGGTTCTGCTCCTCGAACTCGGTGCGGACCGCCATCAGGTTCTGGCGGGTCAAAGCCAGGCCGGAGGGGCGGTGCTTGTTTTCCAGCGCCAGCTGCCAGCACTCGGCCGTCTCGGTGGCGTCGGCCGGGCGGAACATCAAGAGGTTCGGAATGGCGCGCAGGGCGGCCATGTGCTCGACCGGCTGGTGCGTCGGGCCGTCCTCGCCGAGACCGATCGAGTCGTGGGTCAGGACGTGGATGACGCGGATGCCCATCAGCGCGGCAAGACGGATCGACGGACGGCAGTAGTCCGAGAAGATCAGGAAGCCGCCGGAATAGGGGATCAGGCCTCCGTGCAGCGCCATGCCGTTCATTGCCGCCGCCATGCCGTGCTCGCGCACGCCCCAGTGGATATAGCGGCCGGAGAAGTCGTCCGGCGTGATCGACGCGGTCTGGCTGGTCTTGGTGTTGTTGGAGCCGGTCAGGTCGGCCGAGCCGCCGATCGTTTCCTTCAGCACGCCGTTGATGACTTCGAGGGCGTCCTCAGACGCCTTGCGGGTCGCGGGCGAGGGCTTCGTCTCGGCAAGCTTCTTCTTGTACTCGAGGATGGCCGAACCCAGGCCGCTTTCCAGTTCGCCGGCAAAGCGGCGGACAAACTGCACGCGCTTCTCGGCATCGGCTTTCTCCAGGCGCTCCTGCCATTCCTTGTGCGCCTTGGTCGAGCGCAGGCCGGCGAGGCGCCAGGCGTCGAGCACGTCGGAGGGAACGACGAAAGCTTCGGATTCCCAGTTGAGTGCCTTGCGGGTGGCGGCGATCTCGTCGGCGCCAAGCGGCGAGCCGTGGACCTTGTGGGTGCCGGCCTTGTTCGGGGCACCGAAGCCGATCGTCGTCTTGCAGGCGATCATGGTCGGCTTGTCGGACTTCTGCGCCTGCTCGATGGCAGCGGCGATGGCGTCCGGATCATGGCCGTCGACGGCGATCGTGTTCCAGCCGGAGGCGCGGAAGCGGGCGTGCTGGTCGGTGCTGTCGGCGATCGAGATCGGGCCGTCGATCGAAATGTTGTTGTCGTCCCAGAACACGATCAGCTTGTTGAGCTTCAGGTGACCGGCGAGCGAGATCGCCTCCTGGCTGATGCCTTCCATCAGGCAGCCGTCGCCGGAAAGCACGTAGGTATAGTGCTCCATCAGCTCGGAGCCGAACTCGTCGCGCAGCTTGCGCTCGGCGATCGCCATGCCGACGGCATTGGCAATGCCCTGGCCGAGCGGACCGGTGGTCGTCTCGATGCCGGCGGCGTGGCCGTATTCCGGGTGACCGGCGGTCTTGGCGCCGAGCTGGCGGAAATTCTTGATCTCGTCGATCGTGATGTCCTCATAGCCGGTGAGGTAGAGGAGCGAATAGAGCAGCATCGAGCCGTGGCCGGCCGACAGCACGAAACGGTCGCGGTTCGGCCAGGACGGCGCCTTTGGATCGAAGGTCATGAAGCGGGTGAAAAGCACCGTTGCGATGTCCGCAGCGCCCATCGGCAGGCCGGGGTGGCCGGAGTTTGCCTTCTCCACGGCGTCCATGGAAAGGAAGCGAATAGCATTCGCCATCCGGTCGTGTTTTTCGCGAGAGATCATGACTGTTCCAAATCAATCGGGGTGTCGGGGCCGATGCCTGCTGGGGCACCGGGCAGAGAGCGGCTGACACATAGCAGGTGCGCTGCGGGAGTCAACGAATTGAGCCGCTTTCGCCGCCTTTTGCGGCAATTTGCCGGCGGAAAAGGCAAAGCCGGAAAGGCCGCTCGGGACGATCTGTTGCACCGCAATAAACCCCTCATCCACAGTCGAACACATCGCCGCTTCGCCGCGCGGTTGACGCTGGCGCTCGGTGTTGAATAGTGTCAAGTCCTTGGAGCAGGCGACAGCCAGCTCGATTCGACAGCTACACTTGATGTGCCGGTGAAGGCGTTATGGCGGCAGGAGAGACAGTCCGGACGGCGATCGAACAGTTGCGCAAGGCTTTGGCAGGCCTCGACAACGCACTGGAGATGCGCTTCGACCGTGAGCGGAATCACGGCGAGATCGAGAGCGAGGTTCGGCGCGTCAACACGGATCGCTCCCGCCTGGCCCAGGAGCTTGACGAGTCGGAATTTCGGGCGAACCGCCTCGAAGAGGTCAATCGCGAGGTGTCCCGAAGGCTGGTGACCGCGATGGAGACGATCAGGGCGGTGCTCGACCGCTGATGGGACGCATACGGCGATCCGCTAGGAAGCACGGGAACATCCGATGGCGCAGGTAACGGTGTTGATCGACGGCAAGGCCTATCGCATGGCCTGCGAGGAAGGGCAGGAGCAGCATCTGACCGATCTTGCCTCCGGTTTCGATCGCTACGTCGGTCATCTGAAGGGGCAGTTCGGCGAGATTGGCGATCTGCGCCTGACCGTGATGGCCGGCATCATGGTGATGGATGAGCTGAGCGAAGTCACGCGTCGGCTGCAAGCCCTGGAGGCGGAAGTCGCCGGATTGCGGCGCGAGCGGGAGAATGCGCTTGGCGACCTCTCGCGTGAAGAGGAAACGATCGCCCAGGCGCTCAGCGAACTGACGAGCCAGATTCAGGGGATGACGGCGAAGCTGACGGGCCGACCAGCCGCCAACTAGATGCATCCAGTGTTTGCGGCCTCGTCAAACTGTTGTCCGCACCCGCTGAGTGACCGGACAATAGCCAGGCTATAGCTTGCAGCAACGACCAGTCCGACATCGATCGAAACACACTGGCGGACGGGGCCGATTCATCCTATATCTACTAGGCGGTCTGCGCTTCCCGACAGGTAACCACAATCCCCGGGGCCATACACGATCTCAAGGGAGCTGTCCCTGACCGGGCCCGTGGGTCCGGCTATACGGCGCCCACCTACTTTGTAGGCACCCGGGATCGTAAAAAAACCATCGGTCGTCGTGGATCGCGCTCTCTCCCTCGCTTAGAAACGCCGTTCGTATCCCGCACTCCAGGCTTTGCTGCTGTCACGAGTTTCGTCGCAAGCGAGGCGTTAATGTTGATACAATCATTGGTTGGTATGCTCCGCGACATCGGAACCGGCGCACCTAGAGCGCGCGGTCGGGGACTCGGGGCGACGGCATGCGATCCTTCTGGCAAACTCCTTCGGCCCCTTGGGCTGTCATCACGCTGCTCGCGACGTTTGCGGCTGTCATTCAGTTTCCTTTCGCTCTCAACCATGATGCCGCTTGGCATTTCTACACAGCCCTCCGGGTGCTTGACGGCGACCGCATCGGGATCGACATCGCCGACGTGAACCCGCCAATGTCCATGTGGTTGCTGGGCCTGCCCGCCCTTGTCGTGCGAATCTCCGGCCTTTCGCCCGCCGCCGTACTTCGTGGTTTCATCTTCCTGCTGCAGTTGACCACCCTGCTTTGCGCGCTGGTCATGTTGCGCAAGCTGTCCTGGACGAAGGGTGCCCTGACCACCGCGACCACCGCGCTTGCCGCGGTTCTGCTTCTCATGCCGGGTTATCATTTCGCCCAACGCGAGCACATCGCCGTTGCCCTGACACTGCTCTATGCCCTGTTGGTGGCACTGCGTGCCGAACAGCAGCCCGTCCGGCTTCCGGTTGCGCTTGCGATCGGCCTCGTTGCTGCAACCGGCATCGGGATCAAGCCATACTTCCTCGCGGTTCCAGCCAGCCTCGAGCTCTGGCTTTACTGGCGGCGTCGTTCGCTCAACCTTCTGCGGCCGGAACTGGCGGCAATGGCGGTGGCGGGCGCACTCTATGTTCTTGCTGTCATCATCTACGCCCCCGTCTATCTCGAAGCGGTCGTGCCCAACGCCTTGCTTGCCTACAAGGGCTTCGAAGTCGGCGGCCTGGAATTCGTCTTGCAAGCAGGCACTTACCTTGCCGCCAGCGCGTGCGCACTTGTCCTCGCCGTTCGACTATGGTGGCCGGAGCGCCTACCCGCAGCGGTGCAGGTTCTCATCGTCGCCGGCGTCGGCTTCCTTATTGCAGGCCTGATGCAACGAAAGGGATGGCAGTACCACATCATGCCGGCGGCGCTCTACTGGACTGCAGCGGCAGGCTTGCTTTTTGCGGCGATGAACAAGCGCCCAAAGGCATTGTTCGTGCTGTTCGCCATCGCCTGCCTACAGCCGGTCGTGCCATTTCTCGCTGACGGCCTTGCCCGGCAAGGTACAACCGCGCGCGTCGACGCGCTGTCACGGTTGTTCTCTTCGCCGGACCATGCCCCGGTCTTTGCTTTCATCACCTCGCCGCGGGACATTCACCCGGCAGTGCTTCAATCGGGGGCGCGATGGCGGGATGCCTTTGGCGCGTTGATCTACCTGCCAGCTCACGTTCAGGCGCTTGCCCGCGCAGCGCAAGACGATCAATCCGCCCGCGTCGTTGCCCTGTCGGAGACCTATAACAACGGCCTCCTGGCCAGACTTGAACGCGACCCACCGGCGGTCATCGCGTTTGATGCCGCCAACGACAAGCTTGGGCTTCCCGCCGCGCTCCAGTTCGACTACCTCCGCTTTTTCCGGCGCTACGACGCCTTCAACCGCTTGATGGAGGCCTACACGGAAACCACGCCAGTTGGTCGATTCCGCATTTTTCTGCGCGCGCCGAACCAGCATGGAAAGGCGGCCCCACTCTCCTGAAACACACAACGGCCGCCCAAAAGGCGGCCGTTGCAAACTTGGCAGATCGTATTGAGATCAGGCCGCAGCCTTTATCTCCTTGTCGACCAGGGCGCGCAGCGCGCCGAGGTCCTTGGCGAAGGCGCGGATGCCTTCGGCGAGCTTTTCGGTCGCCATGGCGTCCTCGTTGAGCATCCAGCGGAAGGTCTTCTCGTCGATCTTGATCGGGGCGACGTGGCTGACGGTTTCGGGCGAGAGCCGGCGCTCGAGCTTGCCCTGCGCCGCGTCGAGTTCCTCCAGCAGCTGCGGGCTGATCGTCAGCCGATCGCAGCCGGCCAGCGCCTCGATCTCGCCGGTGTTGCGGAACGACGCGCCCATGACGATCGTCTTGATGCCGTTGGACTTGTAGTAGTCGTAGATCGCGCGCACCGACAGCACGCCGGGATCGTCCTCGGCGGTGAAGGTCTTGCCGGTCGCCTTGGCGTGCCAGTCGAGGATGCGGCCGACGAAGGGCGAGATCAGGAAGGCGCCGGCATCGGCGCAGGCGATCGCCTGGGCCTTGTTGAAGAGCAGCGTCAGGTTGCAGTCGATGCCCTCCTTCTGCAGGACTTCCGCGGCGCGAATGCCCTCCCAGGTCGAGGCGAGCTTGATCAGGATGCGCTCGCGGCCGATGCCGCGCGCCTGATAGGCGGCGATGATGGCGCGCGCCTTTTCGATCGAGGCCTGCGTGTCGAAGGAGAGGTCGGCGTCGACTTCGGTGGAGACGCGGCCGGGCACGAGTTCTGCCAAGGCCGAACCGACGGAGATCGCCAGCCGGTCGGCGACGGCGGCGACGACGCCCTCGCGGCTGCCGCCCTGCGACTGACCCCAGCGCAGCGCCTCGGCGACGGCGTCAGCAAACATCGGCGTGTGCAGCGCCTTCAGCACGATGGTCGGGTTGGTCGTGCAGTCGACGGGCTTCAGGCGGGCGACGGCCTCGATGTCGCCGGTGTCCGCGACGACGGTCGTCATCTTACGCAGTTGTTCAAGCTTGGAGGTCATGTTCGAGATCCCGTTTCGTGATGTCCTGTGAGCGCCGACCGTCGGCTCGAAACGATCGCCGTCGCCTACAACGCACCGCCGGCGGGGTAGGGAAGGCGCCGCTTCTAGCGTCCGCGCATGCAGATGCGCCCGGCGTCGGTGACGCTGCGGCACGGGCGACTATCGTCGTCGGTTCGCGCCGATGTCAAGCACTTTTGCTCATCCGGTTAAACATATGTCGCGCCGTTTCGGTTCCATGCTATGAGCGGGCAGCCCATCGACAGGGACGGGGCGCGAAGGATGGAGGAGCAGTTGGTGAAACTGAGGCGCGAAACGCACACGGCCATATCCGAAAGCGTGTCGCTGCGTCTTCGCGCGGCGTGGCTCTACTACAACCAGCGCATGACCCAGAAGGACGTCGCCGAAAAGCTCGGCGTCAGCCGGTCCACGGTGATCCGCATGCTCGACGAGGCGCTGAAGCGCGGCGAGGTGCAGATCTGGATCGACGAGGGCGTCGGCGACTGCGTGGAGCTGGCGACGCGGCTGGAGCGGGCCTACGGCCTGGACGAGGCGGTGGTGGTGCCGGCGGCCGACAGCGCCGAGGGCACGGCCAAGAGCGTCGGGCTGGCGCTCGGTCAGTTCCTCACCGAGGCGATCCCAGACGACTGCACGATCGGCGTCGGCTGGGGCCGCACGCTGACCGCCTCGCTCGCAAGTTTCCGCCCGGCCCGGCGGGAGCGGGTCAAGGTCGTCTCGCTGCTCGGCGGCGTCGTCGAGGCGCATCACATCAACCCGATCGAATACAGCTGGCGGATCGCAAGCCAGCTCGGCGCCGAGTGTTACCTGTTCCTCGCTCCGCTTCTCGTCGACAGCCGCGAGACGAAGCGCAGTCTCATCGAAAAGTGCGGGCTGAAGCCGCTGTTCGAGCTGGCCGAGACAATGGACATCGCCGTCGTCAGCTGCGGCGACATCGGGCCAGACTCCAGCTCGCTGTCGCGCGGCTTCCTGCCCCGCCAGGTGCTGGACGAACTCGTGGCGGCCGGCTGCGTCTGCGACACGATGTGTAATTTTTTGGACGCGGAAGGGCGCACCATCGATCATCCGATCCGCGACCGGGTCATGTCGATCGACCTCGACACGGTGAAAAAGGCAAACCACATCGTGCTCGTCTCCGGCGGCGCGCACCGCGCGTCGGCGATCCGTGCGACGATCCGGCGGATCAGCTGCAACACGCTGATCACCGACGAGGGGGCGGCGCTGGCAATGCTGGAGCTGGCGGAGGCGCAGGCGGCGTAAGGGCGGTGACGCCAACCTGCCCGATCGCGCAGGTCGGTATCAGATGAGGTTGAGAAGCGCCGCGCGCGAAATCGCGCAGGTAATGTTCCGGGCATCCAGCTTCACCACGGCCGTCGTCAGCGCCTCGACGACGCGCGAAAGGGGCAAGTCGGTCTCGATCACGATCTGCTCCGGTGGCTTGCCTTCGGCGCACAACGCCAGGCAACGCAGTTCGATGGCCGAAAGCTCCGGCCTGGCCTGACGCGGCCGGGGTGATGAGTGCGAATCGACGGTGGACATGACGCGGTGATAGAGCGGGTTTCCGCGGTCGTTCCAGCCGAAGCTGACGAGATGCTTTATCAAACGTTTATCCTGCTTTGCGGCTTTCCGGCAACTTTCGCGGAGTTTGCGGAAGGTTGAGCCGTAAATCGCTTTCTTATCCAGGTTGTCGCGAAACGGCACGTGTCGACACCGTCCGGCACCCTTGCCTGTATCCAAAGGTTTCGGGGCTTGGCGACGTCCGTCGCGTCCGGCGGTTGCGGGTGGCGCTGTCCGGCGCTATGGGAAGCAAAACGATCAGCAACGGGAAGAGCCGCGTGACGCCGAAAGAACTGAAAGCCGCGCTTCGCAACGAGAAGCTGGCGCTTCGGGACAAAATGCCGGTGGAGGCCCGCATCGAGGGCAGTCTCGCCATGGCGGACCACGCCGGCGACGTGATCGCCATCGATCCCGGCGCGGTGATCTCGGGTTTCTGGCCGATTCGCTCCGAGGCCGACATTCGCCCGCTGATGGCGCGCTTGGCCGAGCGCGGCGCCCGGCTGTCGCTTCCCGTCGTGCTCGACCGGGAAACCATCGTCTTCCGCGAACTGGTGCGTGGCGCACCATTGATCCACACCGGTTTCGGCACGACGGGGCCGGGTCCCGAGGCCGCACTCCTCGATCCGGAAATCCTGCTGGTTCCGCTTTCGGCCTTTGATACGAGCGGGCATCGGATCGGATACGGTGCGGGCCACTACGACCGGGCCATCGACCGGCTGCGCGCGAAAGGGCGCTCACCCCGCCTGATCGGCATCGCCTTCGACTGCCAGGAAGTGCCCTCGGTGCCGGCCGAAGCGCATGACGTGCCGCTCGATGCCGTCCTGACGGAGAGTGGTTTTCGGATATTCAACGGACAGGGTGGAGAGGGCTGATGCGCTTTCTGTTTTTAGGCGACATGGTGGGCAAGACGGGCAGGACCGCGGTGTGGAACCGGCTGCCGGGCCTGATCTCGGACCTCAAGCTCGATTTCGTCGTCGTCAACGGTGAGAACGCCGCCGGCGGCTTCGGCATCACCGAGGAGATCTTCCAGGAGACGATCAACGCCGGCGCCGACGTGGTGACCACCGGCAACCATGTCTGGGACCAGAAGGAGGCCGTGACGTTTGCCGGCCGCCACGACCAGTTCCTGCGCCCGGCCAACTATCCGGCCGGCACCCCCGGCCGCGGCTCCAACCTGTTCTTTGCCCGGAACGGCGCCCGCGTGCTGGTTGCCAACGTCATGGGCCGGGTCTTCATGCACCCGGAACTGGACGACCCCTTCACGGCAGGCGAGGCGATCCTGTCGTCGTGCCCGCTCGGCGAGCAGGCCGATGCGATCATCTTCGACTTCCACGCCGAGGCAACCAGCGAGAAGCAATGTTTTGGCCATTTCGTCGACGGCCGGGCGAGCGCGGTGATCGGCACGCATACGCATGTGCCGACGGCCGACTGCCAGATCCTCAACGGCGGCACCGGCTACATGTCGGACGCCGGTATGTGCGGCGACTACGACTCATCGCTCGGCATGGACAAGGAGGAGCCGCTCAACCGCTTCATCTCGAAGATGCCGAAGGGCCGCTTCGAGGCGGCAAGCGGGCCGGCCACCATCTGCGGCGTCGGCATCGAGATCTCCGACCGGACCGGACTTGCCGAGAAGATCGCACCGCTGCGGCTGGGGCCGCGGCTCACGGAGACGATCCCGGACTTCTGGGTCTAAGCCTCCAAATTGTGCTTGGACGGCCGAAGCAACAGATCTCGCTGCGGCTCGACCTCGAGGGTGATCGAGAGAAGTTCAAGGCGACGGGCAAGGGATGGCAGGCGCGCATCAACCAGGTGCTGAAGCGCGCCAAAATCTGAGCCGACATCCGGAGACAGGTGGATCGTGGGTCAGCGGCGCAGGGTGCCGCTGGCCGCGGGGCGCCGCGAAACAGGCTCAACTCAGCCACTGGCGCGGTTCCGCCGGCACTTCGCCGAAGACGACATGCGCGCGTACGCCGACCTCTGGTTCCTCGTCGGCGTTGAAATTCGCCTTGGCGATCTCCCAGCCGAACTTCAGCGTGCTGCCAGTGGAGGCCCAGATCGCGGCGTCGTCCATCCGCAGGGCCAGCATGGTCAGCTTCGGGTCGTCCTTGCCGTGATCGTACCAAGCCTCGACGACCGAGTTCCAATATTCGTCGATCTTCGCCAGGTTCTTCTCGACGGTGATGCGGCCGGCGAGCGAGGCGTGATAGTCATGATCCTTGCCAACGAGGCAGAAAATGCCGCGTTCGCCGTCGCCATCGGCGATCGCCTCGGCAAGATCGGTGTCGGTCTTGGTGAAGAACCAGATCGTGTTCGTCTGCCGATCGAGATGCGGGGCCATCGGTTGCGGGTGCAAGCGAACCCGCTCGAGCCCGAGCATGCCGGCATCGATCCGGTCGATCTCGTCGAAGAGCTGTTCGCGGGGGTTTTCGCGGGCGCGGGCCAGGCTCGTCATGAGATTGCTCCTTTGCTGTTCCAACTGCCGGCGCAACGTGTCGGACATCGCGATTGTTCCGGGCCGACCGGTGACGGGATTGTGAACCGGGCCGGCCGGCCGGCGGCTCGACCCGGTGGCGCGCGAGAGGCATAGTGCCCGCTGTCGACGATCGGAGCCGCCGATGTTGCACGTCCGATTCATTTTGCTGCTGCCCCTGTTTTGCGTCCTTGCCCTGGTCGCGCCGGCGCAGGCTCAGGAGGCGGAAAAGCCAGCCAGCCAGTGCCAGATGATCGCGCAGGCGCTGCCGGCGGCGGTCTTCGCAAGCGTCCGGTCCGCCGGCGACGTCCAAAACGACGGCACGGTCGAGATCACCTACATCGGGCATTCCACCTTCTTCATCGAGACGGCGGGCGGGGTTAAGATCGCGACCGACTACAACGGGTGGTTCAGACTACCATTGCTGCCGACCGTGGTGACGATGAACAGGGCGCACTCAAGCCACTACACGCTGGCGCCCGATCCCGGCATCGCTCATGTGCTGCACGGCTGGCGCGACGACGGCGGGCCGGCCGACCATGATCTCGTCGTCGGCGACGTCTATATCCGCAACGTGCCGACGGACATCCGCGGCTGGGGCGGAGCGATGCAGGAAAACGGCAATTCCATCTTCATCTTCGAGGTCGCGGGGCTCTGCATCGGCCATCTCGGCCACCTGCATCACGAACTGACCGGCAAGCAATATGCCGAGATCGGCCGGCTCGACGTGCTGATGGTGCCGGTCGACGGCGGCCTGACGATGGGGGCAGAGAGCATGAGCCGCGTGGTCGAGCGGCTGCGCTCGGCGCTGATCCTGCCGATGCACCGGCGCGGCCCGCCGATTGCGCAGTTCCTGTCCATGTTCGACGAGGATTTCGACGTTTCCATCGCCGACACGGCGAGTGTCGCGGTCTCCACCCGTTCCCTGCCGCGGCGACCGACGATCCTGGTCCTCAAGGGCGTCTGAGCGAGACAGCCCACGCCCGGTGCCGACGACGTTTTTATAGGCCCTTCTGGACGGATGGCCTCAATGAAACTATAAGGCGCCATTTTCCAAAATCGGAGCCGCCGGGCCGGACTGGACGCGGATGGGTGCGCTCCCGAACCGAAACAGCGCCGGCCGTCGCTCCCGGAGCGGATCGTCGCCGTCGCGCCAGACAGATCAAGGGGTGTCATGGCAGGCCATTCACAGTTCAAGAACATCATGCATCGCAAGGGTCGCCAGGATTCCGTGCGCTCGAAAATGTTCTCCAAGCTCGCACGCGAAATCACCGTTGCCGCCAAGACGGGCATGCCCGATCCGGCCATGAACCCGCGGCTGCGGCTGGCGATCCAGAACGCCAAGGCGCAGTCGATGCCGAAGGACAACATCGAGCGCGCCATCAAGAAGGCCTCCGGCGGCGATGCGGAGAACTACGAGGAAGTCCGCTACGAGGGCTACGGACCGGGCGGCGTCGCCGTCATCGTCGAGGCGCTGACCGACAACCGCAACCGCACCGCCTCCTCGGTCCGCTCGACCTTCACCAAGGCCGGCGGCGCGCTCGGCGAAACCGGTTCGGTGTCCTTCTCCTTCGACCACGTCGGCGAGATCACCTACAAGCTTTCGGCCGGCGACGCCGACAAGGTGATGGAAGCGGCGATCGAGGCGGGTGCCGACGACGTCGAGACCGACGAGGAAGAGCACACGATCTATTGCGCCTTCGAGAGCATCGGCGAGGTGTCCAAGGCGCTCGAAGCGACGCTCGGCGAGGCCGAGACCGTCAAGGCGATCTGGAAGGCGCAGAACACCGTGCCGGTCGACGAGGAAAAGGCGCAGTCGCTGATGAAGCTCATCGATACGCTCGAGGACGACGACGACGTGCAGAACGTCTACTCGAACTTCGAGGTTTCCGACGAGGTGCTGGCCAAGCTTTCCGCCTGACGGGCAGACGTACCGATCAATATCCCGCCCGTGCCTTTCGAGGCGCGGGCTTTTTTCATGACCTATCCTGCATGACCTACGACCTTGTCATCTTCGATTTCGACGGAACCCTTGCCGACACCGGCGACTGGTTCATGACCGCAACCAACCAGGCGGCGGATCGTTTCGGCTTTCGCCGGATGTCGCGTCCGGAATTCGACGAACTGCGCTCCAAGGGCAACCGCGAGATCATCGCCCACATGGGCGTGCCGTTCTGGAAGCTGCCGGCGATCGCGGCATTCATGCGCCGGCAGGCCGAGGCGCATGCTTCCGAGATCCGCCTGTTTGCCGGCGTCGAGCCGATGCTGGCATCGCTGAAGGCGGCGGGCGCGCGCATCGCCATCGTCAGCTCCAATCGTGAGACGGTCGTTCGCACAGCACTCGGCGACAACGCCAGGCACATCGATCACTTCGGTTGCGGCGCTTCGCTGTTCGGAAAGGCGCGGCATTTTCGCCGGCTGTTGAAGGCGACGTCGGTGGCACCCGGGCGGGCGCTGTCAATCGGCGACGAAGCTCGCGACATCGAGGCGGCCCGCGATTGCGGCATCGCCGCCGGCTCGGTCGGTTGGGGTTACGCCGATCCGGGCTTTCTCAGGAGCCTCGGACCGGACCTGTTCTTCGCCAAGGTCGAGGATATATCGGCCACGCTCGCCGGGACCCGCGGCTGAGGTCAGGCGGCGAGCGCTGCCCGCGCCTTGGCAAACAAGCGCACGGATTTCAGCCGGGATTCCATGTCGAAGACCGGCATGGAAATGATCAGTTCATCGGCCTTGGTCAGATCGAGGAAACGGGCGATCTGGTCGCGAGCGGTTTTAGGCCCGCCGACCACGGCATATTGCAGCGTGTGTTCGACCATGATCTTTTCCTGCTCGCTCCAATGTCCCTCCATGCTTTCGACCGGCGGCGGGAAGGCGGTCGGCGCGCCGCGGCGCAGCGCAACGAAGGACTGCTGCATCGAGGTGAAGTGAAACCTTGCTTCTTCGTCCGTGTCGGCCGCGACGCCCATGACGCCCACCATGACCTGGGGCTTGTCGAGGTATTGCGATGGCTGGAAGCGCTCGCGGTAGATCTCCAGCGCCGACAGCAGCATGTCGGGCGCGAAATGCGAGGCGAAGGCGAAGGGCAGGCCGAGCATGCCGGCGAGATGGGCGGAATAGTGGCTGGAGCCCAGCAGCCAGACCGGGACGTTGCTGTCCGCACCGGGCACGGCGACGATCTTCTGGTTCGGCTGGACCGGGCCGAGCAGCGCCATCAGGTCGACCACGTCCTGCGGAAAATTCTCGGCCGAGGCTTCCATGTTTCGCCGTAGCGCCCGGGCCGTCAGCATGTCGGTGCCGGGTGCGCGGCCGAGACCGAGATCGATGCGGCCGGGAAACAGCGCTTCCAGCGTGCCGAACTGCTCGGCGATGACCAGCGGCGAATGGTTCGGCAGCATGATGCCGCCAGCGCCGACGCGGATGCTGTTTGTTCCGGCGGCGATATGCTGGATCACCAGCGACGTGGCGGCGCTGGCGATGCCGCGCATGCCGTGATGCTCGGCCAGCCAGACCCGCTTGTAGCCCTGTGCCTCCGCCTCTTGCGCCAGCCGCTGCGAATTGGCGAGGGATTGGGCGACGGTGCCGCCTTCGACGACCGGGGAGAGATCGAGGATTGAGAACGGGATCATGGGGCGGGCCTCATCATGAAGAGTTTTGAATGAACTCCCATGTAGGTTCAATTCAGTGAAATCCAAACGGTCCGACGCCGTTTCCGGCCGGCCTTGTGGATGTTTTTGTTTTGTTCACATTTCGCTGGCAGGGTCGCGCTGTCTTCACTAGGGTTCGACCATGCAGGGCACGATTCGCATCATCGGCATCGATCCGGGGCTTCGCCGCACCGGCTGGGGCATTATCGAGGCGCTCGGCAACTCGTTGCGTTTTGTCGCCTCCGGCACGGTGACCTCCGACGGCGACATGGATTTGGCCTCGCGGCTCTGCCAGTTGCATGACGGGCTGGCGGAGATCATCCATGCCCACCAGCCGGACGAGGCGGCGGTCGAGCAGACCTTCGTCAACAAGGACGCGACGGCGACGCTGAAGCTGGGACAGGCGCGCGGCATCGCCATGCTGGTGCCGGCGCGCGCCGGCCTGCGGGTCGCCGAATATGCGCCGAACGCGGTGAAGAAGGCGGTGATCGGCGTCGGCCACGGCGACAAGCAGCAGATCCAGATGATGCTGAAGGTGCTGATGCCGAAGGCGGAGTTCAAGGGCCCCGACGCCGCCGACGCGCTCGCCATCGCCATCTGCCACGCGCACAACCGCGGCAACCTGGCCAGTCGGATCGCCAAGCTCGCCGGCTGATTTGTTCTTGACTTGTTCTGGTTGTGACGATAAGTAATACCGAAGAGGTATTACAATGCGTGTAACGGAAAAAGGCCAAGTGACGATCCCGCGGAATGTGCGAAACAATCTTGGCATCGTGCCGGGATCGGAGGTGGAGTTCGTGCTTCAGGGCGACAGTGCCGTGCTGCGCCTTGTCGAGCCGTCTGCCGACGAACGCGAGCGGGACGTTCAGGCACTGGCCGAGCATCTTCACCGTCACAAGGGCTCGATGGCACTTGGCGACCTCGACGGCGATGCCTTCTACAAGCTGTTGCGCGATTGATGGCCACGCTTGTCGACACCAATGTCCTGATCGATCTCTTCCATTCCGGCAGCGTCTTTGAGGAGTGGTCTCTTCACGCGGTCACAGAGGCAAGGCGGCAGGGTGATCTACTGATCAACCCGTTGATCTATGCCGAGATGGCTGCCGGTTTCGCCACCGTCGGCGCGCTCGATGCGGCTCTCTCGCCGGTGTCGTTTCTTCGCGAGGACCTGCCGTGGGAGGCGGCGCACGCCGCGGGGCATGCTTTCCTGCAATATAAGCGGGGCGGTGGCGACAAGCGTTCACCCCTGCCGGATTTCTATATCGGTGCGCACGCCATGGTGCGCGGGCATAATCTGCTGACCCGCGATCCCGCGCGCTATAAAACCTATTTTCCGATGATCCGTTTGATCACACCCGAAACCCATCCCTGACGGACCTTTCATGATCGGCAAACTCAAAGGCACTATCGACGAGATCGGCGACGACCATGTGGTCCTCGACGTCCATGGGGTTGGCTACGTCGCCTTCTGCTCGGCGCGGACGCTTGGCAAGCTCGGTTCGGCCGGCGAGGCGGCGGTGCTGTTCATCGAGACCTATGTGCGCGAGGACCAGTTAAAACTGTTCGGCTTTCTGTCGGCGCTGGAGCGGGAGTGGTTCCGGCTCCTGCAGAGCGTGCAGGGGGTCGGCTCGAAGGTGGCGCTGGCGGTGCTGTCGACGCTGACGCCGGGCGAGCTTGCCAACGCGATCGCGCTGCAGGACAAGGTGCAGGTGTCGCGGGCGCCGGGCGTCGGGCCGAAGGTGGCCGTGCGCATCATCACCGAATTGAAGAACAAGGCGCCGGCCTTCGCCGGTGACGCCGGGCAGGCCATCGGCCTGAAGCAGGAGATCGGCGAGGGCGTGGCGCCGGCCCCGGTCGCCGACGCCGTCTCGGCGCTCACCAATCTTGGCTATTCGCGCGACCAGGCGGCGAACGCCGTCGCCGCGGCGCTGAAGAACGGCGGCGAGGGCGCCGACAGCGCCAAGTTGATCCGGCTGGGGCTGAAGGAGTTGGCGCGGTGATTGTCCGGCACGGCATTTCTTACTATCCTGCTGTCGGTAGGAATTTGGAGAATTTGTAAGACATGGGCGCTTTCACGACGCTCACGACGAAAGGGCAACTGACGATCCCGAAGGACGTGAGGGAGGCTTTGAACCTGAAGCCCGGCACACGCTTCTATGTAAGTGTCCGCAATGGGCAGGTTGTCGCGATCCCGAAGAACAAGAAGCTCGCCGACCTCGCGGGCGTTCTCGGCGATCCGCCGAACGGTGTTCGCCTCAGCATCGAGGAAATGAAGGAAGCGGTCATGGACGCGGCGGCGGCGGACGATGCGCGGATCACGCGTGAATCGTCCGGGTCGAAGAAATGATCGGTGTCGATACGAATGTGCTGATCCGGTTTCTGGTCAACGACGACCCGGACCAGAACGCCGGCGCTAGACAGTTCCTGTCGGAACGAACGACGGACGATCCGGCCTTCCTCAGTGCGGTGGCACTGGCGGAAACGGTCTGGGTGCTCCGACGGCGGTTCGGTTTCCCGATGCCGCAAATCGTCGCAATTCTCAGGGACCTTCTGGCAAGCGACAGCCTGATCATTGAACATACCGAGGAACTCGATGCCCTCCTCAACGGGGGCGATGAACCGGAGCCGGACATTGCCGATTACCTCGTCGCGTGGTCGGGCTTGAAGGCGGGCTGCCGCACGACGATGACGTTTGACCGGGTCGCAGCACGCTCCGTCGATGGAATGGAACTTCTGACATGACCGAAGCCGCACGGCTCATCTCCTCCGAACGGCGCGGCGAGGATGTCGATGCCGCGCTGCGCCCGCAGACGCTCGACGACTTCACCGGCCAGGCGGAGGCCCGCGCCAACCTGAAGATCTTCATCGAGGCGGCGAAGAACCGCGGCGAGGCGCTCGACCACGTGCTGTTCGTCGGCCCGCCCGGGCTCGGCAAGACGACGCTGGCGCAGATCATGGCGAAGGAGCTCGGTGTCAACTTCCGCTCCACCTCGGGGCCGGTGATCGCCAAGGCCGGCGACCTCGCCGCGCTGCTGACCAATCTCGAGGAGCGCGACGTGCTCTTCATCGACGAGATCCACCGGCTCAATCCGGCCGTCGAGGAAATCCTCTATCCGGCGATGGAGGATTTCCAGCTCGACCTGATCATCGGCGAGGGACCGGCGGCGCGCTCGGTGAAGATCGACCTGTCGAAGTTCACGCTGGTGGCTGCGACAACGCGGCTCGGACTTTTGACGACGCCGCTGCGCGACCGCTTCGGCATTCCGGTGCGGCTCAATTTCTACACGGTCGAGGAGCTGGAATCGATCGTGCGGCGCGGCGCGCGGCTGATGGGGCTCGGCATGACGGACGAGGGCGCGCGCGAGATCGCCCGCCGCGCCCGCGGCACGCCGCGCATCGCCGGCCGGCTGCTGCGGCGGGTGCGCGACTTTGCGGAGGTGGCGAAGGCGGAGGCGGTGACGAAGACGATCGCCGACGAGGCACTGACACGGCTGCTGGTCGACAACATGGGCCTCGACCAACTCGACCGGCGCTACCTGTCGATGATCGCGCACAATTTCGGCGGCGGGCCGGTCGGCATCGAGACGATCGCCGCGGGTTTGTCGGAGCCGCGCGACGCGATCGAAGACATCATCGAGCCCTACATGATCCAGCAGGGCTTTATCCAACGGACGCCGCGTGGCCGCGTCCTGACGGCCAACGCCTGGAAGCACCTCGGGCTGCAGCCGCCGAAGGACCTGGAGGCGTCGCAGTTCCGGCTGTTTTCCGAGGAGGACTGAGGTGATCACCCGGCGCGGTCTGCTGAGGGCCCTGGGCGGCGTCGCCTTCACCGGCTTCGCTACCAGCAGCTACGCCTTCGGCATCGAGCCGATGCTCAGGCTTCGCACCGCCGAATACCGGCTGCGCCCGGCAAACTGGCCGGAGGGGCTGAAGCTGCGCATCGTCGCGCTCGCCGACATCCACGCCTGCGAGCCATGGATGAGTGCCGAGCGCATCGGACGGATCTGCGAGGCGGCCAACGCGCTCGAAGGCGATCTGATCGTGCTTCTCGGCGACTATGCCGCCGGCATGAACCTGGTGACCGGCAATGTTCACTCCAAGGACTGGTCGAAGGCAATGTCCATCCTGCGGGCCCCACTCGGTGTCCATGCGATCATGGGCAACCATGACTGGTGGGAGGACCTGACCGCACAGGAAGCCGGAGGCGGCGACACATTTGGCCATCGCGCGCTGAGGGATATCGGCGTCGATGTATATGCCAACACGGCGAAGCAGTTGGGAAAGGATGGCCACGCCTTCTGGCTGGCCGGGCTCGAGGACCAGCTCGCCCTGCGACCCGGCAAGCGATGGAACCGCACATCTTTCATCGGGCTCGACGACCTCGACGGCACGCTGGCGCAGGTGACGGACGATGCCCCGGTGATCCTGCTCGCGCACGAGCCGGACATCTTTCCGCGCGTGCCGTTGCGCGTCTGCTTGACGCTGTCCGGCCATACCCATGGCGGCCAGGTCCGGTTTCTCGGCTATGCACCCGTCGTGCCGTCGGCCTACGGCAACCGCTATGCCTACGGGCAGGTGGTTGAGCAGGGGCACGACATGATCGTCTCCGGAGGGCTAGGCTGCTCGATTGCGCCGATCCGCTTCGGCTCGCCGCCGGAAATCACGGTCATCGAACTCGGCTGAGCCGTTGGAATGCGCCGTACGGCCGCCTCGTGGCGAAGCCGCGTGCTGCCGGCCCGTCCCGCCACAAGGCTGATGCTCGTCGCCTGAGTCGCGGCGGGCATTGATACACAGCTTGATCAGAAGGGCGTATCCTCGCAGCCTCCGGACAGAATCGAGGTCCATCATGGCCGCCTATCTGATCGCCGACGTCGACGTGTTCGACGCAACCGTTTTTGAGGAGTACAGGCGGGACGTTCCGGCAACCGAGGAGCGCTTCGGCGGACGTTATCTCGGCCGCGGTGGTGCAACCCGGGTGCTGGAGGGGGACTGGGAGCCGCATCGCCTGGTCGTGCTGGAGTTCCCGGGCATGTCTTCCTTGCTCGGGTGGTACAACTCACCGGGATATACGCGACTGAAGGCCGTTCGGGAGCGTTGCGCGAAGACCCGGATAATCGCGCTCGAAGGTGTCTGAGGGTAGCTGGTGTGAAATCGGTTTGTCCGGTCCACGGCACGGGCCGAATGCGGCGCCTCAACGGCCTTGCGGCACCTTTTTTCGCGGGGAGAGGAAAGCAAGCCGCACGGCTCATTCTGCTCGCTCGATTCAAACGGCCTCGTCCCCTCTCGCCGCATTGCGGGGAGAGGGGACGGTGAGGGACGAAGGCCGTGTGCGCGTTCAGTGTCGCGTGTGTGAATGATCCACGCGATCTGATTCAGGTATCTGTTCCGATGCATCTCGCCCGCTGCCGCTGCACGCTTTCGGGTGACGTGCAGCAGGAAGCGCCGCCCGAATGACGACCTTCCGCAGTGCGAACCACTGGACGATCGGCCTGGCTGCGGAAGCGACGTCGGGGTGCTTCCCTCGTCCAAGGACGCACGGCCGCCATCAGTGGCTGATGGTGGTGCCGGAGCCGACCTTGATGTGGCGCGTCTGTTCCTGCGCTGTGTTCTTCGGCAGCGTGATGGTGAGAACGCCGTTCGTCATGTCGGCGTGGACGTCATCGGGATTGATCGCGTGCGGCACGCGGATCGAGCGCTGGAACTGGCCGAAGGAACGCTCGGTGAAGTGATAGTTCTCCTTCTCCTCCTTCGTTTCCGTGCGCTTTTCGCCGCGGATGGTCAGGAGATCGTCATCGAGGGTGATATCGACATCCTCTTCGGCCACGCCCGGCAGTTCCGCGGTGATGCGGATCTGGTTCTCGGTTTCGGAGACGTTGATGCGCGGCATCAGCAGGCCTTCCTCGCGCTCCGCCATCGGCAGTCTCGTGCCGTGGAACACTTCGTCGAACAGCCGGTTCATGCCCGTTTGCAGGGAGAGGAAGGGATCGGTGCTCATGGAGGTGGCGGAAAACGGTATCAGTGAACGACGTACCATGGTAGTCACTCCTTCATCGACTGAAGGCCGGTCACCGTTGGGATGCCGCGTATCCGGTCACCGGCCAGGAGGGCCGGACAGGCGCACTTGGCGCATCCCTGTATGACCGAAATTTTAAAACAATGGGTGGGCAATTGGAACCGTGGTGCGGGGCAACCGGCCGCGACCGCACGTCGCAGCCCCAAAACTCGGCAGGAACGTGCCGTATTCGGCCGCTCGATCAGAGTGACGCGACGAGGCCGGTCACAGCCGCACGGAGCCGTCCGGCGCCGCCGGGCTTCCAGCCGAGCGACCGGATGTTTTCGGTCGCCATGGGGTTGAAGGCCGCAAGGTCGGCGGCGTCCGGCAGCGGGTGCGGGCAGCCGGTCGAGTCCCGGACGATGGAAAGGATGGCACGGGTGTCGACGAGGACATCGGAGACGTTGAAGACCTCGCCACCGATGTGCGCCGGATCGGCCTCGAGCATTAGCCGGACGGCGGCAGCAACGTCGTCGCCGTGGACTTCGGTGCCGGCGCGGACGGGAACTGGGCGGCCGGCGCGGTAGTCGTCGAACAGCGATTGCCACTTGTGCGGCCGGCCGGGGCCGACGGCTCCGTAGACGCCGGTGATGCGCAGGCTGGCGGTGGTGAAGGCGTCGCCGCCGAGCGCTTGCAGGCGGCGCTCGTCGGCGAGCTTGACCTGTCCGTAGAGCGTTTCCGGCTGCGGCGGCGTTTTTTCCGTGAGGGGCACGCCGCCGGGCTGCGGGCCGTAGACGGCGCGGCTGGAGAGGAAGATGCAGCGGCGTACGCCGGCCCGTCTGGCCGTTTCAAACAGGCGCACCGAGCCATCGAGATTGGCGCGGCGGAAGCCGGCCGGGTCGTCGCCTTCGCCGCTGCGATATTTTCCGGGCAGGTGCGAGAAGGCCGCATGGACGAAATGGTCGATGTCTTTGAAGGCGTCGACCTGGTTGAGGTTGGGGTCGAGGACGAGCGGAACGAAACGCACGTCTTTGGAGAATAAGCCGGCTGACGGCGGCGATCGGCCGCCGACCGTGACTTCGTGGCCGTGCGCGAGCAGATGCTCGACGATGAAGCGGCCGACATAGCCGGTGCCGCCGGAGACGAGGACGCGGCTCATGCGCCGGCGCGGCCGGCCTGCGCGGCGGTCGCTATCGGGGCAGGGTTGGGCAGGCTGTCGATGTCGGGGATCGGTGCCCCGTCGTGGAACGCCTGCCAGAGCGCGATCAGCGGCGCCAGCCGCTCCGCCTTCGGGTGGTTCGCCTCCCAGGGTTTTTCATACTGGTAGTGCAGCACGTGAATGCTTCTCCAGTCCCAGAGTTGCGGCAGGTTGAACCAGACATATTGCAGCATGTTCATGAAGACCGGCAGGCCGTGCCACTGCGGGAAGAAGGCCTGCAGAAAAGTCTGGTCGGTGCGTGGCCAGAAGGCGTCCGGTGCGTCGAGCCGTTCCAGCATGGCCGCGAAGGTGGCGGTCGAGGGGCGGGCGACGAAGACGCCGGAGTTCAGCCGGTGGAAGTCGGCGAGGCTCTCGTAGACGTTGGGGGCGGCGGAAAACTCGGGATAGGAAAAGAGCCGGTCGATGTTCTTCAGCACGATCGCGTCGGCATCGACGAAAATGCAGGCCTCGTACTCGACCAACTGCCAGAGCCGCAGCTTGACGAAATTGTCGAGCGGGGTGTGGAACGCCGGCTTGCGCCCCTTGGTAAAGGGGGCCGCGCCATGCAGCGCCGTGCGGGCATGGCGGGCGTTGAAGGCGTCGGAGAGCGGCAGCAGATCGGCCTCGACGAGACGGCAGCCGAGGGCGGCGAGGGAGCTGCGCTGTTCTTCCGCCAGTGCCGCCGTGTGCAGCATGACGATATCGGCCTGCGTGCCGGTCCTGAGCAGCGAGCGGACGAGGGCGGTCGCGCCCTTGGCATAGTCCGCATTGGTGACGAGCGTCACATAGGCCTGCCGCGCCCTTGGCGGTCCGCCACGCCTGATGCTGGCTTCGGAGGCGTTGGCCGTCATGATACCGATTTGAGCCTCCGGCCTTCGGGGTCGGGGTTGATGGTGGCGGCGATGTCGCGCGTCCAGGCGGAAACGGCCGGCACGCGCGAGCGGTCGACGCGGTATGCGAATTTTTTGGCCACGTCGACGATCTCAGAGAGAAGGCCGCTCTCCAGCGTGGTGGGATCGAGGCCAAGCGCACGGAACTTGTCATTCTCTACGACGAGGTCGTTTTCGGCCGCTTCCTTGCGCGGGTTCGGCAGCCAGGCGATCTCGCTGCCGGTGAGGCCGACGACGAGCTGGGCGAGGTCACGGATGCGGTGGGTCTCGGTCATCTGGTTGAAGATCTCGACCCGGCCGCCGCGGGCGGGCGGGTTTGCCAGCGCCAGTTCGATGCAGCGCACCGAATCCTGGATGTGGATGAAGGCGCGGGTCTGGTCGCCGGTGCCGTGCACGGTCAGCGGATAGCCGATCGCCGCCTGGATCAGGAAGCGGTTCAAAACCGTGCCGTAGTCGCCGTCATAGTCGAAGCGGTTGACGAGTTGCGGGTGCCGGCGCGTCTCGCTGGTGTGGGTGCCCCAGACGATGCCCTGGTGCAGGTCGGTGATGCGCAGGCCGTCGTTCTTCGCATAGAACTGGAAGAGCAGCTGATCCAGGCACTTGGTCATGTGGTAGATCGAGCCGGGATTGGCGGGGTAGAGGATCTCCTGGCGGGCGGTGCGGCCGTCCGTCGTCTCGATGCCGACCGGCAGGTAGCCCTCGGGGATCGCCGCACCGACCGTCGAATAGCCGTAGACGCCCATGGTGCCGAGGTGGACGAGATGGGCGTCGAGGCCGGTCTCGACCAGCGCATTGAGGAGGTTGTGCGTGGCCGAGACGTTGTTGTTGACCGTGTAGTTCTTGTGGCGGTCGCTCTTCATCGAATAAGGGGCGGCGCGCTGCTCGGCGAAGTGGATCACCGCATCGGGCCGCTCCTCGCGCAGCCAGTTCTTCAGGCGCTCGTAGTCGCGAGCGAGGTCGATCAGGTGGAAATGGATGCGGCGGCCGGTCTCGGCATGCCAGACGCGGGTGCGCTCCTGGATCGAGTCCATCGGGGTCAGCGACTGCACGCCGAGCTCGGTATCGATCCAGCGGCGGGAGAGATTGTCGAGGATATGGATCTCGTGACCGGCGTTGGAGAGGTGCAGCGAGGTGGGCCAGCCCACGAAACCGTCGCCGCCGAGAACCGCAATCTTCATCGCCGATACCATGGAATACCCCCATGCGTTGAGACCGCTCCGGTCATAGTGACCGAATATGACAGGAGTGCAATCCTTGCTTTTGCCCCGCCCTTCCTCCACAAGGCGGTGAAAATCTCCCATCTCGGATTGGACCATGACGAATTTCGATCACGCCCTTGCTGGAGAACTGACCGCTGAAGGCCACCGGCTGGTGCAGCGCGTCTACTACGAGGACACGGATTTTTCGGGTTTCGTCTACCACGCGCGCTATCTGCATTTCATGGAGCGCGCGCGCACCGACTACCTGCGCTGCCTCGGCGTCGAGCAGGGGGCGCTGTCGATCGAGGGCGACACGGAAGGGCTGATGTTCGTCGTCCACCGCATGGAGATCGACTTCAAGGCGCCGGCCAAGATGGACGACATCCTTACCGTGCTGACGCACACCGAGAAGGCGGGCGGGGCGAAGATGGTGCTGCAGCAGCAAATCCGCCGCGGCGAGCAACTCCTGATCGCCGCCAAGGTGGTGATCGCCGTGATCAACGCCAAGGGCCGACCGCGGCGGCTGCCGGAGGAGCTTGCGGCGCAGTTTCTCTCGGCTACAGCTGGCCAAGCGGGATAATGTCAGTGGTTCGTTACGGCGCTGACGATGCGATCGGTCAGCGACTGCTTCCATTTGCGCGTTTCCGCCCACGGATCGGTCTCTTCCAGGCGCTGCAGGACGACGGGAATTGTGAAGGCATTGGCTGCGTCTAGAGCGGCCAGCTCCGTCCAGGACACCGGGGTCGCAACCGGTCCGCCCTTCCGGGCGCGGGTCGAATAGGGGGCCACAGCGGTGGCGCCGCGCTCGTTGCGCAGCCAATCGATGAAGATTTTGCCCTTGCGCTTGGCCTTCGACATGGTGGTGACATAGCGGTCTGGCCTGGCATCGGCGAGCCGCTGCGACAACGCCTTGGCAAAGGTCTTCACGTCGTCCCAGCCCGCCTTCGGGACGAGCGGCACGATCACATGCACTCCCTTGCCGCCCGTCACCATGGGTATCGTTTGCAGGCCGACTGCAGCGAGCACGTCACGCAACTCGACGGAGGCCTGCTTGACCTCCTCGAAGCCGATGCTTTCATCCGGATCGAGGTCGAAGATGATCCGGTCAGGCTGCTCGAGCTTGTCGGCGGTCGCGCCCCAGATGTGGAATTCCAGCGTGCCCATCTGCACGGCGGCGACGAGGCTCTTTTCATCCGTGATCGCCATGTAGTTTTCGGTTTCGCCGGACGATTCCCGGATCGGTACCTGCTTGATCTCCTCGGGAAAGCCGTCGCCTGCGTGCTTCTGGAAGAAGCAGTGGGCGATATTGCCGCTCGGGCAACGCACGAGCGAAACCGGATGCTGGGCAGCGTGTTGAAGCATTCGCGGGGCGGCTGCCTCGTAATATCGCGCCAGGTCCAGTTTCGTGATGTTGCCTTCCTTGAAGAGAACGCGTTCGGGATGGCTGATGGAGACGCCCACGACGACATTGCCCTTGGGCGAAGGCTTCGACGGGGCCGCGGCATTCGCCCCCGCTCGAGCGGAGGCGGGCGATGACTTGCCTCGCGGAGCAGCTTTGGCGGCGTCTTTCTTTGGCTGTTCCAACACCACGGTCCGGGCCTCCTTGTCCTTGCGCAATCCTTGGAATGATCCGTGCCGGACGTGTCCGTCGTCGGTGAACTCGGCGAAATCGACTTCGGCGACGAGATCGGGTTCAAGCCAGACGGTGCCGCGGGCATACTCCTTCGGGACCGATGCAAACGGTGATGCCTCGCGGACGCGCTTGGCGAACAACGCGGCAAGCTCCGCCAATGTTTCATCGTTGAAGCCGGTGCCGACCCGACCCCGGTAGATGAGGCTGTCTTTTTCGAAGGTGCCGAGCAGGATCGAGGCGAAGGGGCGGCTGCGCTTGTCGGACGGTGTATAGCCACCGATGACGAACTCCTGCCGCCGCGTGCACTTGACCTTGAGCCAGCTGCCGACCCGGCCTGACCGGTAGGCATCGTCGGCGCGCTTGGCGACGATGCCTTCCTGCCCCGCTCGGCACATGCTGCGATAGACCTCGTCCGCATGACCACGCACGTGCTCGCTGAATTTCAGGATCCGGCCATCGGAACCCGCCAGCAGCGATTTCAGCAACGCTTTGCGCTCCAACAGTGGCGTCCTCAGGATGTCCTTGCCGTCAAGATGCAGGAGGTCGAAGGCATAGAGCACGGTCTGTCCACCATGCTTCAATGCCTTTTGCAGCGCCGAGAACTGCGAGCCCTCGCCACCGACGGCAACGGCCTCCCCATCGATAAGCGCGCTTTCGCAATCGAGTTCCGACAGGGCCGTGGCGATGTCGGGAAACTTTTCCGTCCAGTCGAGACCGGTGCGGGTATAGCAGGTGACCCGTCCATCGCCGATCGCGGCCAGCAGCCGGTAACCATCGAACTTCACTTCGTTCAACCAGTCGTCGCCTTCCGGTGCGGAGGTGCTGAGGGTGGCGAGTTGCGGGGCGCGAAAGGCGGGCTGGCCGGCCGCTTTGGTGTTGGCTTTTTTTTTACGCGGCCGGGCAGGGGCGCGAGCGCTCCCTTGCGAAGGTTCTCCGAGACGGGTTCGTCCGAATGCCAGACATGGGGCTTGGTCTCGCCCTTGCCTGTGGCGATTTCCGCCATCGTGCGCCCGGTGACGACGCTTGTGTCGTTTTCCCTCAAGACGCTCTCGCCGTCATCGGACGCCTCCGCATCGCGCTCCTTGATGAGCAGCCAGTTCTCGTGCTTCTCGCCTGGGCGGGGCTTCATGCGCACGAGCGCCCAGCTGCCGGTGAGGCGGCGGCCATAGAGGCGGAATTTCAGCTTGCCCTCCTTCAAGCCCTCCTCCGGGTCTTCCAACGGCTCCCAATGGCCGACATCCCAGAGCATCACCGTGCCGCCACCATACTCACCCTTCGGGATCGTTCCCTCGAAGTCACCATAGGCCATCGGATGATCCTCGGTGTGCACGGCGAGGCGCTTGTCGTCCGGATCGAGGCTCGGCCCGCGCGTCACGGCCCAGCTTTTCAGCACACCGTCCCATTCGAGGCGGAAGTCGTAGTGCAGGCGGGCGGCGGCGTGTTTTTGGATCAGATAGGTGAGGCCGCTCTTCGACCTGCGTGCAACCTCGCCCTTCGGTTCGCTCGTCTTCGAAAAATCGCGCTTGCGGTTGTATTCCTTGAGGTTCTGCTGAGGCGTCGCCATTGTGACCTCACGCCGATTTCGGCCGGCGGCTGGCGGCCGGCTTGGATCTCTTTGCCGGGCCACCGCTGCCCTCGAGGCTCTTCTTCAGCGCCGCCATCAGGTCCACGACGTTGCCGCCGGTGGCGGCACGACGTTCTCCGGGGGAGATTTCGTCGGCGCCGACGAACTGGACCAGTTCAAGAGTCTTCTTGGTCTCGCGCTTGACCGCGTCGATCTCCTTCGGCTGCAGCAGCACATACTTGCCATCGTCAAGTTCGTAGCCCTTGACGATGTCGTCCTCCTTCACCGCGCCGACGCCCTCGACGATCTTCTCGTAGTGGATCGGCTTGCCGGTCGGTTTGTGGATCTGCCGGAAGGAGGTGCGACCACCAGATTTCGTTGCGCTGAAGAGCTCGACGGGGATCGAGACGAGCGACAATCGAAGTTGTCCTTTCCACATTGCCCGAGACACCATTGTCATCGTCTCCCAATGGGGAGGTCGCTCAAATTGGGCGCAACCTCCTGCTGCTTGCAGCCAGGCATTCCAGACAAAGTATAGGACCGTTATGCATTTCCTCAAGCGGTGGGCAGAGGGATGGACTGCTGGCAGCGCTTGGCAAATGTGCGACCGGCGAATTGGTTCCGTCGGGCGGAAATCGCCGCGAGATGATATTCGACCCCGCCCGGTAATACTCCCTTAACCATAATGATGTCTTACTCGAACCACTGGATTATGTGCGCTGCACGTCATCCTTTAACCAAAATTGACGGCAAGAAGGCAGTTGAAAGCGTTAGATCGGCGTGGCAGCCGGCGACATCAACCGGACATTCTTGACGGAAACGCGGAGCGGTTGCGGACACATTCGAACCGCCAGCTCCAGAGGTTTGCGAAAAGCCGGCTCGGCAAATCCGAAACTCCCATCGGATGTCGGTCCGGCAAGGATGAAGACCCGGTGCGATGGCCATGGTCCGTGCCGGGTGTTTGGATTCGGGGACAGAAGTCTATGGAACAGGTAGGTTTGGCAGCAACGACCGATGTGAGCCTCTGGTCGCTCTTCATGCAGGCCGGCTTGGTCGTCAAGCTGGTCATGCTCGGGCTGATCGCGGCGTCGGTTTGGACCTGGGCGATCGTCGTCGACAAGACGCTCGCCTACGGCAAGGCGCGTCGTGCCCTCGACAGCTTCGAGCAGGTGTTCTGGTCCGGGCAGTCGCTGGAGGAGCTCTACCGCACGCTGTCGGACCGGCAGACGTCCGGCATGAGCGCCATGTTCGTCTCCGCCATGCGCGAATGGAAGAAGAGCTTTGAGCGTGGCGCCCGCTCGCCGATCGGCCTGCAGATGCGCATCGACCGCGCAATGGACGTGACGCTCGCGCGTGAATCCGAAACCCTCGAAGCTCGCCTCGGCTCGCTGGCGACGATCGGTTCGGCTGCTCCGTTCATCGGCTTGTTCGGCACCGTCGTCGGCATCATGACGTCGTTCCAGGCAATCGCCGGCTCGAAGTCGACCAACCTCGCCGTCGTGGCGCCCGGTATCGCCGAGGCGCTGCTTGCCACCGCCATCGGCCTGCTGGCCGCTATCCCGGCCGTTATCGCCTACAACAAGTTCACCGCCGACGCCGGCAAGCTGACGGCGCGCATGGAAGGTTTCGCCGACGAGTTCTCCGCCATCCTTTCGCGCCAGATCGACGAGAAGCTGCAGCCGCGCCAGGCGGCGCAGTGACCGGCCGACGTTAAGCAGGAGACGAAGCCATGGGCATGTCAGTCGGGGGAGCCAAGGGCGGCGGCGGTCGCCGCAGGCGCGGCGGTCGAAAGGCCGTCATGAGCGAAATCAACGTGACGCCGTTCGTCGACGTCATGCTCGTGCTGCTGATCATCTTCATGGTCGCCGCTCCGATGATGACCGTCGGCGTGCCGCTCGATCTGCCGAAGACCTCTGCGAAGGCGCTCAACGCCGAGACCCAGCCGATCACCGTTTCGGTGAAGGCCGACGGTGCCGTGTTCCTGCAGGAAACGGCGATCCCGGTCGAGGAGATCGCGGCCAAGCTCGAGGCCGTCGCCACCACCGGCTACACCGAGCGGATCTTCGTGCGCGGTGACGGCGCAGCCCCCTACGGCGTGATCGCCGACGTCATGTCGCGCATCCAGCAGGCGGGCTTCACCAATATCGGCCTCGTCACCGAGCAGAAACCGGACAATTGATCAGACCGCGATGAAGGGCAGCCTCGCCACATCCGCCGCATTGCATATCCTGGTGCTCACCATGGCACTGGTGTCGATCGGCAGTCCGGAAAGCTTCGATGTCGCCGATGTCGAGGCGATGCCGGTCGACATCGTGCCGATCGAGGAACTGACGCAGATCCAGCAGGGTGACAAGAAGGCGCCGATGGCGGAAAAATCCGCGCCCGTGCCGACCAAGCGCCAGGATGTCGTCGAGAATGCCGAGAATGCCGGCGACAACGACATCGACATGAAGACGCCGCCGACACCGGACAAGAAGCCGCAGAGCACTGAGACGGCTGCCGCACCCCCAAAATCTGAAAAGGCCATCCCCACGCCCGAGCCGGCAAAGGAGCCGGTCGAAGAGGTGCAGAAGACCGAGCCTGCGACGACGCCGGCCACCGAGGTGGCGAAGGAAACCGAGCCGAAGCAGGACGTCAAACCCGACGCCAAGCCGGAAGAGAAGCCGACCGAAGAAGCTCCGGCCGAGGTCGCCGAAGCCGAAGCGCTTCCGGAAACAGGACCCGTTCCCGAGGTGAAGCCGAAGCCGGCGCAGGCGCAGACCGCCAAGACCGAGGACCGCAAGAACGAGGACAAGAAGAAGGAGCAGAAGAAGTCGGCTTCCGCCAAGGAAAGCGACTTCAACGCCGACGAGGTGACGGCGCTCCTGAACAAGACCGAGAGCAAAGGTGGCGGCGCCAAGCGCTCGACGGAGACGGCCTCGCTCGGCGGCAAGAAGACGACCGGCGGCTCCAAGCTGTCGATGAGCGAGATGGATGCGCTGCGCGGCCTGATCCAGAACAACTGGTCGATCATCCCCGGCATGGCGGATGCGAGCGACGTGCGCATCAAGGTGTCGATGCAGCTCGATCCGGACGGCAACATTGTCGGCGAACCGGAAGTCGTGGCGACCGGTGGCTCGGAAGCGGCGCGCCGGGCGCTGGCCGGCGGTGCACGCCGCGCGATCCTGAAATCGGCGCCCTTCGATAAGCTGCCGAAAGACAAATACGATGCCTGGAGCGAAGTCGTGGTGAACTTCGATCCGAGCGAAATGATGTGATGCCAAGTGGCATGAACCCTAGGAAGGCCTAGAACGCATGTTGAGACGCACTTTTCTCCATTCTGCCGCCGGGTTGACCGGCCTTGCGGCGACCGTGTCGCCGGCCATGGCGCTGGTCGAGATCAACATCAACAAGGGCAATGTCGAACCACTGCCGATCGCGGTGACGGATTTCATCGCCGGCGGCGACCTCGGCCAGAAGATCACCGATGTGATCGCGGCCGACCTGAAGCGCTCCGGACTGTTCGCCCCGGTCAACAAGCAGGCCTTCATCGAGAAGATCTCCAATCCGGACCAGCCGCCGCGCTTCGAAGACTGGAAGGTCATCAACGCGCAGGCGCTGGTGACGGGCCGGGTGGTGCAGGACGGCGGCCGCCTTCGCGCCGAGTTCCGCCTGTGGGACACGTTTGCCGGCCAGCAGATGACCGGCCAGCAGTTCTACACCCAGCCGGAGAACTGGCGCCGCGTCGCCCACATCATCGCCGATGCGATCTATGAGCGCATCACCGGCGAGAAGGGCTACTTCGACACCCGCGTCGTCTATGTCGCCGAGAGCGGCCCGAAGACTGCCCGCAAGCGGCAGCTTGCCATCATGGACCAGGACGGCGCCAATGCGCGCGCGCTGACGAACTCCAACGAGCTGGTGCTGACCCCGCGCTTCTCGCCGAGCCGGCAGGAAATCACCTACATGTCCTTCGAGGGCCAGCAGCCGCGGGTCTACCTGCTGCAGCTCGAGACCGGGCAGCGCGAGGTGGTCGGCAACTTCCCCGGCATGACCTTCGCGCCGCGCTTCTCGCCGGACGGTCAGCGGGTGATCATGAGCCTACAGCAGGAAGGCAACGCCAACATCTACACGATGGACCTGCGCTCGCGCACGACGACGCGCCTGACCTCGACAGCGGCCATTGACACCGGTCCCTCCTACTCTCCGGACGGCACGCAAATCGTCTTCGAAAGCGACCGTGGTGGGCGCCAGCAACTCTATGTGATGAGCGCCGACGGTTCTGCACAGAACCGGATCTCGTTCGGTGACGGCTCGTATTCGACGCCGGTCTGGTCGCCGCGCGGCGACCTGATCGCGTTTACGAAGCAGTCGGGTGGCAAGTTCTCGATCGGCGTGATGAAAGCCGACGGTTCGGGCGAGCGGATCCTGACGTCGGGTTTCCACAATGAGGGCCCGACCTGGGCACCGAACGGCCGCGTGCTGATGTTCTTCCGTCAGAACGCCGGTGCGGGCGGTCCGCAGCTCTTTTCGATCGACTTGACCGGCTACAACGAGCAGCAGATCCCAACGAATGGCTTTGCTTCCGATCCCGCCTGGTCGCCGCTTCTGGAGTAGTTGTCCCGCAAATTGTGACGGCGCCGCCGCTTTCTCGCCTCAAAGTCCTGTAAACCAGGCATCGAACGGCGAGGGATTCGGCGGCGTCTGTCGTTTATGCCGGGGAATGGGGATCATTGCGAAAGCGTTTGTTAACCATAGTCGTTGAAAGCCGGTTAACCGCGTGCGGTTACAGTCTGGCAACCCTGATTGAAACCCAAGCCCCATCGAACTGATGCAAGGAGACCGGCTGATGAGCCGCATTGAAATCCCGGCCGCTGGCCGCATGCAGAATCTCGCTCGCAACCCCGCCATGATCGCCCTGTTCATGGGGCTCGCACTTGCCGGCTGCGCCAACAAGAAGAACATGCCCAACAGCGCCGGCGAACTCGGCCTGAACAATGCCACCCCGGGCTCGACGCAGGACTTCACCGTCAACGTCGGCGACCGCATCTTCTTCGACACCGACTCGACCTCGATCCGCGCCGATGCGGCTGCGACCCTCGACAAGCAGGCTCAGTGGCTGCAGAAGTATTCGAACTACGCGATCACGGTCGAAGGCCATGCCGACGAGCGCGGCACGCGTGAATACAACCTCGCGCTCGGCGCCCGCCGTGCGACGTCCACCAAGCAATACCTCGTCAGCCGCGGCGTTCCAGCCAACCGCATTCGGACGATCTCCTACGGCAAGGAAAAGCCGGTCGCCGTCTGCGACGACATCTCCTGCTGGTCGCAGAACCGCCGCGCCGTTACCGTTCTCGGCGGCGCCGGAATGTAAGCAGCGCCGGTCGGCTGAAGACAGCTACCGACGAGGCCTGCCAGCGATGGCGGGCCTTTTGCATTGAAGGGGTACGGCCAAAACGAAGGTTGCTCCGGCGCGCGCAGTTTTTTATCACACTTTGGCCGAACTCCGTTGCTTTTTGGGAGCATTTGGAAAAACCTGCGGCGCGCGCGACAATGCGCAAATCGGACGAACGGGACAAAGATATGAAGAAAATCGTCGCGGCAAGCCTGATCGGCTTGGCAGCTCTCGCCGGGCCAGTGGACGCGCTGCACGCGTCTCCGCTCTCGGCGCTGGCGAACCGCTTGATGCCGGCTACCGGCAAGGCGGACAACGGGGTCGTGCTGGCCCAGGCCAACGATGCGATGCGCATCGGCCAGCTCGAAGAGCAGATCCGCTCGCTCAACGGCCGGATCGAGGAGATGAGCTTCCAGCTGCTGCAGATGCAGGAGCAATTGCGCAAGACGCAGGAAGACAACGAATACCGCTTCCAGGACCTGGAGAGCGGCAAGGGCGGTGGCAAGAGCGGCGCGCTGGACAAGCCGCTCGGCCAGAGTTCTGACACCAGCCAGACGGCAGCAACGGAGCTCCCGGCGGATCCTTCCGCCGCGGGCACGACCGACACGGCCTCCGCCGGCGGTCTGGCGCCGCAGGAGCAGAACCTCGGCACGATCCGCTTCGACGAGCAGGGTAACCAGATCGGTGCCGAAAAGAACGAGAGCGCTTCGGTCGGCAGCGGGTCGCTTCCGGACATCGATAGCGGTCTGCCGACGGCCGGCGGACAGGCAAGCGGTTCGCTCGACAATCCGGATGAGATTTACAAGGCGGGTTATGGCCACGTGCTCTCGGGCGACTACGCGCTGGCCGAGAAGGAGTTCCGCGACTATCTCGACATCTTTCCCGAGGGCGACAAGGCCGCGGATGCCAGCTTCTGGCTGGGCGAAGCACAGTATTCGCAGGGCAATTTCAACGAGTCCGCCAAGACGTTCCTGAACGCGCACCAGACCTACAACAAGTCCAAGAAGGCGCCCGAGATGCTCCTGAAGCTCGGCATGTCGCTTGCCGCGCTCGACAACCGCGAAACCGCCTGTGCGACGCTGCGCGAAGTCGGCAAGCGCTATCCGAATGCCTCCAAGGCCGTGAAGACCAAGGTCGCCAGCGAGCAGAGCCGGCTCGCCTGCTGATACGACGGAGCGACGTCGTGAACGGTCGCAAGAGCCCGGGCATCGACGAAACGATCGCCCAATTTCTCAAAAGTTTCCACAAACCCGCACGGTTGCTAGTTGCCGTTTCCGGTGGCGGCGATTCCGTCGGCTTGCTGCTCGCGCTCGATGATGGGCTGAAAACAGGCCGCTTTGGCGGATTTTCCCTTCTTGCCTGCACCATCGACCATGCGCTGCGCGCCAATTCCGCCGACGAAGCTCGTTGGGTGGCAGCGCTCTGTGCGCGCCGGGGTATTTCGCACGTGTCGCGCCGCTGGGACGGGCCCAAACCTGCAGCCGGCATCCAGGCCGCGGCACGGGACGCGCGCCACGCGTTGCTGTCGGAAGTCGCGCGCGACAATGACGCCGACGCGATCCTGACAGCGCACAGTCGCGATGACCAGCTCGAGACGATCGCCATGCGCAAGGCGCGCCGGAGCGAGGGCGCCGGCCTTGCCGGCATTGCATCGGCGACGCTTGTGTTCGGCAGTACATGGGTGCTGCGACCGTTCCTCGACGTGCCGCGGGCCGATATTCGCGCCTACCTGCAAGCGATCGGCCAGGACTGGATCGAGGATCCGAGCAACCTCAATCGCACCTTCGAACGCGTTCGTGTCCGGTTGGACGGGATGGACGGTGGTGCTGGAGCGGCCATGTCCACCGATGCGTTGGAGGCAGGCGACCCGGCGCGCGCGTCGGAACTACGCATGCAGACTTCACACCAGGGTGCCGCGTTCCTGTCCGGTCAGGTCCGGGTGTTCGATGCCGCATTCGCACGGCTGCCGGCTTCGGCGGTGCCGGCGCTCCTGGGTGGCCAGCCGGAATGGCGCGCTCTGCTGGCGCTGGTCGCAGTCCTCGGCGGCCGCGAGCACCAACTGGAAACAGATGCATCCGAACGTCTCAGGGTGTTTCTCGGAAGCGCAAGGTTGTCGCGGATGACCGCGGGTAGGGTGGTGTTCGACCGCCGCCGCGAGGGTCTGTTTCTCTACCGCGAGCATCGGGAGATTGCGCCTGTCACCGTTGCGCCGCACGATCGATCGATCTGGGACAGTCGTTGGCGGGTGCACAATCGGTCGAGCGGGGAGTTGACTGTCCGGGCCGCGGCGGATGTGCTCGAACACAGCATTGCCGCAGACGACGTACCATCGGGCGTCGTCAGGCGGGTGGCGCGCAGCCGTCCGCTCGTACTGGTGGGCGATGAACGGGCAGGGCCCGACCGCTTCGCTATCGAGCCGATATTTTCACCTTACGACCGCTATCTCCCGGTCTTCGAACTGCCGCTGGCGCAAGCGATTGCTGCACTGTTTGCGCGCGCACCGTATCCCGCCCCGCCAATTCGGATCGGGTGCGACGACTCGCGTCGTGGTGAAATTCGCCCGGATGGTGCATAGGGCTGCATAGTTGCCGCGAAATTTCGCCGAAACCGCAAATCCGCCATAGCCGTCAACGATAATTCCGGAAATGGCCGAGGGCCGTTCGGTTTGCCTTGGCAAGGCGGTACTGCGACCCTATGTTAGGTGCAAATGAGACGGCACAACACCTGTAGCCGAGAAAACGCCCGGAAAGCCCGATGAATCCAAATTTCCGCAATGTCGCCCTCTGGGCCATCATAGCGCTCCTGCTGATCGCTCTCTTCAGCATGTTCCAGACGAGCCCGGCGCAGACCGGTTCGCGGGATGTTCCCTACTCGCAGTTCCTCAAGGAGATCGATGCGAGCCGGGTCAAGGAGGTCGTGATTACGGGCAACAAGGTCGTCGGCAGCTATGTGGAGACCGGCACCACCTTCCAGACCTATGCGCCGGCCATCGATGACGCGCTGCTGGAGCGGCTGGAAGCGAAGAACGTGGTGGTCAATGCCCGTCCCGAGAGCGATGGCTCCAACAGCTTCCTGAGCTATATCGGCACGCTGCTGCCGATGCTTCTGATCCTCGGCGTCTGGCTCTTCTTCATGCGCCAGATGCAGGGCGGCTCGCGCGGCGCGATGGGTTTCGGCAAATCCAAGGCGAAGCTTCTGACCGAAGCGCATGGCCGCGTCACCTTTGCCGACGTCGCCGGCGTCGATGAGGCCAAGCAGGACCTGGAGGAGATCGTCGAGTTCCTCCGCGACCCGCAAAAATTCCAGCGCCTCGGTGGACGCATTCCGCGCGGCGTGCTGCTGGTCGGTCCTCCGGGTACCGGTAAGACGCTCTTGGCGCGCTCGGTCGCGGGCGAAGCCAATGTGCCGTTCTTCACCATTTCCGGCTCCGACTTCGTCGAGATGTTCGTCGGCGTCGGCGCAAGCCGTGTCCGCGACATGTTCGAGCAGGCGAAGAAGAACGCGCCCTGCATCATCTTCATCGACGAGATCGACGCCGTCGGCCGTCACCGCGGCGCGGGCCTGGGCGGCGGCAACGACGAGCGCGAACAGACGCTGAACCAGCTGCTCGTCGAGATGGACGGCTTCGAGGCGAACGAGGGCATCATCCTGATCGCCGCCACTAACCGCCCCGACGTGCTCGACCCGGCGCTCCTGCGTCCCGGCCGCTTCGACCGCCAGGTCGTCGTGCCGAACCCGGACATCGTCGGCCGCGAGCGTATCCTCAAGGTTCACGTGCGCAACGTGCCTCTAGCCCCCAACGTCGACCTCAAGGTGCTGGCGCGCGGCACGCCAGGCTTCTCCGGCGCGGATCTGATGAACCTCGTCAACGAGTCGGCGCTGATGGCGGCGCGGCGCAACAAGCGTCTCGTCACCATGCAGGAATTCGAGGACGCCAAGGACAAGATCATGATGGGTGCGGAGCGCCGCTCGTCCGCCATGACCGAGGCCGAGAAGAAGCTGACCGCCTACCACGAGGCGGGGCATGCGATCCTGGCGCTGAACGTGCCGATGGCCGATCCGCTGCACAAGGCGACGATTATCCCGCGCGGCCGAGCGCTCGGCATGGTGATGCAGCTCCCCGAGGGCGATCGCTATTCGATGAGCTACAAGTGGATGGTGTCGCGTCTGGCGATCATGATGGGCGGCCGCGTCGCCGAGGAGATCACATTCGGCAAGGAGAACATCACCTCTGGTGCTTCCTCCGACATCGAGCAGGCGACGAAGCTGGCCCGCGCAATGGTGACGCAGTGGGGCTTCTCCGACCAGCTCGGCCAGGTGGCCTATGGCGAGAACCAGCAGGAGGTCTTCCTCGGCCATTCGGTGGCACAGTCGAAGAACGTGTCCGAATCCACCGCCCAGAAGATCGACAACGAGATCCGCCGCCTGATCGACGAGGCCTATTCGGAAGCCAAGCGCATCATCACCGAGAAGCACCACGAGTTCGTGGCGCTGGCCGAGGGCCTGCTCGAATACGAGACGCTGACCGGCGATGAGATCAAGGCGCTGATCCGCGGCGAGAAGCCGGCCCGCGACCTCGGAGACGACAGCCCGCCGCATCGCGGCTCGGCTGTGCCGAAGGCCGGCCAGAAGAAGGGCGGCGAGGCGGAAGGCGGGCTGGAGCCGCAGCCGCAGTGACACCGTTTGGGCGGGTCAACGACAAGTACTGACGTTTCAGGGCGTCGCGTGAAAGATCACGCGGCGCCTTTCAGCATCGGCAGGATGCGTTCCAGAAGCGCGAGCGCGACCACGATCCAGACAAACACGATCACCGCCATGCCGATGCGGGAGGCGGGCAGGGCGATCCGCTCGGCGGCCCGTGCCCGCAGTTCAGCGCGGATGTCCGGCGGGATCAGCTTCAGGGCGGCAAGCGTCCCGAGCGGGACGATGATCAGGTCGTCGAGGTAGCCAAGCACGGGGATGAAGTCGGGGATCAGGTCGACCGGCGAGAGCGCGTAGGCGGCAACCATTGCCGCAACGGCCTTGGCGGGCCAGGCAACGCGCCGGTCGCGGGCGGCGAGCCAGAGGACGATCACGTCGCGCTTGATCGCGTAGGCCCAGGTCTTGGCTGTATCGATCCAGGTCATCGCATGCCCGTCGGCGGCTGTCCGGTTGCAGCTATTGGCGCCGCATTCTAGGTAGGCCCATGCTGCGTCGCAATGGACTGTTGCTCGACCGTATCGGCCGGTAACGGCCTGTAACGGAATTTCAAGTGCTCTCGGTTTCGATCTGTGGCAAAGAGGCGAAAAGAGCCGCGATCAACAGCGCCCAGCGTTTGGGCAGCCGTCGGCGGCTCGGCACGACATTCAGGAGCATAGATGAAGCGTCGCTATTTTGGAACGGACGGCATCAGGGGCCAGTCCAACGTTTTCCCAATGACGCCAGACCTCGCAATGCGGGTTGGCATCGCCGTCGGTACGATTTTTCGCCGTGGCACCCATCGCAACCGCGTCGTCATCGGCAAGGACACGCGCCTGTCCGGCTATATGCTCGAGAACGCGATGGTGGCGGGCTTTACGGCGGCGGGCGTCGATGCCTTCGTCCTCGGACCGATCCCGACGCCGGCCGTTGCGATGCTGACGCGGTCGCTCCGCGCCGATATCGGCGTGATGATCTCCGCCTCGCACAATCCCTTCGAGGACAACGGCATCAAGCTTTTCGGCCCCGACGGCTACAAGCTTTCCGACGAGTTGGAAATGCAGATCGAGGCGCTGCTGGAAAACGATGCCGTGCCGCAACTCGTCAAGGCCGGCGAGATCGGCCGGGCGAAGCGCATCGACGGTGTTCAGGACCGCTATATCGAATATGCCAAGCGCACCCTGCCGCGCGATGTGACTTTGCATGGGCTTCGGGTCGTGATCGACTGCGCGAACGGCGCGGCCTATCGGGTGGCGCCGGCAGCCCTCTGGGAACTGGGCGCCGACGTGGTCACGATCGGCGCCGATCCGAACGGCACGAACATCAATCTCGATTGTGGCTCGACGCACCCCGAGACGCTGCGGCGCAAGGTGGACGAGGTCCGCGCCGACATCGGCATCGCGCTGGACGGCGATGCGGACCGTGTGCAGATCGTCGACGAGAACGGCAGGCTGATCGACGGCGACCAGCTGATGGCGGTGATCGCCGAAACCTGGGCGGCTGACGGCTTGTTGAAGGGCGGCGGCCTGGTGGCGACCGTCATGTCCAACCTTGGGCTCGAGCGCTACCTCAAGAGCAAAAAGATCGGACTGCACCGCACGCAGGTTGGCGACCGCTACGTCGTCGAGCACATGCGTCAGCACGATTTCAATGTGGGCGGTGAGCAGTCGGGCCACATCGTCCTTTCCGACTTCGGCACGACCGGAGACGGGCTTGTGGCGGCGCTGCAGGTGCTGGCCTGCGTCAAGCGCAGCGGCAAGCCGGTCAGCGAGGTCTGCAATCGCTTCGAGCCGGTGCCGCAAGTCCTGAAAAACGTGCGCATCGCCGGCGGCAAGCCGCTCGAGGACGCGGGCGTGCTTGCGGCGATTGCGGAGGCCGAAAACGCTCTTTCCAAGAGCGGTCGCCTGCTGATCCGCCCGTCCGGAACCGAACCGCTGATCCGCGTGATGGCCGAAGGCGACGACCGGTCGAAGGTCGAGCGCATCGTCGACGAACTCGTCGGCGTCATTGGTTCGGTGCGCAGCGCCGCCTGAGGCTGGTCTGCCTGGCAGGAAGAATTATTCAAAGGCCGAGGTCTTCACCTCGGCCTTTTTGTTTTGCCGGAAGCAGTCGTCGCGGTTCGTCGCCCACCACTGTCGGTCTCGCATTTCTTACCCGAGGGTTAACACCTAGGGTAAATGCCTGTAGTTAATTGCAACTTAACTTTTCCCCGCCATTATCCATGACGATCGATGAATTGGGTCCTGCGTCCGTCCGCAGCGCCCGACAATCTTGTTACGGAGTTGGGCCATGAGAATGTTAATGAGTACCGCCCTTGCAGCTCTGATTGTGAGCTCTTCGGCGTTTGCGGCTGACCTCTACCAGGCGACGCCTGCCCCGATCGCACCAATCGAACCGGTCGTATCAACCAGCGGCTGGTATCTGCGCGGCGATGTCGGTTACGCTTGGAATCACCTGCGCGGAGCCAGTTATTGGCAGGGCGGCCCCGGCGGTTACAATGCGGACTTCGATGACGTCGATATCGATGACAGCTGGGTGATCGGCGGCGGTGTCGGTTACCAGTGGAACGATTACTTCCGCACCGACGTGACGCTCGACTACATGTTCGACACCGATTTCGAGGGCTCGACGAGCGGTAGCTGCGGCGTCGCTGGCAACTGCGTGTCCACCGATCGCGCCTCGATGTCCGCGCTAAGCCTGCTCGTCAATGCCTATGTCGACCTCGGCACCTATGGCGGCGTTGCCGGTGGCTTCGGCGGTGTGACCCCTTACGTCGGTGCCGGTATCGGCGCGACGCGGGTCAACTGGGGCAGCCTGCGCAACACGTCCTGCGACGTAAACGATCCCAGCAACTGCGACGGCTCGGTCAAGCACAGCGGCGAAGACAGCTGGCGCTTCACCTATGCGCTGATGGCGGGCGCATCCGTCGACCTGACCTGCAACTGGGCCGCCGACGCCGGTTACCGCTTCCGCCAGGTCGCCGGCGGCGACATGTTCGGCTATGCCATGAACGGCGGCCCGGGCGATGACGACGGCTTCTACATCCACGAGGCTCGCCTCGGCCTGCGCTATACTTTCAACAGCTGCGAGGTGCCTTACGTCCCGCCGGCGGAGCCTATCGTCTACAAATAACGATCGCGCAACGCATGCCAGCAAAAGCCGCCCGCACCGTCGGGCGGCTTTCGTCGTTTCCGGAAAGCGACGGGACGAAAGGTGCGGCGGTTTTACCTCATCCGGCCGATCCCTGCCGACGTGATCCCACGCCCAACGCCTGACGCGTCACTGCCCAATAGGCAAATGGACAATGCTGCACGGCCATGATCTTCTCGGCTGATATCGAACCGCTGGTGCGGAGGGGAATGCAGGTTGGAGCACCGGACCCTTGGAGATACGGACCTTCGACCATCGCTCCTCGGGCTGGGGACGTCACGGCTGACCTCCGTTTCGTCCGGGCTTTCCCGCCGGACCGCGCTTGACCTTGTTTCGGCGGCTGCGGATCTCGGGATCAACTTTATCGATACAGCGGATATCTATGGTCAGGGCGACAGCGAAGTCGTGATCGGTGAGGCCATTCGCGGCCGTCGGGACCACTTCATCGTGGCGACGAAGGCCGGCTACCGGTTCGGTAGGACCGGCGGCATGCTCAAGATGGCAAAGCCGTTCTTGAAGCGCGTGTTGCGCCCGTTCAGACACGCACGGACCTGGGTGGCCACCGTTCGGACGAACGCCGAGACAACCAACGCCATTGCACAGGATTTCTCTCCAGGCTACCTCGTCACCGCCATTGACGCCAGCCTGCGCCGACTGCGCACCGACTATCTGGACATTCTCTACCTGCACGAGCCACCCGCGCTGTTCGACCTGTCGGATGAATTGCGAGCGGCAATGGAGCAGATCCGGCGCGCCGGCAAGGTGCGGCACTTCGGTATCGCGGCTGCCCACGACGAATCCGTGGAGCGGGTGCGGCGCGATCCGCTTCTCCGGGTTGCCCAGACCGAGGTGCATCCATGGCGCCCGGCGGCCTCGCGGTCTGCACTGCCGGCGGCGGGCAAGGGGGTTGTGGTGCATCGGGTCTTTGCGCATGGCGAGGAACAACGCCTTGACGAGTTCGCCCGACGTCATGCCATCACTCCCCGACAGGCCATCCTGGGATATGTCGCCCAACAGCCTTTCGTCAGCTCCATTCTCACCGGGACGACCGACCTCGGGCATCTGAGGGAGAATATTGCGAGCGTGGAATCGACGCGGAACATTCCTTTCAAAGAGTTGGCCGAGAGATGCCCCGGCTGAATACTGTGCCCGCAGGCACCATCCTGGAGTGCGACGTACTGATCGTAGGCAGCGGGCCGGCCGGAATCACCATCGCCATGGAACTGGCGGGATCGTCGCTGCGCACGATCTTGCTCGAGAGCGGCGGGCAGCGCGAAACGGCGCAATCGCGCGACCTGCTGCGGGGGGCCGTTCATCCTGCGGGCAGCCACGAGCCGCTGGAGACCAATCGCCGTCGGACTTTTGGAGGCACCTCGACGGCCTGGGGTGGTCGCTGCATCCCGTTCGATCCGATCGATTTCGAGCCCCGGTCCTGGATCCCGTACAGTGGATGGCCGCTCGAGTGGCGTGACGTGCAGTCGTATTTCGCCCGCGCCGCCTTTCTTTGCGAGGTGGGCGAGCCGGTGTTCGATGCAAGCGCGGCCTTCGCCGACCGTCAGGCCGAGATGATCGCTGGCTTCGACGGTGGCGGTGTGGTTTCCTCGCCGCTCGAACGCTGGGGACCGCCTACGAACTTCGCAAAGCGGTATGGACCACTGCTCGACAAGCACGCCAATCTGACGACCGTCCTCAACGCCACCGTCGTCGGCTTGAAGTTCGATCCGGAAGCGGGCTGCGTTGAGTATGCTGAGGTGGCGTCAGGCCCCGAGCATCGCTTCATTGTCCGGGCGCGCAGGATCGTGCTGGCTTGCGGCGCCATCGAAAATGCTCGCCTGCTGCTTGCCTCGAACGATGTTGCTTCGGCGGGTCTTGGCAATGCTTTCGACAAGGTGGGCAGGTTCTATATGTCCCATCCGAGTGGCATGCATGCCTGGAGCCGCCTGACGGATCCCGGGGACAGTTTCATCTTCGGCTTCGAGCGGCACGGGGATACTTACGTTCGCCGCAGGTTCTGGATAACGCCGACGGCGCAACGTCGATGGCGCATTGGCAATGCCGTTGCCAGTTTTCTGACGCCCTATGGCGAGGACGCGATGCAGGAGGGTGCGCTTTCGTCGGCGGTGTTCGTCGCCAAGTTCTCGATCGCGCTCGCTCGAAAGCGCGACCTTGCCGAAATCATGCGAAACAGGAAGGTGCTGTTGAGGCACATCGGGAGGATGGCGAAGGATGCCCCGGCACTTGTGCCGCAACTCGTCGAGGCGGCGAGGCAACGATTTTTCGCCAAGCGCCGGCTGCCCATCCTCCTGCCACGAAAGGAGGATCTGAACAACCGCTTCGGTCTGGTCTATCAGACCGAGCATCTGCCAAATCCCGACAGCCGCATCGTTCTGCACTCGGAGCGAGACGCATTCGGTGTCCCCCGTGCGGAGGCAAGGATCGCCTTCACCGATCTCGACGTGCGGACCATCATCGCCACCCATGCGCTGGTCAGGGAACAGTTCAGGCGCAGCGGTACCGGAGAACTCGTCTATGACGAGACGGCACTGGAACAGCAGGTGCGTGCGCGCCTTCGCATGTTTGACAGCATGGCCCATCATGTCGGCACCACGAGAATGTCGAAGGAACCAGCGGCCGGTGTCGTCGACGAGAATTGCAGGGTGCACGGCATAGGAAACCTGTTCGTGGCGGGGTCCTCGGTGTTTCCAACGAGCAGTCATGCCAACCCGACCTTCATGATCGTCGCTCTCGCGCTGCGACTGGCCGAGCACCTGCGGCGCGGTCAAGGCGTTCTGTCTTTCGGCGAAGCCGGCCAATCGCAGGGGCACTCCGTTGCGCAGTTGCAGGGTGCAACGCCGGTCGTGGTTAACAAACATACTTAACCGACCCTTAACCCTTCCCTGAAATACTCGCTTCACTTAACCGGCCCGACCTATGGCCGTCGCGTGGGGGCGAAACATGATCGTTCGAAAGACAATTCTCGGTGCCGCTTTGATCGCCGGCCTCTCGGCAACCGGCGCCCAAGCTGGCGGCGAGCTCTATCCGGTGGTCCAGGCGCCGGAAGTCGACATGGGAACGATCGCCGCCGCACAGGGCTGGTACATCCGCGGCGACCTCGGCTACTCCGTATCGATAAGTGGCGGCAATCCATCCTATACCTATGTCGATCCGTTTACCGGCAGCACAAGCGGGGAAAGCTTCGACGACAGCCGATTCTCGAAGCCGTTCTCCTATGGTTTCGGCATGGGCTACCAGTTCAACAATTTCCTGCGCGCCGACCTGACGACAGACTTCTTCAACTCCAGCTTCGATGCCGAGTCGGGGATCAATCAACCGTGCCCGGACGAGAATGCGGGCACGGGCTGCGACTTCAGCCACGATTCGGGGTTCGACGCGATCAGCGTCATGGCGAACGGCTATGTCGATCTCGGGACCTATGCCGGCTTTACGCCCTATCTCGGTGCCGGTATCGGTGCCACCAACATCCAGTGGGACGACCTCACGACCCGTGCGACCTGCGTCGATGGCGCCGGCGCCTGCAGCAGCACCGCTCAGGGCAAGATGACCAATCCCGGCGAGGAAAGCTGGCGCTTCACCTATGCGCTCATGGCGGGCGCCTCCTATGATCTGACGAACCGCGTCAAGCTCGACGTCGGCTACCGCTATTCGGACATCGATGGCGGCAAGATGTTCGGCTACAACAGCCTTGAAAAGTCATTGGGCGCATCCGGCACGAAGGCCAGCGATGACGGGTTCCAGCGGCACGAGATTCGCGCCGGTATCCGCGTCACGACCTGGTAAAGTGTTCTAAACCGATGATTGCGCGGCGCGGGCTGGTTCCCGCGCTGCTTCCATTTGCGGCAGGAATTTTTCTCCTCGCGACATAATCGGCTTGACTCAGAGAGACCGCTCCCATATTTGCGGCGGCGGGACACCCTTCCCCAACGAAGGGCTTTCTATCTGGAAGGATAGCCATCATGACGAAGACCGTCACCCCGCCGGACGTGCGTCCGAACAATACCCATTTCTCTTCTGGCCCCTGCTCGAAGCGCCCCAACTGGTCGCTCGAAGCCCTCGCTGATGCTCCGCTCGGTCGCTCGCACCGCGCCAAGATCGGCAAGACCAAGCTCAAGCAGGCCATCGATCTCACCCGCGAAGTCCTGGAAGTGCCGGCCGACTACCGCATCGGCATCGTGCCCGCTTCCGACACCGGCGCCGTCGAAATGGCGCTGTGGTCGCTGCTCGGCGCCCGCGGCGTTGACATGCTCGCCTGGGAAAGCTTCGGCGCCGGCTGGGTCACCGACGTGGTCAAGCAGCTCAAGCTCGCCGACGTCCGCAAATTCGAAGCCGCCTATGGCGAGCTTCCCGACCTTTCCGCCGTCGATTTCGATCGCGACGTGGTCTTCACCTGGAACGGCACGACCTCCGGCGTGCGCGTTGCAGACGCCTCCTTCATCCCGGCCGACCGCCAGGGCCTGACGATCTGCGACGCGACTTCGGCCGCGTTTGCGCAGAACCTCGACTTCGCCAAGCTCGACGTCGTGACTTTCTCCTGGCAGAAGGTTCTCGGCGGCGAGGGCGCCCATGGCGTCATCATCCTGTCGCCGCGCGCCGTCGAACGGCTGGAAAGCTACACGCCGGCCTGGCCGCTGCCGAAGATCTTCCGCATGACCAAGGGCGGCAAGCTGATCGAGGGCATCTTCCAGGGCGAGACGATCAACACGCCGTCGATGCTCTGCGTCGAGGACTATATCGACGCGCTGCTTTGGGCCAAACAGATCGGCGGCCTCAAGGCGCTGAGGGGGCGGGCCGACGCCAACGCCCAGGCGATCTTCGACTTCGTCGAGAACAACGACTGGATCGCCAACCTCGCCAAGGTTCCGGAAACCCGTTCCAATACCTCCGTCTGCCTGACGATTGCCGACAAGGACGTGCTGGCGCTCGAAGCCGACGCGCAGGCCACCTTCGCCAAGGGTATCGTCGCCCTCCTCGAGAAGGAAGGCGTTGCCTATGACATTGGCGCCTACCGCGACGCGCCGTCCGGCCTTCGCATCTGGGCGGGTGCGACGATCGACACCGCCGACATCCAGGCGCTGCTGCCCTGGCTGACCTGGGCTTATCAGACCCAGAAGGCATCGCTTTCCAAGGCTGCGGCCTGATTGCGCGACCGGCCCCGCCTTCGGGCGAGGCCACCCCGATCTCAAATTCCTATCGCACGAATGAAGGAGGCCTTCATGGCACCTCGCGTACTCGTATCCGACGAACTGTCGGAAACCGCCGTCCAGATTTTTCGCGACCGCGGCGTCGAAGTCGATTTCCAGCCGCAGCTCGGCAAGGACAAGGACAAGCTTGCCGAGATCATCGGCAATTATGACGGCCTCGCCATCCGTTCTGCCACCAAGGCGACGGAAAAGCTGATCGCGGCGGCGGCCAACCTCAAGGTCATCGGCCGCGCCGGCATCGGCGTCGACAACGTCGACATTCCGGCTGCATCGCGTCGCGGCATCATCGTCATGAACACGCCGTTCGGCAACTCGATCACCACCGCCGAGCACGCCATCGCGCTGATGTTCGCCGTCGCCCGCCAGCTGCCGGCCGCCGACCTGTCGACCCAGGCGGGAAAATGGGAAAAGTCGAAGTTCATGGGCGTCGAGATCACCGGCAAGACGCTCGGCGTCATCGGTGCCGGCAATATCGGCGGCATCGTCTGCAAGAAGGCGATCGGCATCGGCATGCACGTGCTGGCCTATGACCCCTTCCTGTCGGCCGAGCGCGCCCAGGAAATGGGCGTCACCAAGGTTGAGCTCGATGAACTGCTCGCCAAGACGGACTTCATCACGCTGCACGTGCCGATGACCGACAAGACCCGCGGCATCCTCGGCAAGGAAAACCTGGCGAAGACCAAGAAGGGCGTGCGCATCATCAACTGCGCCCGCGGCGGCCTTGTCGACGAGGCAGCACTCGCCGAAGCCATAAAGTCCGGTCATGTCGCCGGCGCCGGCTTCGACGTGTTCGCCGTCGAGCCTGCCACCGAGAGCCCGCTGTTCGGCTTGCCGAACGTCGTCTGCACGCCGCACCTCGGCGCCTCGACGACGGAAGCGCAGGAAAACGTCGCTCTCCAGGTGGCCGAGCAGATGTCGGACTACCTCGTCAAGGGGGCCGTCTCCAACGCCATCAACATGCCCTCGATCACCGCCGAGGAAGCGCCGATCCTGAAGCCGTTCATCAAGCTCGCCGACGTGCTCGGCGCCTTCGTCGGCCAGGTCACCGAAAGCGCCATCAAGGAGATCGAGATCCTCTACGACGGCCAGACGGCGACGATGAACACCAAGGCGCTGACGAGCGCGGTGCTTGCCGGCCTGATCCGCCCGCAGGTCGCCGACGTCAACATGGTTTCGGCGCCGATCATGATCAAGGAGAAGGGCATCATCCTCTCCGAGGTTAAGCGCGACAAGACCGGTGTCTACGACGGCTACATCAAGCTGACCGTCAAGACCGCCAACCAGACGCGCTCGGTCGCCGGCACCGTCTTCTCCGACGGCAAGCCGCGCTTCATCCAGATCAAGGGTATCAACATGGATGCCGACGTCGGCGCCAACATGATCTACATCGCCAACACCGACGTGCCGGGCATGATCGGCTTCATCGGCACGACGCTGGGCGAAGGCGGCGTAAACATCGCCAACTTCCAGCTCGGCCGCGACAAGCAGGGCGGTGATGCGATCGCACTGCTCTATGTCGATGAGCCGGTGAAGCAGGAGGTGCTCGACACGCTGACGGCTCATCCGGCGATCCGCCAGGCCAAGCCGCTCGTCTTCAACGTCGACTGATATCGTCTCCTCCCAAGCATGACGAGAAGAGAGGCCCGCCCGGGAAACCGGGTGGGCCTTTTGACTCGGGTCTTGGGGTGCCGATCGCCAGCCGCCGATTGCCTGACCGACAGGGCTTTTCTACCCGTCGTCCGCCAGCCGCTCCTTGATGATACCCGCAATCCTGTCGGTTTCGCGAGGGGGCAGGTAGTCGTACGGTGCCAACTCGCCGTTGAAGGACCGCGTCAACCTGAGGGTTTCCTGCAGGTCGCGATGATACCACTCGAACTTCTCCAGCCGTTCCCCGGGAACCTGGGTGAGCTCAAGCACGTAGACCGGACGTCCCGTGGACAGCGCCTCGCATGGCATCGTGATGGAGTCCTTGGCGATCAGGAATGCATCAGCAGCGGCGACGAACTCGATGTAGGGATTTTGACTTGACCGGTCCCACACGACCACCTGTTTCGAACGAAGCTTGAGGAGCGCCTGCAAGGTCTGGTCGGTGGACCGACGCGATACTGATATCAGGACCTTCCAGTTCTGTCCGACCAGCCCGTTCACCGCTGACGCAATGGCTTCATGCGCTGGCGCGTCATAGTCATAGGCGTCGTTCGGGCCGCCGACAAAGACTGCAGCCACTTTCTCGTCCTCGGGCGCGTATATCTCCCGCGCAGCCGCACGCCGCTCCTGCCAGAACTGGGCGGAGAAACGATGCGGCACGCCGAGCATCTGGAAATAGCCAGGCCGGCCTTCGAATTCGGGCCTCCATCCATGGCGCGACACGAAAACCATGTCGTAGCCGTCGATCTTTGGCGGCTGAAGATGAACCGTCAACGGGGTGCCCCCATAGGCGGCCTTGATCCTCATTGCCCGCTTCTCGGCGCGAAAGCCACACGAGATGATGAGGTCCGGTGCGCGTTCCGAGCGCCGAAACAGCGGTGGATCAAATATCCTGCGAAAACCTCGCCCGGCGATGAATGTTTTCTCCGTCGGGCTGGGATCGAAGTGGCGGGCAACGGCGACACATTGCGACAAGGTTCCGATTTTCGGTTCGCTAACGGTCCAGGCTATCAATTGGCGCGGGCCCCAGTTTTCATCCTTCATCGTCTTCAAAGAAGTTCGCACACCTGGCGTAACGAGACAATGGCATGGACCGGCGGATGCCCGGAATGAAAGAGCCCGCCACCGTGTGTGGGGGCGGGCTCTTTGTCGGCAGTATATTCGGTGCTGCTTACGCCGCGCGGCGAACCGCGTAGCTCTGCTGCTGCTGTCCGGGTTGCAACTGGAACTGCGCAATGCGGCTTGCAAGCTGGGCGCTCTCGCCGGCAAGCGTCTGGCTGGCGGCCGAGGTTTCCTCAACCATTGCCGCGTTCTGTTGCGTCATCTGGTCCATCTGGTTGATCGCGGTGTTGATCTCACGCAGGCCGACGGATTGCTCCTGGGCTGCGGTTGCGATCGCGACGATGCGGTCGTTGATCTCGTTGACACGTCGCTCGATGTCGGACAGCGAAGTTCCGGTGGCTTCGACGAGGTCGACGCCGGCGGAGACTTCGGTGGTGGAGCTGTTGATCAGCGCCTTGATCTCCTTGGCGGCATTGGCCGAGCGCTGGGCAAGTTCGCGCACTTCCTGGGCAACAACGGCGAACCCCTTGCCGGCCTCGCCGGCGCGCGCCGCCTCTACGCCTGCATTGAGCGCCAGCAGGTTCGTCTGGAAAGCGATGTCGTCGATCACACCGATGATCTCGCCGATCTTGGAGGATGAACTCTCGATCCGTCCCATCGCATCGATCGCATTGCGGACGACCTCGCTCGAGGCGGATGCGCCATTGCGGGCTTCGGCAACCATGCGCTTGGCTTCTTCCGCGCGGACCGTCGAGTTCTGCACGGCCGAGGTGATTTCGTCGAGAGCCGCGGCGGTTTCCTCAAGCGAAGCGGCCTGTTGCTCGGTGCGCTGTGAAAGATCGTTGCTGGCCTTGCTGATTTCGGCGGCGCTGCTGTTGACGACACTGGTGGAGTCGGCGATCGCGGTGATGGTGGACCGCAATGCGGCAACCGCACCGTTGAAGTCGCGACGGAGCTTTTCGTAGTCGGCCCCAAGGTCGCCGACCTGGAAGGTCAGATCACCGCTGGCGAGCTTTTCGAGCGCCGCGCCAATCTGGTCGACGACATGGGCCTGGCTCCGGGATACGGCCGCCTGATGCTCGGCAGAGGCATTGCGTTCGTTGTCGATCACCTGCTGTTGCTGGCGTTGGCTGATCTCGAGCTGGTTGCGTTCGATGACTGAATCGCGCAGCAGCACCAGCGCATCGGCCATGTGGCCGATCTCGTCCTTGCGTCCGGTGTCTGGCACTTCGGACCGGGTGTCGTTTTTGGAGACCTCGAGCATCACGTCCTTGAGCCGCTCGATCGGCAGGCTGATCGAGCGGCCGATGGAAAGCGCAGCCGCGAGCGTTGCCAGTCCGGCAAGCCCGGTGATGATGACGGTGACGATCAGGGTCGTCTGTGCCTGGGCGGCCAGATCGTCGGCGTAGACGCCGGTGCCGATGCCCCAGCCCCAAGGCTTGAAGCCGGCGACATAGGCATACTTCTCGACGGTTCCAGACTGGCCAGGCTTAGTCCAGTGGTAGTTGACGTAGCCGCTGCCCGGGTTCTGGGCAAGGCGGATGAGCTCGGCCTGGAACAGTTTGCCGTTGATGTCTTTCTGCCCCGTCACGTCCTTTCCGACCAGCTCCTTGTTCACCGGATGACCGATCATCTTGCCGTCGAAGCTATTGACGAAGAAGTAACCGTCGGCGCCGAAGTGCATCGCCATGACGTTTTCGAGTGCGTATTTCTGGGCCTCCTCTCGGGAGAGTTCGCCCTTTCTTTCCTGTTCTTCGTAGCCGGCGATGACGGAGATCGCCGTCGCGGTGACGTTCTGGAGCATGGCGCGGCGCTCGGCCGCGATTTCCTCGTTGGCGTCGATCGTCTTGTAGGTCATTGCCGCCGCCATGAAGAGAAGCGCCAAGGCGGTCAGAAGGTAGATGCGTGTCGATATTTTGAGATTTTTCAAGTGTCAGCCCTCCGGGGGGATGCAGGCATGCATTCCCGCAGGCCGACTGGCTTTCGAGAGGAGGCATTCCGCGCAGTTTCAGGATTTTAGAGCTGCCTTCGCACGTCTACATCGACGCATAGCACTCCAAGGAACGCTCTGAACTGACCAGCAAAAGCCTAACCAATGTTAAATGCCGCCTCCCTAATTTGAGGATCGGCAAATGCAGTTCTGGCGCCGCCGTGCGCATCGGGGGACGGTTCTCTGGCACCGGCGCTGAAGCCGCGACTTGGATCAGTCCTGCTTCGGACGGCCCCATTCGGCAACGGCAATGCCGCCCAGCACGAGGCACATCGCGAACATATGAAAGACCTGCAGGCTCTCGCCGATGAGCAGGACGGACAGGAGCATGCCGAAAACCGGAATGGCATTGATGAAAAGGCCGGCACGGTTAGGACCGATCATTTCCACTCCGCGCACCCAGAGAACCTGGGACATCAGCGAGGGAAAGATCGCGGCGTAGAGAACGACGATCCAGCCGGTCGTGTCCGGCACGATCATTCCGCCGTGTGCCGCCTCCCACCAAAGAAGCGGCAGCGAGCTGACCAGTGCACCAAACACGGGGACGGCGATGAAGCTTTGCCAGTGCATCGCCGGTTTCCAGCGCAGCGAGACCGTATAGGCTGCGTAGACGATGCAGGCGAACAGCATCAGTATGTCGCCGAAGTTGAATCTCAAGTCCACCAGCGAGCTTAAGTCCCCATGGGCCGCGGTCGTCAGTACGCCGATCAAGGTCACGGAGAAGCCGACGATCTGGGCGGGAGAGGCGGGAATGCGAAAAAGGAGGAAATTGAAGACGAAGATGAGCATGGGAATGCCCGCCTGCTCGATCACCGCATTGATGGCGCTCGTATGCTTCAACGCGGAATAGAGAAGCGCGTTGAACAGCATGAAGCCGAATGCGCCGTAGAGGAAAAGCTGCAGGAAGTGTGCCTTGATTTTCCGCCAGTCGCGCTTGATCTGCGGCCGCATGAACGCAAGAATGACGCAAAGAGCGATTAACCAGCGCAGTGTCGTCAGCATCATCGGGCTGACATGGCCGACCGCCAGTTTGCCGGCAACGGAGTTGCCGCCCCAGAAGAGGGTAGTGACGCAGAGATAGAGATAGGCTTTGCTGTTCAAGGCAATATTCCGATCGGCGGGGCGTTTGCGAACGAGGGAGCGGGCACTGCGTTAGGTCGTATTTGCCGAATCCGCCACGCAAAAAGCGGGTTGCATCCCTATAACAGGGTCGCTTTCGGAAAAACTACACAGTATAGATGCGCGGGTTTGTAAAGAGTGCGCGAGCAAGCGCGCAAGAAGCAGGAAAGACGAAATGACCAATGTCGTGGTGATCGGGTCCCAGTGGGGCGATGAAGGCAAGGGCAAGATTGTCGACTGGCTCTCGGAGCGCGCCGATATCGTCGTGCGCTTTCAGGGCGGCCACAATGCCGGCCACACGCTGGTCATCGACGGCACGAGCTACAAGCTTTCGCTGCTGCCCTCGGGCGTCGTCCGCCCCGGCAAGATGGCGGTGATCGGCAACGGTGTCGTCATCGACCCGCACGCGCTCTGCGCGGAGATCGAGAAGCTTGCGGGTCAGGGCGTCACGATCACCCCCGACAATCTGCGCATCGCCGACAACGCGACGCTGATCCTTTCGCTGCACCGTGAACTCGACGGCATCCGCGAGGATGCGGCGGCCAACAGCAACGGCGGTGTCAAGATCGGCACCACGCGCCGCGGCATCGGACCGGCCTATGAAGACAAGGTCGGCCGCCGCGCCATCCGCGTCATGGATCTCGCCGATCTCGAGACGCTGTCGGCCAAGGTCGAACGGCTGCTGACGCACCACAACGCCCTCCGCCGCGGCCTCGGCGAACAGGAAATCAGCCATGACGCGATCATGCAGGAACTGACCTCCGTCGCCGACCGCGTGCTGCCTTTCCGCGACACGGTCTGGCTGATGCTGGACAAGGAGCGCCGGGCCGGCTCGCGCATCCTGTTCGAAGGCGCGCAGGGGTCGCTGCTCGACATCGACCACGGCACCTATCCCTTCGTCACCTCCTCCAACACCGTCGCCGGACAGGCCGCCGCCGGCTCCGGCATGGGCCCGGGCGCGCTCGGTTACATCCTCGGCATCACCAAGGCCTACACGACCCGCGTCGGCGAGGGGCCGTTCCCGACCGAACTGACCGACGAAATCGGCCAGTTCCTCGGCGAGCGCGGCCGTGAGTTTGGCACCGTCACCGGCCGCAAGCGCCGCTGCGGCTGGTTCGACGCCGCGCTCGTGCGCCAGTCGGTTGCCACCAACGGCATCACCGGCATCGCGCTGACCAAGCTCGACGTTCTCGATGGCCTGGATGAACTGAAGATCTGCGTCGGTTATACGCTTGACGGGGAGGAGATCGACCACCTGCCGGCGAGCCAGGGCCAACAGGCACGCGTCGTGCCGAAGTACATCACGCTGGAAGGTTGGAAAGAGTCGACAGTCGGCGCGCGCAAGTGGGCCGATCTGCCGGCGCAGGCGATCAAGTATGTCCGCCAGGTCGAGGAACTGATCGGAGCGCCGGTGGCGCTGCTTTCGACCAGCCCCGAGCGGGACGACACCATACTTGTGACCGATCCCTTCGAGGACTAGGATTTGATTTGACACCCGTTCCGGACTGGATTCGCAGTAACGAAAGGCCGGAGATCACGAGAAAGTTCTTATGGCGGATTTTGTAGCAGTCATTCGTAGGGCCGTTGATGGCCTCACGGACAATTCTCCGGACATGCGGGGCAAGGTCTACGACAAGGCTCGGGGTGCGGTGCGCCGGCAACTCGAGGCGATGAACCCGCGCCCATCGGACGAACTCGTCCAGCGTCAGCTCGACAAGCTCGAAACGGCGATCACGGAGGTCGAGAGCGAGCACGCCGAGGCTCTTCCGGCAGAAGAGGCGCCCATCGAAGAGAGCGCTCCGGCTGCGATCGAGACGGCCGAGGTGCCGGAGCCGCCCGAGACTGCCGAGCCGCCACCGGAGCCGATCACCGAGGCTGTTCCACAAGAACAGCCCGTGATGGCAGAGCCGCCGACCGTCTCGCAAGAGCCGGTCGAGGAGCCGGAACCGCCGGTCATCGAGCCGGCTCCTGCGTTCCGGCCAGCCGAGCCCGAACCGGCAGCCCAGCACTGGGCGGAGGAGACCGCAAGCCTGCCGCAGGAAGACGTTCCCGCGCGGGACGAAACGGCGCATCCCGACGCGGCCGTCGAGGCCGAGGACCAGGGGCCCTCGTTCATTGGCCTGCAGCCCGTCGAAGATCCGGCCAATGATCATACCGCCTTTGCCGAACAGGCCGCTGCGTCCCACCCCGACGTGTCTGTCCACGACGCGCCTGCCACCTTTGTCCACGACGAGCCTGCCGCTCCCGATGCTGTTGGTTCGGCTGCGCCCGAGGCGTCTGGCGGTACAGCGGCGCCAATGCCGTGGGAATGGAACGACGAACCGGCGGATGCCGAGCCGGACGAAGTGACCGCCCACGAGGTGATCGCCCGTGAGGAGCACGCTCAGGACTTTGCGTCCACGGAAGTCCCAGTCGAGCCGCCGACGGAATGGAGTTGGCCGGACGAGGCGACGACCGGCGATTTGAAGCCCGAGCAGACGAACGCCAAGGACAATGCCTGGGGCGACCTTGAGGATCTGATCGGCTATCAGCCGGGCAAGAATGCGGGCGCCAGCGCCGCGACCGAGCCTGATGCGCCGGGGCCTGCGGGCATCACCGAGGCGGTGCGCAACGGACAGCGGCCATTTCGGGCCGAACCGCGCAAGCGCAAGATCAATTTCGCCGTGATGGGTGCCGCGGTGGCGGCGATTGCGGTGATCGGCGGCGCAGGAGCGGCCTATTGGCTCAACCGTGACACCGTCGACCAGATGATCGGCGATCTGGTCGTGCCGGCCGCGACCCCGTCGGGTGAAACGGGCGTTGCCGATGGCGGATCCGGTGCGGCTACGGGCGACCAGAGCCAGAGCGAGACGGCGGGCACGCAGGTCGCCTCCGTTGAGACCGGCAAGTCGAAGTTCACGCAGCGCCTGCTTGCGGACGGCACGGAGATCGACGAGGGACCGGCCGTCGTCGCGGGCGAGATCACCACGGAAGAAGGCAAGTCAGTAGCCGAGCAATCCACCGAGGTTGCATCTGCCGGAGCGGCCGCTTCGGCCGGCGGCACCAACGGAGCAGCCACGGCGACCGACGGTGCGCCGGATGCCGGCACGTCTGCCGGTGCCGCGCCGGCGACCGACACGGCCGGGCAGGGCGCAGCCAGTACTCCGCCAGCGACTGCTCCTGCAACGGCGCAGAACGCAACGACTGCGGGCGCTACGGCCCAACAGCCGCCAGTCGGGGTTTCGCAGAAAATGTTCCTCTATGAGGAACGTCTCGGCCAATCTGCGCCGACGGCGATCGACGGCACCGTGGTCTGGTCCAAGGGCGAGGAGTCGCCGGGTGGCGATGCCAAGCCGGAGCCGGTAATCCATGCACAGGTCAATGTCCCATCGAACGGCCTGACCGCACAACTGACGCTTCGGCGCAACGCCGACAAGTCGCTTCCGGCGAGCCACCTCGTCGAGATCGTCTTCGCGCTGCCGGCGGAGTTCGACGGCGGCAGCATCGACAGCGTGCAGCGCGTGGCGATGAAGCAGACGGAGCAGGATCGCGGCGACCCGCTGATCGCGGTCCCCGCCAAGATCACCGAGGACTTCCATATGATCGCGCTCAACGACTTCCCGGACGCGATCACACGCAACACCGAGTTGCTCAAGAGCCGCGACTGGATCGATATCCCGATCACCTATCGCAACGGCCGGCGCGCCCTGATCACGCTGGAAAAGGGCACGACCGGGGCGGAAGTGTTCACTTCGGTGATGAACGCCTGGTCGGCGCTGGGGCCGACGGCGAACAGCCAATAACTTACGACATATGCCAAATACGAAGAGCCCGGCGGTGACGCCGGGCTCTTCGTTCATTGCTGTTGTGCCGCCGGGTTATCGCCGCCTACGCATCCTCGATGACGCGGAGGGACTTGGCCTGTTCGGTGGCAAACTTCTGGACGGCTTCCTGCACCTTCTCGAAGGCGCGGACCTCGATCTGGCGAACACGCTCGCGGCTGATGTCGAACTCGGACGAGAGCTGTTCCAGCGTCACCGGATCCTCGGAAAGGCGCCTTGCTTCGAAGATCCGGCGTTCGCGTTCGTTCAACACGGCCATGGCACGCGCCAGCATGGCGCGGCGGGTTTCCAGCTCGTCCTGCTCGATCAGCGTCTCTTCCTGGCTGTCGCGGTCGTCGACGAGCCAGTCCTGCCACTGGCCGGAATCGCCTTCGCTGGCCTTGATCGGCGCGTTCAGCGAGGCATCGCCGGACAGGCGACGGTTCATCGACACGACTTCCTCTTCGGAAACCTGCAGCTTCTTGGCGATTTCCGCCACCTGGTCGGGCCTCAGGTCACCGTCGTCGATCGCCTGGATCTTGCTCTTCATCCGGCGCAGGTTGAAGAACAGCCGCTTCTGGTTGGCGGTGGTGCCCATCTTTACCAGCGACCAGGAGCGCAGGATGTATTCCTGGATCGACGCCTTGATCCACCACATCGCATAGGTGGCCAGGCGGAAGCCGCGCTCGGGATCGAACTTCTTCACGGCCTGCATCAGGCCGACATTGCCCTCGGAAATGACTTCGCCGATCGGCAGGCCGTAGCCGCGATAGCCCATTGCAATCTTCGCCACGAGGCGCAGATGGCTTGTCACCAGCTGATGGGCGGCGTTGCGGTCGTCATGTTCCTGGTAGCGCTTGGCGAGCATGTATTCCTGCTGCGGCTCAAGCATGGGAAACTTGCGGATTTCGTCGAGATAGCGGTTGAGACCGCCTTCACCGGCCGTAATGGATGGCAATGTATTGCGGGCCATAAAGCACCCCCCTTCCTTGGTACGGCTTCCTCTGTAGGCAAGCCTTCAGCGGAGCTTGATCCGGATCGGTTTCCCGTTTGTGATCATGCTCCGGGACGGGACTTGGCGACCCCGACAGACTGTAAGATAGGTGTGGCGAAACAATGGTTCAAGCGCCGGTCGTTTCACGATGCGGTGAAAACCGGAATGATTGTGCGGCTTGTGCGGTCAAGACAATATTTCGTGCTGTCGGGCCCGATTTTCAAGGGTAGCGCCCGTCCGACGCGGATCAGTTCATCGCCCGCAACGCCTCCAGCAACGTCTCCAGATCGTCCGGGGCGTGCGCCTCGAAGCGCATCACCTCGCCTGTTGCCGGATGCTCGAACTGCAGCATGAAGGCATGCAGCGCCTGGCGGTGGAAGCCGTTTACGACGGCCCGCGCCTGTTCTGGAAGAAGGTTCGCCTTCGTCTTGAAGGCGGCGCCATATTCGGGATCGCCGATCAGTGGGTGGCCGATATGGGCCATGTGCACGCGGATCTGGTGCGTGCGGCCGGTTTCCAGTTCGCACTCGACCAATGAGGCGAGGCAGGTCGCATCCGGCTTCTCGCCGTAGCGCTCGACCACCTCGTAATGGGTGATCGCCTCGCGCGCGTCTTCGCTTTCCTCGCGCTTCACGGCGCGCTTGGTGCGATCGCCGGCGCGGCCGAGGGCGGCGTCGATCGTGCCGCGTAACTGTTTCGGGCGCCCCCAGACGACTGCCTGGTAGGCGCGCTCCAGCGGGCCGCTGCGGCCGTGGTCGGCGAATTGCGCGGAGAGATGCCGGTGGGCCGCGTCGTTCTTGGCGGCGACCATGACGCCGCTTGTCTCCTTGTCCAGCCGGTGAACGATGCCGGGGCGACGGACACCGCCAATGCCTGAGAGGCTCGTGCCGCAATGGTGTATCAGGGCGTTGACGAGCGTCCCGGTCCAGTTGCCGGCCGCCGGATGGACGACGAGTCCGGCGGGCTTGACGACGACGATCAGATCGTCGTCTTCGTAGAGGACCTCCAGCGGAATATCCTCACCTTTGGGCTCGGGGTCTTCGGGCTCGGGAAGCGTGATCTCGATCGCGTCGCCGGGATGCACCTTGCGCTTCGGTTCGGTGACGGCCGTGCCGTTGACGAGGACGGCGCTTTGCTCGATCAGCGCCTTGAGGCGGCTGCGGGAATATTCGCCGCCGAGCGCATCGGCCAGCCACGCATCGAGGCGGCCTGCGGCATCCTCACCAGCGGTCAGGACTTTCCTTGTGTCGTCGGCTTGTTTAAAGGGGTCGCTCATTCAAAGATTGTCCTGCCTGTCGGAGACGCTACCGCTCATGTCGAATATCGAGATCGATGAACAAGAAGAAAAGCCGCTCGATCCGGCCATGGAAAATGTCCGTCGCAAGATGGTGCGGCTGCAGCTCGTCTCGGGCGGTATCATGCTCGTCATGTTCATGGCGGTGCTCGCGGCCATTGTCTATAAGGTGACGCGGACGGATGGCAAGCCCGAAAGCCGTATCTCTGCCGGGCTTTCGGTGCCGAGCGACGGGCCGCTCACCGGCGCTGTGGCGCTGCCGGACGGCTTCACCGTCTCGTCGGTCTCCCAGTCGAATGGCCAGATCCTGTTCTTCGGAACGCTTTCCAGCGGCGCGCGCAAGGCGATCCTGTTCGACATCGCTGCCGGCCGGATCGTCGCTGACATCGACGTCACCGGCCGATAGGACGCTGCCGATGGCCGCGGAGCCGATCCGGATCAGCGACAGCGACGATCCGCGGATCGCGGTCTTCCGCTCGATCCGCGAACGCGACCTCGTCGGACGGGAGGGGCGGTTCGTTGCCGAAGGAACGGTGGTGCTGCGCATGCTGGCGGCCGCCCATGCGGGAGCCTCCGGCTTTCGCGCCGAGGCGATCCTGATCCTCGAGAACCGGCTCGGCGGGCTTGCGGAGATACTGGCGTGCTTCCCGACCGAGGTGCCCGTCTACGTGGCCGACCGGGGGGTCTTCAATGCGATCGCCGGCTTCGACATGCATCGCGGCGTGCTGGCGATCGGCCGGCGCGAACAGGCTGCGGATTCGGCCACGCTGATTGAAACGCTTCCGGCGGACAGTCTCGTGCTCGCCGCCTGCGGCATCTCGAACCACGACAACATGGGGGCGCTTTTCCGCAATGCGGCTGCGTTCGGCGCGGATGCGGTGCTGCTGGACGAAACCTGCTGCGATCCCTTGTATCGCAAGGCCATCCGCGTATCGGTTGGGGCCGTCCTCAGCGTTCCCTTCGCCAGGGGAGGGGATGCGAACACCCTCCTCGGCCACCTTGCCGATGCCGGCTTCGGCATCTGGGCGCTGTCACCACGCGGTGAGACATCCATCGCTCACATCGAGGCGACGCCCCGGCTGGCACTGGTTGCCGGCACGGAAGGCGAGGGACTTCCGCCAGGCATCCTGTCCCGCTTCCAAACCGCGCGCATTCCACAACGGCCTGGCCTCGATAGCCTGAACGTTGCCACCGCAAGCGGCATCGCGCTCTACCAGATGGCGCTCCTCGGCGGTCGCGTCCGATAGCACAAAATCGAAGGGGGGGTGCTACTCGCGCGGCGGCAGCATGTCCTTGGCGCGGTCCGCCAGGCTGGTGCGGCCGAGATCGGCGGCTGGGCCGGGCTGGTTCAGCAGGCTGCGGATCGGCGAGGCGGCGCCTTCGCGCGCGTCCGTCAGAACGATCATCCGTGCCGCGACATCAGCAATCTCCTCGCGCAGTGCCGCATCCCCTTCGGGTGAGGGCGGCTGGGCCAGGTGCTGCGTGATGGCGGCGCTGCGATCGCGGACATCGGCCTCGAGCGAAGGGATGTCGATGCCATTTGCGCCGTTGGCTGCCGTAGTTCCGTTGGTGAATTCGCTGGATGGCGATACGGGGGGGAGCAAAGCCTTCGTCTCCTGTGTGCGTGCGGGTCTCGTCGACGTTTTGGGGAAGACCGCCACGTTCTTCAACTTCTCGCGCAGGCGTCCGATCTCTGCGTTGTCGCGCGTCAGCTTTGCCTCGAACTGGCGCGACCGTCCTTCTTCTCGCGACAGTTTCACGCCGGCGTCCTTCAACTGAGCCTGGGCGGCGCGGAGACCCTCAAGCAGTTTCTCGCGTTCGTGCCGCAGGGTCGTTATCCGACTGTTGAGGTTTTCCAACTCGGTCTCACGCGCGGCACCGACGATCATGCTGTCGTTCAGGTCGGTCTGGACGAGATCACGGTTGGCGTTCAGGATTTCGATATCGCGCTTCTTGTGCAGGATTTCGCGCTCTGCCGATTCCAGTTGGGCCTTCAACTGTCCGTATCGCTGGTCCTCGTGCCGCAGCGCCGAGCGCAGGTCACCGGCTTCGACGTTCATTTCCTCGATCTGCGCTTTCAGGTCTGCATTGTCGGCCGCGAGCCGGCTGATGTCGCGCTTCACCGTCTCCATTCGGATCGAGAGCTGCGTGCTCTTCTCACGCTCGCGTACGAGCTGTTGGGAAACGCGTGCGTTCTCGGCGGCAAAGGCAGCACGCGCCATGTCCGTCTGCGCTCTAACCTCCTGGGGGCTGAGTGGCATGGTCGCCTTCATGCGGTTCTCCGTATAGGCGACGATGCGACGCTGGATGGCCGGTGCGACCAGCAGACCCGTCAGCGTTGCCGCCAGGAACCCCAAGGCAAATAGCAGGGCGTATTCGATCACGACGACGTCTGTCCTGTTTCCCTGTCGACCTGTCGCACTATAGCGAACGGAGTCCTGTTGCACAGGGGTTCGCGAACAATTTCAGTTACGCCGGTAACCTTGCGCGTGCACCAGGACGGCGACCTAGAATGGGTTCCAGGTGGGGTTCCGCGTCAGCTTCAGATAGCCGGCATTGATGCCGAGGCGGGCACCGATGCCGGTGCGGATCGGGACGATGACCATGTTCTGCTCGGTCAGAACCGTCATGCTGACGCCGGCAACGACATAGGCCGAGCCGGAGACGCCGGCAAAGCGGGTGTAGAGCGCGTTTACGTCCGGGAGGTTGTAAACGAGCATCATCGTGCGGCTGCCCTGTCCGCCCCAGTCGAGACCAAGGGACGGGCCCTGCCAGAAAACGGGGTGGCTGCCGACGTTCTTCGTGTTCATCTCGCCTTCGCCGTAGGTGAGACCGGCAACGAAGGCGCCCGATCCTTCCTGGCCGAGGATGTAGCCGTTCGGCAGGCCGTAAGATTGGAAAGCCCGTTCGACCACTTTGGCGAGACCGCCGGTGGTGGAGCCGAAGAAGCCGTGCCCTGCGTCAACGATCTCCTGGACGGTGTATTGGGATCCGCCGGTGCTCTGCGCGTGCGCCGCTGCCGGCGCGGCCATCGCCCCGATTGCGGCGAGGAGGACGGATCTCCTGGTCAAATGTGACGCACACATGTCACTACCCCCGTGCTGGTTCAGGCGTTGTCGTGAATGGCAATTTGACCGGATCGTGTTAACAATCGGTTTACCAAATGTGGTGTCTTTATGGCTGACCTCTAATTGAGCCTGCTCGGCACAATTTACGCGTGCTAGGTGTCAATTGATGAAATCTACCCGCCCGACGGTTGCAGATCGCCACTGTCGGTCAGGGCCTGCTGGAGAATATGATGGCGAAGAATCCGAACCTCACCCTGAGCGGTCCCGACCTCGCGGCGCTGCTGTGCAGCCGTGTGTGCCACGACGTCATTTCCCCGGTCGGTGCCATCAATAACGGACTGGAACTGCTCGACGAGGGCGGGGCGGACGAAGACGCGATGGACCTTATCCGCACCAGCGCGATGAACGCCTCGGTGCGCCTGAAGTTCGCCCGACTCGCCTTCGGTGCCTCGGGATCCGTCGGCGCCTCGATCGACACGGGCGAGGCGGAAAAGGCCGCCCGCGACTTTGCCACGGCGGAAAAGAAGACCGAAATCACCTGGAGCGGACCGCGGGCAATCGTCGCCAAGAACCGCGTCAAGCTGCTGCTGAACCTGTTTCTCGTCGCCTATGGCGCGATCCCGCGCGGTGGTTCGATCGACATTACGCTTGAGCGTCCCGAGCTGGACGCCGAGTTTCGCCTGACCGCGAAAGGGCGCATGCTGCGGGTGCCGCCGAAGTTTGTCGAGATGCTGTCCGGCCAACTCGAAGAGGCGGTGGATGCCCATACGATCCAGCCCTACTACACGGTTCTCCTCGCCGAGGAAGCGGGCATGGAGCTGGAGATCGTTCCGTCAGCCGAAGAGATCACTTTCGTCGCCAAGGTGCCTGCGGCAGCCTGACGTCGAGGCGGCGGAGCGCGCCGCCGGTAACCATTTGTTTGCCAGCGATGGCTACACTTGCTTCATAATTGGCTGCTCGTGTGAGCGGGAAATTGGAGTAGGCTATGCGGCGCATCATGATTGCCGACGGTTCCGATGTCGTTCGCAAGGTTGGAAAACGCATTCTATCGGGCCTCGACTACCTCGTACTCGAAGCGTCCAACTCGCTGGAGGCGCTTGTCCGCTGTGAGGCGGATTTGCCGAACGTCATTATCGTCGACTCGACGATGGATGGCGCCCTCGAACTGATCGCCAACCTCCGTATGCTGCCGAAGGGCGATACGGTGCGCATCTTCTACTGCGTGGTCGAGGCCGACCTGAAGAAGATGATGATGGGCAAGCGCGCCGGGGCGGACGACTTCCTGCTGAAGCCGTTCGATCGAAAGATCCTCACGACGGTCTTTGCCAATCTCTCTATCGCCGCCTGACGGCAATCCCGGACTTTGAAGACGCGGTCGCCTCGCAAGGGGCGGCCGCGTTGTTGTTTCCGGTCTGGTCTGGGCAAGGGCTGGATTTTGGAGCTCCGGCTGACAACAAAAAACCCGCCATACGGCGGGTTTTTAAGAAGGTCTTGCCCGATCCGGATCAGGCGGTCTCGAGATAGTCCCCATCCGGCTCGCGCAGCACGTAGCCGCGGCCCCAGACCGTCTCGATGTAATTCGCGCCGCCGGCGGCATTGGCGAGCTTCTTGCGCAGCTTGCAGATAAAGACGTCGATGATCTTCAGTTCCGGCTCGTCCATGCCACCATAGAGGTGATTGAGGAACATTTCCTTCGTCAGCGTCGTGCCCTTGCGCAGCGAGAGCAGCTCGAGCATCTGGTATTCCTTGCCGGTCAGATGGACCCGCTGGCCGCCGACTTCGACGGTCTTGGCGTCGAGGTTGACGATCAACTCACCGGTCGAGATCACCGACTGTGCATGGCCCTTCGAGCGGCGAACAATGGCGTGGATGCGGGCAACCAGTTCGTCCTTGTGGAAGGGTTTGGTCATGTAGTCGTCGGCGCCGAAGCCGAGGCCGCGCACCTTGTCCTCGATGCCGGCCATGCCGGAGAGGATCAGGATCGGCGTCTTGACCTTGGCCAGGCGCAGCGTGCGCAGCACTTCGTAGCCCGACATGTCCGGCAGGTTCAGGTCCAGCAGGATGATGTCGTAGTCGTAGAGCTTGCCGAGATCGACACCCTCTTCGCCCAGATCCGTCGTGTAGACATTGAAACTTTCGGATTTGAGCATCAACTCGATGCTCTGCGCTGTCGCGCTGTCGTCTTCAATAAGTAGTACCCGCATTTCCGTCCCCTTTTCCGCCGCTCAAGGTGTCCTGGCCCCTCTACGCGATACGGATCCAGTTGTTGCCTGATTTGGAGGCTGCCACCGAATGGTTAACAAATTCTGATTCACTCTGGCAAGATGGTATGAAGTTGTTAAATAATTTCGGCAGCTCCCTGAATTTACGTCAAAATTTGGCGTCGCGCTTCTCACCTGTTTTGTGAGGAAAATACGCTATCCGACTCTTTCGACTCATGATTATCGGGTGCCCGGCATTTTGACTGTTGCATTTACCGACCCTTAAATCATGCCACCTATGATTAACGATGCCCGTAAACGAAAGGTTACCAGCGGTAGGGTTTCGTTAATGTCGCGGAAATTTTTTGTGAACGTCGGCTTGTTCAGCCGACGCACGGGCAAAAATGTCGGCCTGCTTCGATCTGTGCAACAGGCGGGGCAGGCCTTAAGCGTGTAAGGTTGGCGGCGTTTGCCGCCCACCAGGTGCCGGGGTCTCGCTATCCACGGGAGTATTGCGTATGAAGCCACGTGAGAGCCTAGTTCGCCTGAAGGAGTTTCAGGTGAAAGAAAAAAGGCGGCAGTTGAGCCAGTTGCAAATGATGATGTCCGAGTTCGAACGGATGTCTAAGGAACTGGAGAGCCAGATTGCCATCGAGGAGAAGAAATCCGGTATTTCTGATCCGAGCCACTTTGCCTACCCCACCTTCGCAAAGGCTGCCCGCCAGCGCGCGGACAACCTGCTCGTCTCCATTCGTGAGTTGAAAGTGCAGCAGGATGCCGCCGAACTCGCGTTGGAGGAGGTGGAAGCCGAATATGCCAAGGCAACGGCGCTGGAAGAGCGCGACAACGCAGTGCGCCTGCGCGCCTGACAACGTCGCACTTCGTCGCTGCGGCTGTGCAGCGCTCAGTAAAGGGAACCTTCATGAGCGGTGAAACCGCGCTCATGAGGGCCCTTCCCGTTTTCCGGATTTGAAACCCAGGACGGCGCCCGCGAGCCGCCTTGCCCGGGCGCTGCCGGCCTGTCAGCGATTGACGACGTCGCTCCATTCAGGGTGGCGCATCGCTTGCGCGCGGAAGAACGGGCAGAGCGGCATGATCTTCCATCCCCCGGCGCGTGCCTGCTCGACGGCATGGAGGGCGAGCGCCTGGCCGACGCCGCGGCCGCGAAGCGCGTCGGGAACGCCGGTGTGGTCGATGATGATCAGTTTCGCCGACGTCCGCGAATAGGTCATTTCCGCCTCATGTCCGTCGACGGTGACCGAATAACGGCCGTGCGAGCCGTTTTCTGTGCTGTGAATATCCATTCCAAATTCTCCTTCGGGCCGATAGCCGGTTCTAGCAGTTCAGGCGCCGATGTCATCCAGCGGCAGGGCGGATCGGCGTTCCTTGGGCGAAAGTGCTATGGATGCGGCCCCGATTCACCATGAGGCGCGCAATGGCCCTGATCGTTCCTGCCCTGCTTGTTCTTTCGGCACTGTCGCTCGCCTTCGGCATGGTGCTTCCGCTGGTCCTGTTCGAGAAGCTCTACTTTTTCACCGAGACGCCGTCGCTGCTCGGTATCGTTGCCTCGTTATGGGCACAGGAGAACCAGCTGCTCGCCGTGGTCGTCGGTCTGCTTTCGATCGTCTTCCCGGTGATCAAGCTCATCGGCGTTGCCTTCGAGGCGACCAGTCGGGGCGATGGAAAGCACGATCGGCTGCTTGCCGGCCTGCTTCCGCTTCTTGCCCGTTGGTCGATGATGGATGTGATGCTTGTGGCGCTGGTGATCGTGGCAGCCAAGACCACCGGCATCGCAAGTGCCTTCACGCAGCCGGGCCTGTGGTTCTACGCGGCGTCGGCGGTGCTGACCAGCCTGCTGCAGATGCAACTGCGGCCGCGCTGAGGCGGCCGCGGGTCTTTCTGACGGAACGCCTGTCGCGTGTCAGTGCCTGTATTGCTGGATGCGCGTGGTGCGCAGGCCGGCCAGGCCGTGATCGTTGATGGAGGACTGCCACGACAGGAATTCCTCGACCGTCAGCGTATAGCGTTCGCAGGCTTCCTCCAGGCTCAACAGGCCGCCGCGGACCGCGGCCACGACTTCAGCCTTCCGGCGGATCACCCAGCGCCGCGTGTTGGCTGGCGGCAGATCGGCGATCGTCAAGGGGCTGCCATCGGGGCCGATGACATATTTTACGCGGGGTCGTATCAATTCGGTCATAGGACTCTCTACTACACACAAGACCATGTGGCCCCACTGTAGTTTGCCACATTTAAAATTTGGCTAAGCCGACTGTAACAATTCGCTAAGAAATTGAGCAGTTTCCGCAGATTAGATCTTTGCATCCAACGGTGGGCGCCGCGATTGTGTAGTTCCTCTTCACGGTCGGTTAAGGTTGCATGGAAGCCATGACATCTAAATATTTTCACAGGCGGCTCGCTTCTGTTAGGACCGCGCCAGATCAAAGGCGGTGTGTCGGATAGGCCGCAATCCTCTCAAATGTTCCCTCCGGACGGTTGGCTGAGGCGTTGTGGACCGGCTGGTTTCGCTTTTGCTGTGGCAGCGTGGAATGGTTACGACCAGGACCGACCCATTGGATACGCAAGATGAGAGATCCCGATAAGGCGACGGCGCAAAATGGTCCGTTGCCGGAATTCCTGACCGGCGCGGCGCTGGAGGATGTTCAGACGGAGTACGAAGTGCTGCAGTTGATGCGGCGCTGCGCCCGTCATTTCGACCTTGACCATTTCCTTGTGGCGCGCTTTCCGGACGCCGAAAGGCACCGCTTCGCCGAGCGGCTCCTGATGAGCAACTGGTCGTCCGAGCTCGTGCGGAGCTATGATGCGTTGGGCATATTTCACATCAGCCGGCTCGTCGCGGAGGTGGCGGCGACGAAGCGGCCGGTGCACGGCGATCAACGGCTACTCGCGCCGAAGGACACGGCGCGGACAGCGGAAGAAGCGGCGGCGGAGCTTGCCGCACGTCATGGCCTCATGAGATCGACCGCGTTCCTGTTGCATTCGACCTCGGGCGAGCCCTTCATGATGCTGTTTTCCGGCCAACGCGGGCTGCTGGATATCGACGAGACGGCAGGACTGTACTTCGCGGCGGTGCAGTTGTTCGAGTGCCTGGAGCCGATCTTCGCGCCCGGCCCCGTTTCGCGCGGGACCTTGTCGAGCCGCGAGGTCGAGTGTCTGCGTTGGGCCGCGGCCGGCAAGAGCAGCGACGAGATCGCCATCATCCTCGGCATTTCGGCTTATACCGTCAGCAGCTACTTCAAGACGGCGACGAAGAAACTGGGGGCGGTGAACCGGATGCAGGCCATTGCCTCGGCGATGCGGCTGAAACTGATCTAGGCTCCCAGCGGCGCCCCACAGGAATGACGGAGAACGCCTCTTCTCTTGCTCCGGCTGGCACAAGTTTCTATATGTCGGGCCAGCAGCGCCGCGACGTACTGGATACGGGCGAATTGCCGTTGGCCGATGCATGTGCCCGATAGAGTGCACAGGTTTGGCGGCGACGAGATGCAGACAAGCAGATGCATGATGCGCGTCGCGCTGCCCGTGACGCAGCGGGGCCTGACCGGCCCCCCGGAAAAACCAACGGATGGATGCCGTGAACAGTCTTGATTTCGACAGGAAGCCGGAAGATACGCGCGTTGTCGTCGCCATGTCCGGCGGCGTGGATTCGTCGGTGGTCGCGGGGTTGCTGAAACGCGAAGGCTACGACGTTCTCGGCATCACGTTGCAGCTTTACGACCATGGCGCCGCCGTCCACCGGGCCGGTTCCTGCTGCGCCGGGCAGGACATCGACGATGCGCGCCGCGTCTGCGAGACACTCGGCATTCCGCACTACGTGCTCGACTACGAGAAGCGGTTCCGCGAAACGGTGATCAATCCGTTCGCCGAGAGCTACATCGCCGGTGAGACGCCGATCCCGTGCGTTGCCTGCAACCAGACCGTCAAGTTTGCCGATCTGCTGGCGACCGCAAAGGAGCTGGGTGCCGATGCGCTTGCGACCGGCCACTACATCCGCTCGCGACCGAACCCGACGCCGTCGGATCCCGGCCGGCGCGCGTTGTATCGACCGGTCGACGCCGAGCGAGACCAGAGCTACTTCCTGTTTGCCACCACCCAGGAGCAGATCGACTACCTGCGCTTTCCGCTCGGCCACCTGTCGAAGGCCGAGACCCGGGCGCTGGCCGAGGAGATGGGGCTTGTCGTTGCCAAGAAGGCCGACAGCCAGGACATCTGCTTCGTGCCGCAGGGCAAGTATTCCGACATCGTGGCCAAGCTGAAGCCGAATGCGGCGCTGGCCGGAGACATCGTCCATATCGACGGTCGCGTGCTGGGCCAGCACGAGGGCATCCTCCACTACACGATCGGCCAGCGGCGCGGCATCGGCGTTGCCACCGGCGAGCCGCTCTACGTCGTCTATCTCGACGCGCGCTCGCGCCGGGTCATTGTCGGGCCGAAGGAGGCGCTGGAGACACGCCGGCTCTACCTGCGCGACGTTAACTGGCTCGGCGACGGCGATATCCACGAGACGGCAGCCAAGGGTTTTTCCTGCTTTGCCAAGGTGCGTTCGACGCGCCCGCCGCGCCCGGCGATGCTGCACGCCGACGAGAACGGTCTCTATGTGGAGCTTTCCGAAGGAGAGGCGGGTGTGGCGCCCGGTCAGGCCTGCGCCCTCTACTCGGGCGAGGGCGAGGACGCGCGCGTCTATGGCGGCGGCTTCATCGCCCGCTCCGAGCGTGAGGCTGCTGCGGAGGCGGCGCTGAAGCGCATTCTCGCTGTGCCGGCGGCGGCCTGACGGGACGAATTCACAAGCCTTTGCGCGAACGCGCATTTTTGCCGGAAACGGCGCTTGACACCCTGGGGAAGGGCACCTTATAAGCCGCCCGTCCCGAACGGAAAACGAAGCCATCGTTGACCGTTTCGCCCGGCGGCGGAGTAGCTCAGTAGGTTAGAGCAGAGGAATCATAATCCTTGTGTCGGGGGTTCGAATCCCTCCTCCGCTACCATGCGTCCCCCCAAAATCGCGGCGCTCAATCCCAGCAACGCGGCATTGCCGCTAAAAGGTTTCCAGTAGCCCTCCGGGCCTCCGATCGATGCGGCGCTGGGCGGCGCAACGCCTTCTACTGGCGCGCCGCGTTCCGTCTACATGAGAACAAACTCAATCGGCTGGAGAGACGGCGGAACGTTCTTCTCATCCATCGCTTCGAGGAGCCCAATTTCGATGGTTCTTGCCATGGCGCTCAGGGGCACTGCATGCTGGGTGCTTCCGAAGGGGCTCTCAAGCTCCTCACCCAAGGCATCCAGGCCGAAGAAGGTATAGGCGACGAGTACGGAGCAAAATGGCGTAAGCCAACCAAGCGTGTCTGCGAAGCCAAGTGGGAAGAGAAAGCAGAAAAGGTGGGCTGTTCGGTGCAGGAGCAGGGAGTATGCGAACGGGAGCGGTGTGCCTCGGATACGCTCGCATGCGGCCTGGATGCCGCCGAGTTGCGAGACTGAACGATCGAGCGTCTGGAACATGATATCGCTCACCGCCCCCTCGCGATTAAGCGAGGCTAGTCTTGTCGATATGTGCCTCAAGATCGCGTCTGGTCGGTTGACTGCATCGGAAAGGTCTCCACGCAGGCAAGGATCTAGTTCGGGCCTGGACGGAGCCGAAGGGCGATCTGGTCGCAAATGGGTGGCAAGCGCGTAAACGAACTGGATAACCGAAACCAAAAGTTCGTGTCGGACCACCTTTGTCTCTTTCGCAGCTCCGTCCAAGACGAGCGTCTGGCGGCCGAAGTTCCGGCACACCGCAATCATCTCGCCCCACTGTTTCCGGGCTTCCCACCATCGGTCGTAGCAAGCGTTGTTTCTGAACCCTAGGAAGACCGAGAGCGCGATACCGAGAAGAGCAAACGGTACACCCGCGATTGAAGGTACGAATGCTGGGTAGCGCCCGTGTAGGAGCACGACAATCGTGGCAAACGCGGCTGTTAGGCCGAGTTGCGGGAAAATCTTCGGAACCACCGAGCCCCGCATGATGTAGAAAAGTTGCAGAAAGGTCGGAGAAGGGCGGACGATCATTGCTGGTTCTCTTTGCTATGGATCTCCCCCGCGCCTGCAGCCCTATATGACGCAGACCTATCTTTGGCGATGGACTGAGGAGTTCAGTTATGAAAATCAGTGCGCGCAATCGGCTGAAGGGAAAAGTCGTGGATGTCACCCTTGGGGCCACCACGGCCCATGTCCGGATAGACATTGGCGGCTCCATTATTACAGCTTCGATTACAAACGACGCCGTGAAGGAGTTGGGATTGGCTGTAGGCAAGGATGCGTACGCGGTTGTAAAGGCCTCCGACGTTATGGTGGCTGTGGACGACTGAGCGACTGTCGCGGTATCCGTGCAGGCTCGCGGACTGACATCTTAGCGCCGGCCCACCCTGGCGCTCTGCCGATTCGCGACAAAGAAAAGCATGATCCGGATATGTTAGTGGGCAGAAGCAGAAGAGTCCCGGTCAGATGCTTTCAGGGAACCGACGGGCAGGGTCGCTGCGGTCAGGCCGTCAGGCCTCGGTGCAGAACTGCACGATCTGATGCAGATCAGCGACGAATTGGTGGCGTACCATCTTGGCATCCGGCCGCTTCTGGATTCTCAGCAAGTAGGATGGATGAACCGTCACCAGAACCGGTGGACCGGTTGGGACTTGAAGGATCTGTCCGCGCGCTTTCGTAACACTGACGCTGCGACCAAAGAGCGTGTAGAGGGCCGTGCCTCCCAATGCAACGACGAGCCGGGGATGGATGAGGTCCAACTCGGCCGCCAGCCACCAGGCGCAGCGCTGGATCTCGCCCGCATTCGGTTTGGCGTGCAGCCTGCGCTTGCCGCGTTGCTGAAACTTGAAATGCTTGACCGCATTGGTAACATAGCAACGAGATCGGTCGACGCCTGCCTCGTGAAGGCACTCGTTCAGCAGCAATCCAGCGGGGCCGACAAACGGCCTGCCGGCGATATCTTCACGATCTCCCGGCTGTTCACCAACGAGGACAACCGGCGCGCCCTGTGTGCCTTCCCCGAACACCAGTTGCGTTGCCGCTTTGTAGAGGTCGCAACGATGGCAGCCGGAGACCTGTTCGCGGAGGTTCGGTAATGTCGCCGCCCGCGCCCCCTCCTGTTCCAACGCCGGACCCAACTTTCCATGGCCGATTGTCATGGTGGCGAGCCCCAAATCCATGAGTGCTGCGATGGGAACGCACACCGAGCGAAATCGTTCTCTTTGCGTGAACACGGAGGGTGCCATGTCCGAACCGCGCTCAACCCTGGAAGCCAGACTAAATGCGCATCGCCGCCTGCTGGTCATGATGCTCGCCATGTTATCCGGTGACAAAAAGCACCATAGCGCCTTGAAAGCGATGCTCGAGGAAAACAAGTTCCTGGCAAATTACGAAGAGGATCCCGGCATCGACCCCGGTGAGGCGTTCGCAATGCAAAGCTGCACAAATGGCGAGGTATTGGGCATCATAGAGGATGCTGCAAACCGGGCTAAGGCCCGCTTGTAGGCACTCGTCAATGGCCGCTCCGCTGGGGTGGACCGAAAAGCGCCTTGGCGATTTTCTCCAGGGCCAGCGGTTTGTCGCAAAGCACAAATCCGGGAAAACGATCGGGAACGATCGAGGGATCATATCCGGTTGCGAAGACAAAGGCGATGCCGCGCTCAATCAACTGGTCGGCGACGGGAAACACCAACTCGCCGCCGAGATGCACGTCCAGTATTGCCGCATCGATGGCCTGGTCGGCAATCAATCTCAGCGCTTGTTGTACGCTCCCGGTCGGGCCGACGACGGTGGCACCGTATTTCTCGAGTTTCTTCCGGCACTCGTCGGCAAGTAGATATTCGTCTTCAACCACCAAAATTCGGCGACCCGCAAAGAGGCTGCAGTAGGTTGAAGGTGTTGTCATTTCATCCTCCGAAGGCGGCTGATGGCATCCTCATGACCGCGGATGTGCCATTCCTGGTTGGCCGGAGCAGCCGTGGCCAAGTCACAGCAATCCGCACTAAAACCAGGCGACTCTCGCTTCGCCAGCCGCGCGCGGGAACAGAATGAGTTTCGCAGGAATACACAGGACGATTTCACCGGCAATCGGGTCGTGTTCGGTCATTCGCATGGTGGTTCCGCAAGCTGCCGCCATGTTGATGGGCGAATGATGAATGCGAGCCAGTGACTTTGGTTCCAGTATGCCTGCGTTGCACTGCGGCGGGCATTGTCGAGTAAGCCGCAAATGCTTCCTCCCCAGCGGAATGTAAGCAGCGCCAGGTTGTTGCGGCGCAGCCAGTGGCGAAAACAGGCTCCCATAAAGGGGTTGCGGCAGCGGGGGAAGTTTTGCGAGACGTGCGCAACTCAATCAAGTACGATGATCCCAGCCGTTGCCTGGAAGCAGGAGTGACTGCGTCTGACGGCGCGCCGACAATATCATGCCGCGACCCGGCCGATGAAACCCGACGCGTAGTTGAGTATCGGGTGGCGTCGGACGTTCTGACGCAGCGGAGGTGGGCATGACGGAATATCTCCGTGACTCTCGGCTGAGGAGCAGGAAGGCCGACGAACTGGGGGCCCTTTTTCAGTTCACCGACGCCCTCTACAGGGCAAATTCATTGGCGGACGTGTATAACGCGACGTTCGACGCCATCGGCGCGGCCTTGCGCTGCGAGCGCGCCTCGATTCTGCTCTTCGATCAGACGGGTGTGATGCGCTTTGTCGCCTGGCGCGGCCTTTCAGAAGCGTATCGCGAGGCTGTCGACGGACATTCGCCCTGGAAGCCAGGCGACTGTGAAGCCGTCCCGATTTTCATTGGCGAGATTGAAGCCTCGGATGAATCGGAAGCTCTCAAGCAAACGATAAAGGCCGAAGGTATTCACGCACTGGCCTTCATTCCGTTGACCGCCAATGGCCGCGTCATTGGAAAATTCATGACCTATCGCGAACAGCCGCATGTTTTCACCCAGGACGAGGCAATCCTATCACTTACAATCGCTCGCCAGCTCGGGTTCAGCATTGAAAGCAGACGTGCTCAGGAAGCCCACCAACGCGCCGAAGAACTCCTTCGCCGGAGCAAGGAGAGGCTGCAGGTTATCCTC